>NZ_JBVIEE010000006.1:15871-17557 GCF_055572015.1 Streptomyces sp. NPDC030840 | reverse complement strand
CGTCGCCGTCACCGAAACCGACTCACCCACCACCGACGGATCGGGGGACGACGACACCGTGGCCGTGGTAGCCGCCTGGTTCACCGTCTGGGTGTCAGTGCCGGACGACGGGTCGAAGTTGCCGTTCCCGGCGTAGGAGGCGGTGATGGTGTACGGGCTGCCCGCCGTCGCGGCGTAGGCGTGGGTCACCGTGGCCACACCACCCGTCAGGGTGCCGGTCTGGGTCGGCGACCCGTCACCGAAGTCGAACGTGACCGTCCCCGTCGGCGTCCCCGCACCCGGCGACACCGGCGCCACCGTCGCCGTCACCGACACGTTCTCGCCCACCACCGACGGATCCGGCGAGGAGGTCACCGTGGTCGTGGTGTCCGCCGCGCCCACCGTCTGCGCGTCGGTGTCGGAGGAGCCGGCGAAGCTGGTGTCTCCGCCGTAGGTGGCGGTGATGGTGAACGGGCTGCCGGTCGTCGTGGTGTAGGCGTGCGTTGCCGTGGCCACACCGCCCACGACGGCTCCGGGGACCGGCGTGGAGCCGTCACCGAAGTCGAAGACGACGGTTCCCGTCGGCGTCCCCGCTCCCGGAGCGGTCGCCGTCACCGTGGCCGTGGCCGTCACCTGTTCACCGACGAGGGACGGGTCGGGTGCCGACGTCACGACGGTCGTCGTCGCCGACTGGTTCACCGTGTGGGTGTCGGAGCCGACCGACGCGACGAAGTTGCTGTTGCCGGTGTAGATGGCGTTGATGGTGTGCGGGCCGACCGTCATGGCGCTGGTGGTGACGGTGGCCGTGCCCGCGGTGACCGGGGCGCTGAGAACCGGTCCGCCGCTGATGACGAAGAACACGGTCCCGCCGGGCGTACCGGCGCCGGGCGCGTTGGCAGTCACCGTGGCGGTGATCGTCACCTGCTCGCCGAAGACCGACGGGTCGGGAGTCGACGTGACCGTGGTGGTGGTCGTGGCCTGGACCACGGTCTGGGTGTCGGTCCCGGTGGAGGCGCTGAAGTCTCCGTCCCCGGCATAGGTGGCGGTGACGGTGTAGGGGCTGCCCACGGTGCTGGTGTAGGTGTGGGTGAGCGTCGCGGTCCCGCCCACCAGCGCCACGGTCTGGGCGGGTGAGCCGTCCCCGGGGCTGACGACCACGTTCCCGGTGGGCGTTCCGGCGCCGGGTGCCGTGGCGGTCACCACCACGGTGATGCCGACCGGTTGGCCGACCACGGAGGGGTCGGGGCTGGTGGTCACCTGGGTGGTGGTCGCCGCCGCGTTCACCGTCTGCGTGTCGTTGCCGGTGGAACCGGTGAAGTCACTGTCACCGCTGTAGGTCGCCGTAACGGCGTACGGACTGCCGGAGTCGCTGGTGTAGGTGTGAGTGGCCGTCGCACTACCACCCGCCACCGGCACCGACACCGTCGGACTACCATCACCGAAATCGAACGTCACCGTCCCCGTCGGAGACCCCGCACCCGGCGACACCGGTGCCACCGTGGCCGTGAACGTCACCTGCTGACCCACCACCGACGGATCCGGCGACGACGACACCGACGTCGTCGTGGCCGCCGCAGTCACCGTGTGCGTGTCGGACCCGGTGGAACCGGTGAAGTCACCGTCACCGCTGTACGTCGCCGTCACCGCGTACGGACTGCCGGAGTCGCTGGTGTAGGTGTGAGTGGCCGTCGCACTACCACCCGCCAC
>NZ_JBVIEE010000006.1:0-15775 GCF_055572015.1 Streptomyces sp. NPDC030840 | reverse complement strand
CGCGTCGACGCCGCAGTCACCGTGTGCGTGTCCGACCCGCTCGACCCCGCGAAGTCACCGTCACCGCTGTACGTCGCCGTCACCGCGTACGGACTGCCCGAAGCACTGGTGTACGTGTGAGTGGCCGTCGCACTACCACCCGCCACCGGCACCGACACCGTCGGACTACCATCACCGAAATCGAACGTCACCGTCCCCGTCGGAGACCCCGCACCCGGCGACACCGGTGCCACCGTGGCCGTGAACGTCACCTGCTGACCCACCACCGACGGATCCGGCGACGACGACACCGACGTCGTCGTCGACGCCGCAGTCACCGTGTGCGTGTCGGACCCGGTGGAGGAGGCGAAGTTGCTGTCCCCGCCGTAGGAGGCGGTGATGGTGAACGGGCTGCCGGTCGTGGAGGTGTAGGTGTGCGTCACCGTCGCCACGCCGCCCACGAGGGTCACCGTCTGGGACGGGCTGCCGTCGCCGAAGTTGAGGGTGACGCTTCCCGTGGGTGTGCCGGCGCCCGGTGCGCTCGGTGCCACCGTGGTGGTGATGGTCACCGGCTGGCCCACCACCGACGGATCCGGCGACGAGACCACCGTCGTGGTCGTCGACGCCGGCAGCACGGTCTGGGTGTCGGTGTCCGCGGAGCCGGAGAAGTTGGTGTTCCCGGCGTAGGTCGCGGTGACCGTGAACGGGCTGCCGGTCGTGGAGGTGTAGGTGTGCGTCACCGTCGCCACGCCGCCCACCAGAGTGCCGCTCTGGGTCGGCGATCCGTCACCGAAGTCGAAGGTGACCGTGCCCGCAGGCGTCCCGGCCCCCGGCGCGACCGGTGCCACCGTGGCCGTGAACGTCACCTGCTGACCCACCACCGACGGATCCGGCGACGAGACCACCGTCGTGGTGGTCGACGCCGGCTGCACGGTCTGGCTGTCCGTGCCCGAGGACGAGAGGAAGCTTCCGTCGCCGCTGTAGGTGGCCGTCACGGTGAACGGGCTGCCGGTGGTGGTGCTGTAGACATGCGTGGTGGTGGCGGTGGCGCCGGCCAGCGGCACGGTCACCGGCGGCGACCCGTCCCCGAAGGTGAACGTGACGGTGCCCGTGGGCGACCCCGCGCCCGGCGAGACCGGCAGCACCGTCGCGGCGATGGTCACCGGCTGGCCCACCACCGACGGGTCCGGAGAGGAGACCACCGTCGTGGTCGTCGACGCCGGCAGCACGGTCTGGGTGTCCGTGCCGGTGGAGGGTTTGAAGTTGAGGTTCCCGCTGTAGGTCGCGGTGACGGTGTACGGGCTGCCGGTGGCGCCGGCGTACGGGTGGGTGACCGTGGCCACACCTCCCACCAGGGCAACCGTCACCGGCGGTGAGCCGTCGCCGAAGGTGAAGGTCACCGTTCCGGTGGGTGTGCCGCCCGCGGGGGGCACCGGTGCCACGGTGGCGGTGAAGGTCACCGGCTGGCCCGTCACCGACGGGTCCGGCGAGGAGGTCACGGTGGTCGTGGTGGACGCCTTGTCGTTGACCGTGTGCGTGTCCGTCCCGCTCGACGGCTGGAAGTTGGCGTCCCCGCTGTAGACCGCGGTGATCGAGTGCGGGCCGACGCTCATGGCGTTCGTGGTGACCGTCGCCGTTCCCCCTGACAGCGGCGCCGTCAGGATCGGCCCCCCGCTGATGAAGAAGGTGACCGTGCCCGTCGGCGTGCCCGTTCCCGGCGCGACCGGCGCCACCGTCGCCGTGATCGTCACCGTCTGACCGAAGGTCGACGGATCCGGCGAGGAGGTCACCGTCGTCGTGGTGGACGCCTTGATGACCACCAGGACCGTGGTACCGGTCGACGAGGTGAAGTTGCCGTCACCGCTGTAGGTGGCGGTGACCGGATGGTTCCCGACTGACAGGTTGCTGACCGTCGCTGTCGCGGTACCGCCCACGACGGGCGCCGTCACGGTCGGCCCGCCGCTGACGGTGAAGGTGACCGTCCCGGTCGGAGTCCCCGGCCCGAGCGGGATGACAGTCGCGGTCAGCGTCACCGGCTGCCCGACGACTGAGGGATTGGGTGATGCGGTGACTGTGGTTACGGTTCCAGGCATGGATCAGCCCTCCATGAGGGGGTCTGGGTTGGTTGAGGCCGCTTCCCGCCCCCACAACACGACTGGGGGCCGCTTCGGAGGACGACGGGTGCTGGGCACCACAGAACGTCGTCCCCGACACAGAGATGGGCGGCCCCGGTCGGTTACATCAGTACGCTCCCGGCATCAGCCACCACGCCAGACCCCTGACGCCCGAATCCCCCGAACAGCGGAGCGCACGCGCGGCGTGAGCGGCGCGGAGACCGCTTGCGACACCGGCGCGCGACGATCGCTGTGCGCTGGGCGGTGAGGGGAAAACAGCACAACGCGCCGGTCGGGAAACTACCGCGGCAGGCTGACGAACGCGCGAGGCCGGGCCCCTGATCGCGGGCGTGGAAAGCCGCCCGCGATACCGCGCAAGGACCAGCGGGCGAAGAGCGACTGCTACCTGCGGGGACTGATGATGGACGGCCGCCGCAAGTCCATCCAGGCCATGGCCTCGCGACTGCCGGACGACAATGAGCAGAACCTGCAGCAGTTCGTGAACCAGTCCACCTGGGATCCGCTACCGGTGCGCCGGCGGATAGCCGAGCGGCTGGTGCCGCGGATCGGCCCGGACGCCTGGGCGGTCGATGACGTGTCCTTCCCCAAGGACGGACGGATGTCGGTCGGCGTCGCCCACCAGTACTGCAGCGCCTTGGGCAAGCAGGCCGACTGCCAGGTCGCCGTCAGCGTGCACGCGGTCTCCGACACGGCCTCCTGCCCGCTGAGCTGGCGGCTGTTCCTGCCCAAGGAGTGGGCCAAGGACACCGTCCGGCGACGGCGGACCGGCGTCCCCAAGGACGTCGGGCACCGGGAGAAGTGGCGCCTGGCACCGGACGCCCTGGACGAACTGGCCGGGTGGGGACTGGTGCCGCCGGTCGTGGTGGCGGATGCCGGCTACGGCCAGAAGCTGACTTCCGCGCTGGCCTGGCCGACCGGCAGATCCCGTATGCGGTCGGCATCCGTGGTGATCTGAGCGTCCAGCCGCATGACGCGCACCCCGCCGCCCCGCCTTCTGCGGCACCGGACGCCCGCCGGTGCCCCGTTACCGGCAGCCACCGCTGCCCGTGGCTGAACTCGCTGCGGCCGCCGGACGGGACGCCTTCCAGGAGGTGACCTGGCGGGAAGGCTCCCGCGGCCCGATGGCCTCCCGCTTCCTCCCCCGTCGCAGTCGCCGGCCAGTACCGCGAACGGAAGCTGCGTGATGCGGTAGTTCAGGTGCGGATGGATGCCGACGAGCACCTGGAAGTGGAGGCCACCCGTGTCCGCATCGGCGGGAGCAATCGCCGATGCGGACGGGGCGTGGGCCGTGAAGGCTCCACCAAGCCATCGCGACGCCCACATCCGAGACACCCAGAGCGGCGCGAACTCGGCCCGGACGGAGGCTGCCGACTGTTGTGCACGCACTGACACTTCGGTCCGCATCGTCGACTTCGATCTGCCGGCCGACCGTCCCTCATGGGTGACTTTCCTTGCGACGGCCCTGCACGGGAGGCGTATCCACCCCTGCAGACGTCACAAGGCGCTCGGGGTTGCGAGTCGCACCCGCCTTGGGCGCGATGGCATCGAACCAGCGTAGGGAGCGGTTCCGCTCGCCAGGGCGGGCAGCGAGCGGTGCCGACGAGGCGGCCCGCGGCCCTGCAGACCGAGCTCGGTCATGATCTCGGCGGCGGTGTTCTGTGGATGAGATCCCGGGCGGCGCGTTGAACGGCGTGATCACCTCGATCGCGGAGGGCAGGACGAGGCCCGTCATCGTGGAGCGCTTTGTGGTGGAAGCGCTCACGATCTGGCAAGCACAGCACAGGTCGTGGTGGAGGACCACGGACAGGCGACGCTCGATCAGCGGGCGGAGGTCGTCGTGGTCAGGTCGTGGGCGATTAACACCGCTCACTCGCCTTACTGATCGTCCGCGCCGGCGGCCCGGCCGCGACTCAGTGTCGAGCCCCTTCAGCGTCGGCTCGCGGATGTAGTGCGCTCAGTCTCCGCCGTTACTGCGACAGGGTTCTCAGGGTTTCAGCTCTCCCGGCCACAGGTACTCGTCCGCGGGAACCCCCTCGTCGTGGAACCAGGCCTTGAAGAAACCGGTGAGGTCCTGGCCGCTGGTCTTTGCGGCGAAGGACTCGAAGTCGGGCCAACTTGCGTACCTGCCGCGCTGCTTCTGCGGCCACTGCTTGATGATCCGGTTGAACGCGGCGTCGCCGACCTGACGGCGCAGTGCGTGGAGCGCGAGCGGTCCCTTGGTGTAGATATTGATCCCCGCCGCGCTGCCGGGCTGGTAGAGCCTCTGCCACCAGTCGGCGTCGTCCTTGTGCTCCTCCGCCTGCTCGCGGTAGCGGGAGTCGAGATCGGCGCGGTCCTTCTCCTCGTCCCACAGCCAGGTGGCGTACGAGGCGAGACACTCGTTCAGGCAGGAGTCCTCGCTGCCGGCGATGGTCACCGCGTTCGCGTACCACTCGTGGGCCTGCTCGTGGACGACCTGGTCGAGGGTCATGAACTCGGCGTTGCCTGCGCCGAGATAGACGGGCCGGGTCGCCGGCGCGGTTCCGGGCCCGTCGTCATTCACGTTGACGAAGACGTTGCCGGCCGAGGAGTAGGGGTACGGGCCGAACTTGTCCGAGAGGAAGTCGATGATCTCCGGGAGACGGTCGGCCAGGGGCTTGGTCGACTCCCTGAGTCCCGGTGCGTACGCGTTGACCACGGGCGTGCCGTCGGGCAGTTGCGATCGCTCGACGGTCAGGCGGTCGATGGTCACCGCGACCTGGGCGGGGTCGACGGCAGGTTCCGACCAGCGGAACGTGGTGTCCGACGCAGCGGACGGCCGACTCTCCCGCCCGATGGACACCACTGCCCAGCCCTTGGGCACGGTCGCCGTGAGGCGGAAGTCCGCCTTGTCGTGGGCGCCCTCATGGGTGGGGAACCACGCGCTGGCGTTGCCGATCGTCGCGCTCGCGCCGCCCGACTCGGTGGGCAGCCACCCCGGCCCGGGACTGCCGTCGTATTCGACGCGCACGCGGAAAGCGGCGCCCTCGGGGATCGTCTTCGTCGGTTCGACGGTGACCTTGTCGCCCTCCGTGGCGAACAGCGCCTTCTTCGAGTCGACTTCGACCGCCCGGACCTGGGGTCCGTCGAGCGTGAGGGTGAGGCTGTCCAGGGCACTCGTCGCCTTGGCGCTGATTACGGTGACGGCGTTCAGTTTCCCTCCGCCCGCCTCGTAGTCCATGGTGACGTCGTAGTCGGTGACGTCGTAGCCGGTGACGCCGGAGGTCTTACCCGCCTCCGAGGGGCCAAAGGCGCTGTCCTTGCTCTGGGCGCCGACGGCCGTGCCGGTCACCGCCACGGCACCGGCCAGCGCGAGCACGGCCAGGCCCGCTTGCCGCCTCCTGCGCCGGCCGTCGCGGGCGTGCCGCCGAGGCACGGCTGCGGCGTGGGGGGTACTGACTGAGTCCTGGTTCGAGATGCGTTCCATGACCATCACCGTCGCCGCGGGGTGTCCAACCCACGTCTCCGCAATGTCGCGTTCATGTCGCAGATCGCCGCGATCGCCGAGGTCGCCGGTGGATGCCCTTGCGGAAAGTCACAATGATCGGATGTCAGCAATTCTGCTCATCGAGGACGATCCCAGGGTCAGGCGCGGGCTCCAGCTCGCGCTGGGCCGGCACGGCCACGACGTGCTCACGGCGGACTCCGGCGAGGAAGGGCTGCGTCAGCTGGTCGACTCCGGTCCCGATCTCGTGGTCCTGGATCTGATGCTGCCCGGGATGGACGGCTTCGAGGTCTGCCGCCGTATCCGGTCGTCGGGCGTGGTCCCGGTGATCATGCTGACCGCACTCGGCGACGACTTCGATGTGGTCACCGGCCTGGCCGCCGGAGCGGACGACTACGTCATCAAACCGGTCCAGCCCACGGTGCTCGACGCCCGCATCCGCGCCGTGCTGCGCCGCAGCGGCGGCGTTGCTGACGGCGTACGCACCTTCCGCGACCTGCGGATCGACACGGCCGGGCTGACGGTCTACCTGCACGGCGCCCCGGTGCCGCTGGCCCCGACCGAGCTGCGGCTGTTGCTGACGCTCTCCCAGGCTCCGGGCCGGGTCTTCACCCGGCAGCAGTTGCTGGAACAGGTGTGGGAGCACGACTACCTCGGTGACTCCCGGCTGGTCGACAACTGCGTCCAACGCCTGCGGGCCAAAATCGAGGAAAATCCCGCGGCTCCCGAATACGTGCAGACCGTGCGCGGATTCGGCTACCGGTACGGCCCCGCATGAGGGGACCGCAGTGGCTGCGTGGGCTGCGTGCCCGGCTGCTCGTCGCGTTCGTGCTGGTGACGATGGTCGGCGCCGCCGTGGCCGCGTGGTCCGGTGCCCGGTCGGCGAGCAGCGCGCTCGTCACCTCCAGCGAGCAGCGGTTCACCGAGACCGTCACCGGGCGGGTCGAAGCGGTCACACCGGAGCTGACGTATCCACCAGGCCAGGACGCGCTCGACCGGCTGCGTGCAGCCGTCGGGCCCGACACTCTCGTGACCTACCGCGCCCTGCGGTCGGCCGACGGGCCCACAGCCGGCCTCGTGACCGACGAAGCACGCTCCGCCGTCAACGCCGAGGGCCGTCTGGTCACCCAGAGGATCAAGACCGCCGGCCGGACGCGGCTGCTGGTCGGCATGCCCGTCGTCATCACCGCTCCGGACGGAACGCGGACCCCCTCGGGTATCGAGGTGTACGCCGTGCTTGACCTCGGCGGCATCGAGCGACAGATCGACGATTTGACCGGTTCCGCCGCCCGGACCGCCTCGCTGGCGCTGCCGCTCACGGCGCTGCTGGCACTGCTCGCCGCGCGCAGCGTACTGCGACCGGTGCGCGAACTGCGCGATACCGCACGCCGCTTGGCGGGCGGCGACCTCGACGCGCGGTCGCCGCGAGTCGGCGCCGACGAACTGGCTCAGTTGAGCGTGACCGTGAACGAGATGGCCGAGTCCTTGCAGCAGTCGATGAACACGATGGCGCGCATGCAGGCCGACGCCAAGAGGTTCGCCGCCGACGTCTCCCACGAACTGCGCACGCCGCTGAGTACCCTGACGGCCGTCGTGGAGGTGCTGGCGACCACGACCGACCACCGACTGGATCCCGACGCACAGGAGTCCGCGCAGCTGGCGATCGACGAGACCCACCGGCTTGTCCGTCTCGTCGAGGACCTGATGGAGGTCTCCCGCTTCGACGCCGGTACCGCGCGGCTGCGGATGGAGGACGTCGACCTGGCCGCCGCCGTGCACGACTGCCTGCGCGCGCGAGGCTGGCTCGACTCCGTCGACGTCGTGGCGCCCGAGCGGATCTGCCTGCGCCTGGACCGCCGCCGGGTCGACGTCGTCATGGCGAACCTCGTCGGCAACGCCCTGCGGCACGGCGCCCCTCCGGTGCGGGTACACCTCGCCGCCTACTCCGGGTACGTCACGGCCACCGTCACCGACGCCGGCCCCGGGCTGCCCGCGGACGTTCTGCCGCGCGTCTTCAACCGCTTCTACAAGGCCGACACCGCTCGCTCCCGAACCCCCGGCAGCGGGCTCGGACTGGCCATAGCCCTGGAGAACGCCCGCCTGCACGGGGGCGACCTCACCGCCGGTCCGGCGGCCGAGGGCGGCGCGTGCTTCACACTGACACTGCCCCGAGGCCGGGAGGAGCAGTGAGACGGATCTGGTGGGTGCTGCTGCCCGTACTGCTCACGGGCTGCGGCATCCAGCCCTCCCAAGTGGCCGACGCGGGCGAGCCGCCGACCGGTGTCGCTCCCGGCGTGACGCTCTACTTCGTCGGCGCCGAAGGTGAACTCGAGCCCCGGCCACGTCGGACCGGGCGGCTGGGCACGATCTCCGATGCGGTGTCACTGCTGCTGAGAGGCCCGGGCGATTCGGGGCTGCGCACGGAGATCGCCCCGACAGCGACGACGCAGGTGGTGGTGACCACCACCTCGGCGACCATCCGGCTCATGGTGCCGTTCACCATCGATGAGGTGACCGCGCGCGGCATCGACCAGATCGTGTGCACGGCGCTGGGCGTGCACGTGCAAAGTGGCGGGTCGAAGGAGACGAAGGTGCAGGTCCAGTTCGTCCAGCCGACGCCGGAGTCGGCGGAGAAGCGGGCCTGCCCGCTCTTCCCTTGACTGCTCTGCTTGGTGAATTTCGCGAAGCGCAGGGAGCTGTGAACTTCACATCACCGCCGTGGAACCTTCGCTCGCCGTCCACCCTCTTCTCAGGCGATCAAGTGATCAGCGGCCGTCAACGGTGATGGCCGCGCAGAGATGAGAAGAGCAGCGCCCCGAACCGCTGTGGGGGAACGGACGGAGTGCTGCGCATGGGTGAGAGATCTGTTCGGCGTGGTCGGACGGCGGAACGTTTGGCAAGGGGCCGGGGTACGAGTCGGCGTGCGCTCCTGTTCGGGGGAGCCGTCGCCGCGGTAGCCACCGCCGCGGGCTGTGGGCCCGCCCGTTTCGCCGGAGGCACCACCGTGCCCTCACAGTCGCGTCGTGGCCTGGTGATGCAGGTCCTCGCCCACCCGGACGACGATCTGTACTTCATGAACCCGGACACCCAGCACGCCATCTCGACCGGCGTCCCGCTCGTCTGTGTGTACGTCACCGCGGGCGAGGCCAACGGGAGGAACAAGTACCCCGGCAACCGTGGACCGTTCGCGGACAAGGCCGCGTACTCCTCCGCCCGCCACCAGGGTCTCCGGCAGGCTTACGCCGTCCAGCTCGGGATGCCGATCTTCGCCCCGTGGAAGAGGAGCGTGCTCGACCTCGAGGGCGGTCACCGCGCCGAGGTCAACACCCTCACCCGCCAGGGCCGCAGCGTGCAGCTGGTGTATCTGAACCTGGCCATGCACACCGCCCTCGGGCACATGGGCCCGCCCGCGCTGTGGCGGGAGCCCGGCATCCGGCTGCGTACCGTCATCGCCGATGGATCGCCGCTGCAGACGGCGCAGTCGTACGACTACGACGAGTTGGTCAGCGTCCTGGTCGGCCTCTTCGAGCGCTACCGCCCGACTCTCGTCCACACCCTCGACCCAGACCCCGACATCCAACGCGGCACCCGGCAGCAGGCGATCCGCAACTCCGAGCAGATCGGCTTCTCCGACCACGCGGACCACACCGCGGTGGCGGAGTTCACCTGGGCCGCGCTCGCCCGCTGGGCGCAGTCCTCGTCCGACGGCCCACGCCCGTTCGTGGCCACCGCCTTCCGCGGCTACTACAACCACCACTGGCCCGAGAACCTCCCGACCGAGGTGCTGCACGAGAAGGCCGCGCACCTGGTCCCTTACGGCGGCGACCGGTCCTGGCAGTGCGGCAACCCGGGCGGCTGCGGTGACTACAACGTCGGCGGGGACAGGCCGCTGCGCAGTTTCAAGGGCTGGGTGCGGTCCACGCACTACCGGTATCCAGGGCCCCGTCTGGCGCTCGCGGAGGGGTCCGACAGGCGGCTCGTCGCGTACGGCGTGCTCGGGATGCGGGCCGTGCGGTGGCGGGAGGAGGCGGGCGGCGGCTTCGGCACTCCGGTGGACCTCGGCGGCGGCCCTCTCGCCCCCGGCCTCGGCTCGGCCGTCCTGCGCGACGGCAGGCAGCTGCTGTTCGGGCTGCGGCTGGCCGCCATCGCCGGGCGGAGCGAACCCAACGTGCGCGAGATCGTGGTCCTCGAAGAGGCCTCCCCCGGTGGCGCGTTCAAGGCGTGGAGCGGGCTCGGCAACCCCGAGCGCGACCCGGGCCGCGGCCGGCGGGTCGGCATCCCCGTGGCGGTGACAGCGAAGGACGGCTCGGTCCATCTCTTCGTACGCAACGCAGGGCAGGGCATCAGCACCCGGGTGCGGGGCGTGGGCGGCGTGTGGTCGGACTGGCGCGACCTGGGTGGCGGTCAGGTCCAGGACGGGCTGACCGCGGTCGTCGGCACCGACGGCGAGGTGCACGTCTACGCGCCGGGCCGGGACACGGTCCACCACTGGACGCCGGACGGTCCGGCCCCGCTGACGGGACTCGCCGTCCCGGCCGACGCGATCGCCGCCGCAGGCGACCGCCTCTACTACCGAGCCCCCGTCTCCGCCTCCCTGATCTCCGCGTCCCACTCCCCCGTCGAAGCGGCGTCGCACCCCGTCACCTTCCCCGGCTACGGCCCGGTGTCCGCGGCCGGCGACTGTCTGCTGGGGCGGGGCCTCGACGGGCGTCTGCAGATGCGCAACGAGGACCGGATCATCCGGATGCCCGGCACGACGGTCAGCATCGACGGCCCCGTACTCCGCATCACCCCGACCGGCCCGGCCGCCGCGGGCCTCTCCCCCGAGGGCCGCCCCTGGCTGTGGCGCCCGAAGAGCAGCCGCCGGACGGGCAGCGCGGCCCCTACCGTCTAGCTGTATTGACCTGAAGCGTTGTTCACGCGGCTGATGGGTGGCTGGCCTCCGAGTGCGGTGTGGCAGCGGTGGTGATTGTAGGTGTGCAGGAAGTCTGTCAGGGCGTCGGTGCGTTCGGTTTGCTGGTGTAGGGCCGCAGATACGCCCATTCGTCGAGCGGGGTGCGGTTGAAGCGTTCGACTTTGCCGTTGGTCTGCGGCCGGTAGGCGCGGGTGAGCAGGCCCGAGGAGATCTCCTACTACATCGCCTACTGCCCGGCCGACACCACGCTGGACGAGCTGATCCGTATCGCGGGCAGCCGGTGGGCCGTGGAGGAATGCTTCCAGAGCGCGAAGCAGGAATGCGGCCTGGACGACTACCAGGTCCGCCGCTACCCGGGCCGGCACCGCCACATGACGTTGGCCATGGCCGCCCACGCCTGCCTGACCGTCCTGCGGGCCCGAGAGCTGGACACGGAAAAAGCAGAAACGGATCCTCCCGGCTCATCCACCTCAGCCTCGCCGAGATCAGACGCCTGATCACCCGCCCCACCGACCGTCGCCCCACCCCGGTCGACGACATTCTGCACTGGTCACACTGGCGACGACGCCGCCGGCACCAAGCCCGCATCAGCCACTACAAACGACGCGGACACAGCCCTGGAACTGCCCAGCAATCAGAACAAGCACCGTTGCGGTACTAGGTGGCGCCCGGCCGCGCCAACGGCGGCCGAGCACGCGTACCGGTACTCAGTCCCCCGCGTACGTCTCGCGCAGCTCCACCTTCCGCACCTTCCCCGACACGGTCATCGGGAAGGAGTCGAGGATGCGCAGCCGGCTCGGCACCTTGTAGTGCGCCAACTGCCCGTCGCAGAAGGCGCGGAGCTCCTCCAGGGTCAGCGGGTCCGCCGGGTCGCGCGGGATCACGCAGGCGAGCACCTCCTCGCCGTACCGTTCGTGCGGCACGCCCACCACCTGCACGTCGGCGATCTTGGGGTGCGCGTACAGGAACTCCTCGATCTCGCGCGGGTAGATGTTCTCCCCACCCCGGATGATCATGTCCTTGATGCGGCCGACGATCTCGACGTACCCGTCCTCGCGCATCACGGCCAGGTCCCCCGTGTGCATCCAGCGCCCGGAATCGATGGACTCCGCGGTCTTCTCGGGCTCGTCCCAGTAACCGAGCATCACGCTGTAGCCCCGGGTGCACAGCTCACCCGCCGTGCCGCGCGGCTGGGTCACACCGTTCACCGGGTCGACGACCTTCACCTCGACGTGCGGGAGGACGCGGCCGACGGTGCCGGTGCGGTGCTCCAGGTCGTCGTCGCGCCGGGTCTGCGTGGAGACGGGCGAGGTCTCCGTCATTCCGTAGCAGATCGACACCTCTGCCATGTGCATCTCGGTGACCACCCGCTTCATCACCTCCACCGGGCAGGGCGAGCCCGCCATGATGCCGGTCCTCAGCGACGACAGGTCGTACGAGGCGAACTCGGGGAGGTTGAGCTCCGCGATGAACATGGTCGGCACGCCGTACAGGGAGGTGCAGCGCTCCCGCTGGACGGCCTCCAGTGTGGCCTTCGGGTCGAAGGAGGGGGCCGGGATCACGATGCAGGCGCCGTGGGACGTGGCGGCCAGATTGCCCATGACCATGCCGAAGCAGTGGTAGAAGGGCACGGGAACGCACACCCGGTCCTGCTCCGTGTAGGCGATCATCTCGCCCACGAAGTAGCCGTTGTTGAGGATGTTGTGGTGGGAGAGAGTGGCCCCCTTGGGGAAGCCCGTCGTACCCGACGTGTACTGGATGTTGATCGGGTCGTCGCAGGACAGCTCCTCGTACGGAACGGGCGTTCCGCGCGCGATCAGCGCCTCCCAGCTCGGGTCCCCGATGAAGACGGTCTCCCTCAACCGCAGGCAGTTTCCCCGGACTTGCTCGATCATCGCCCGGTAGTCGCTCGTCTTGTGTGTGACGGACGCGAAGAGGAAGGAGATGCCGGCCTGGCCCAGGACGTACTCGACCTCATGGGTGCGGTAGGCCGGGTTGATGTTCACCATGATCGCGCCGATGCGGGCGGTGGCGTACTGGACGAGGACCCACTCGGGGCAGTTGACCGCCCAGATGCCCACCCGGTCCCCCTTGGTGACCCCACTCGCGAGCAGCGCGTACGCCAACTCGTCGACGTCGGTGGCGAACCGGGCGTAGGTCCAGCGCCGGCCCGAGGGCACGTCGACCAGTGCCTCACGGTCCGGCCAGGCCGCGACGGCCCGGTCCAGACTGGCCCCGATCGTGTCCCCGAGCAGGGCCGTGTCGCTCGTCCCGTGTGCGTACGACAGGGATGGGGTCACCGGCGGTCGTGAGGTCGTCGTCACCGGAAGTCCTCCTCGCGGTACTCGGCGTCGGAGCCCGCGGCCGTTGCCTCGCGCAGCTCGATGCGGCGGATCTTGCCCGACACGGTCTTCGGGAGCGGGGCGAACTCCAGGCGGCGGACGCGTTTGAAGGGCGCGAGGGTCTCGCGCGAGTGCTCGAAGAGGACCTTGGCCGTGTCCGGGCCCGGCTCCCAGCCGTCGGCCAGCACGATGTACGCCTTCGGCACCGCGAGCCGTACCTCGTCCGGCGCGGGCACCACGGCCGCCTCCGCGACGGCCTCGTGCTCCAGCAGCGCGCTCTCCAGCTCGAACGGCGAGATCTTGTAGTCGGAGGCCTTGAACACGTCGTCGGCGCGCCCCACGTACGTGATGTAGCCGTCGGCGTCGCGGGCGCCGATGTCGCCGGTGCGGTAGTAGCCGCCGGCCATCGCCTCGGCCGTACGGTCCGGGTCGCCGTGGTAGCCGGTCATCACGCCGACGGGCCGGCCGTGCAGGTCGAGCGCGATCTCACCCTCGTCGGCGCCCGGCGCCCCGGAGACAGGGTCGAGGAGTACGACCTTGAAGCCCGGACTGGGCCGTCCCATCGAGCCGGCCCTCAGCTCCTGTCCGGGGCTGTTGGACACCTGCACGGCCGTCTCCGTCTGCCCGAAACCGTCCCGGATGGTCACTCCCCAGGCGCGGCGCACCTGCTCGATGACCTCCGGGTTGAGGGGTTCGCCGGCGGCGAGGGCTTCGCGGGGCGGGGTGCGCAGGGCGGTGAGGTCGGCCTGGATGAGCATGCGCCAGACGGTGGGCGGGGCACAGAAGGTGGTGACGCCCGCGCGGTCCATCTCCGCCATCAGCCGCGGCGCGTCGAAACGTGTGTAGTTGTGGATGAAGACGGTCGCCTCGGCGTTCCAGGGGGCGAAGAGGTTGGACCAGGCGTGCTTGGCCCAGCCGGGTGAGGAGATGTTCAGGTGGACGTCGCCGGGCTTGAGGCCGATCCAGTACATCGTCGCCAGGTGGCCGATGGGGTACGACACATGGGTGTGCTCCACGAGCTTCGGGCGGGCGGTGGTGCCCGAGGTGAAGTAGAGCATCAGCGGGTCGCTCGCGTTGGTGAGCCCGAGGGGGGTGAAGTCGGGCGACGCGCCGTACGCCTCCTCGTAGGCCTGCCAGCCGTCCGGCGCGCCCCCGACCGCGATCCGCGTGTACCGCCCGGGCACCTCGTCGAACTTCCCGGTGTCCTCGGCGCGGACGACGACGTGCCGTACGCGGCCGCGCTCGACGCGGTCGGTGAGGTCGGCGGTGCCGAGCAGGGGTGTGGCGGGGATGACGACGGCGCCCAGCTTCATCGCGGCGAGGGCGGTCTCCCACAGCTCCACCTGGTTGCCGAGCATGACGAGGACGCGGTGGTCGCGGCGTACGCCTCGGGAGCGCAGCCAGGTGGCGGTGCGGGCCGAGCGCTCGGACATCTCGGCGAAGGAGACACGGGTCTCGGTGCCGTCCTCCTCGACGATGTGCAGGGCCGTGCGGTCGTTTCCGCGTGCGATCACGTCGAACCAGTCGAGGGCCCAATTGAAGTAGTCGGGGCGGGGCCAGACGAAGTCCCGGTACGCCGTGGCGTAGTCCTCGCGGTGCGCCAGCAGGAAGTCCCGTGCTGCCCGGAACGTGTCCGTGGCGCTCGTCGTGGTCGCCATGTGTCCTCCTCATTGCCGGACAGTCCTCTGGCATCGTGTAATGCGTGATGCGGGTCTCACTACCCCCGAACGGGGGGTGTGGAGCCGCGGAGGAGGGGCGAGCGGGTGGTGGCGGAGGCAGCAGGGGCGCGTGAGTTGCGAGGTGCGCTGGTTCGGCTGCGGCACACGACGGGGCTGCCGGTCGCGTTCGGCGGCCTGGTCGAGTCGACGTACCGGCAGCTGCGCATCAGCGAACTCAACGGCAATCTGACCACCGCGCTCCAGGCCCTGGCCGTCTCGTCCGGCAACGGCCTCGGCGGCAAGGCGGTGGCACTCGCCCGGCCCTGCGCGGTGACGGACTACTCGTCGTCGCGCCGGATCAGCCACGAGTACGACGCGGCGGTCGCGGCGGAGGGACTCAAGGCCGTGGTGGCGGTGCCTGTGGTCGTACGGCGCCGGGTGCGGGGTGTTCTGTACGGGGCGCTGCGGACGGCGCGGCCGCTGGGGGACCGCACGCTGGCGGCGGTGGTGGACGCGGCGCGGGACGTGGAGCACGCGCTGGTCGTCCGGGACGAGGCGCGGAGCCTGCTGGCCGCGTCCCGGGAGCCGGAGACTTCGTCGGGTGCGGCCTCCGGTGCGGCGTGGGAGGAGGTCCGCGAGGCGCACGGGGCGCTGCGGGCGCTGGTGCCGCGGATCCAGGACCCGGGGCTGCGGGAGGAGTTGCTGGAGGCGTGCGGGCGGCTGGAGCAGGCGGTCTCGGCTGAGCCCTCGGCGCGCGACCTCGGTCTGACGCCCCGTGAGGTGGACGTGCTGGCCTGTGTCGCTCTCGGCGCCACGAACGCGGTGGCCGCGGAGCGGTTGGGGCTGCGGCCGGAGACGGTGAAGGGGTACCTCCGCTCGGCGATGCGCAAGCTGTCCGCGCACACGCGGATGGAGGCGGTGGTGGCTGCGCGGCGGGCGGGCCTGCTGCCGTAGCCTCCGGCGGTTGGGCGGGTTCGGCGGGTGCCCCGTGGGGGCGGTGGGTGCGTGCGGGTTCGTCGGGGCCTGGTTCTGCGTGTCTCGTCAGGGCGGTGGGTGCGTGCGGGCTCGTTGTGGCTGGTCGCGCAGTTCCCCGCGCCCCTTGGTGGTGGGGGCGGGCCGCCGCGGGTCCGTGCCGCCGCGTGGCCGGGCGTCGGCGTCTGCCCCACGGGGCGGTGGGGGCGTGCGCGTTCGTTGTGGCTGGTCGCGCAGTTCCCCGCGCCCCTTGGTGGTGGGGGCGGGCCGCCGCGGGTCCGTGCCGCCGCGTGGCCGGGCGTCGGCGTCTG
>NZ_JBVIEE010000005.1:434634-514911 GCF_055572015.1 Streptomyces sp. NPDC030840 | reverse complement strand
CCGCGCGACGAGCACACCGACGTCGGCCCCATGATCACCCATCAGGCCGCGGCCGCCACCCGGACCAAGGTCGAC
Source organism: Streptomyces sp. NPDC030840 (assembly GCF_055572015.1). Lineage (NCBI taxonomy): Bacteria > Bacillati > Actinomycetota > Actinomycetes > Kitasatosporales > Streptomycetaceae > Streptomyces > Streptomyces sp. NPDC030840. The sequence goes on along the minus strand of NZ_JBVIEE010000005.1, from coordinate 514,836 downwards.
ACGGCCGTGGCCGAAGGCGCGGTACTGCTGTGCGGCAACAACGCCACCGGCTCCCTGTACACGCCGACCGTCCTCGAAGACGTCCCCGCCACCTGCTCGATCTGGCAGGAGGAGGTGTTCGCCCCCGTCGTCGTACTGCAACCGTTCACATCCTTCGACGACGCCATCGAACAGGCCAACGCCATCGACTACAGCCTCCACGCCGGCATCTTCACCTCACGCCTGGACCGCGCCCTGACCGCGGCCCGGCTGCTGGAAGCCGGCGGCGTCATGATCAACGACTCGTCCGACTACCGCTTCGACGCCATGCCGTTCGGCGGGTACAAGTACGGCAGCATGGGCCGCGAAGGCGTGCGCTTCGCCTTCGAGGAGATGACCCAGCCCAAGGTCGTCTGCGTCAACCACATCAGTGAGATGGTCCAATGACCGCCTTCCGCACCGAGCGCGAACCCCTGGCACCGAACGGTGACCGGCAAGACCCTGAGGATGCGCCGCTCACCCCGGCTCCGGTGAACTCCGCGCTCAGCGATGGCGGTTGACGACGCTGGACAGGGTGAGCGCGGTGACCGTGTCCCGTACACCGGGCATCTGGGCGATGTCCTCCCAGATGCCCCGTACGCGTTCCAGCGAGGCCGCCTCCAGGCGCACCATGATGTCGAAGTCGCCGCTGAGGATCTCGCAGATGACGACCTCGGGGATGCGCTTGAGCGCGGCCAGGACGTCCCCGCCGCGCATGCGGTCCTGGCGGTAGACGAGTACGAGCGCGGAGACCACATCGCCGGCGTCGCCGCCTGCGCGGACGATGGTGTAGCCGGCGATGTGGCCCCGACGCTCCAGCCGTTCGATGCGCTGGCGCACCGCGTTGCGGGACAGCAGCACCTTGCCGGCCAGCTCGGAGTGCGAGATGCGGGCGTTGCGGGTCAGCTCGGCGATGATTTTCTCGTCAATGGCGTCCATGGGGGACCTCCTCCTTCGCGAACCGTCCCTCGGCATCCCGGCTCACTCGGCCAGCTCACCCGAGACACGGGCGTGCTCGCATGGGGACCAGCTCAGGTGGGTGGGGGCGGTTCAGCGGTCGGGCACGAGGCCTTCAGTCGTGAGAGGTGGCGATGGCGGCGAGGTGCGTGCCGGGGCGCACGGTCAGCCCGTTCATGTTGTAGATGATCGTTCCGGTGGAGACGGCGGCGACCTTGTGTTCGGCGCCGTCGGCCGGGTCGATGATGCGGCCGATGGTCTGCCCCTCGGTCACCTCGTCGCCGGTGACCGCGTCCGGGTACCACAGGCCCGCGGCCGGAGACTCGACCTCGCCCGTCCAGATCCAGTCGCGCGGCTGCACGGTCACCGGTGCGAGGTGCTGCGGCGCCTCGGTGACGCCGAGGTGGTGCAGGAGCCGGTGCAGGCCGTCGAGGAGCCTGCGTACGGTGGCGGGGTCGCGGTCGCCGAGTTGGCCGGTCTCGACGAGGATCGCGGGGATGCCCTGGCGGTTGGCGGCGGCGTGGCTGTTGCCGCCGTCGGCGCTGGTGCCGAAGATGGCCCGCTCGTATCCGACCGCGTGGGCCATCGCCTTGTTCTTCGCGTTCAGCTCGTCGTCGGGGGTGAGGCGGTAGCCGACGAAGTCGAGCAGGTGCTGGTCGATGCCGCCGCTGTGCAGGTCGATGTAGGCGTCGGCGCCGTCGATCAGGTTCTCGAACAGCCATGCCGCCATGCGGTCGGTGGGGCCGCCGTCCTTGTCGCCGGGGAAGACGCGGTTGATGTTGACGCCGTCCAGCGGGGAGATGTTGAGCCTGCCGCCGTAGACGGCCGGGGGGTTGGCGACGGGGCAGATCACCACCTGCCCGGCGATCTCGTCCGGTTCCAGCAGTCCGGCCAGGCGGGTGGTGGCGTCGACGGGGATGAACTCGCCGCCGTGGACACCGCCGGTGATCACGACCCTGGGGCCGGGGCGGGAGCCGTTGACGAGGATCAGGGGCACCTCCACTGTCGTGGTGCCGAGGTCGGCGGGCAGGACCCCGCGGGTCTTCCGGCCGGGCTCGGCCCGCAGCGTGCCGATGGTCAGGGTCATGGCTTTCCTCGTACGGGCTCAGGCCGCGGTGCGGCCGCTTGTGGTGATGAAGTCGATCGGCTGGGGGGTGCGGCCCTGAAGGGCGAGGTCGGCGGCGATGTCGCCCATGGCGGGTGAGACCTTGAAGCCCTGGCCGGAGAAGCCGGCCAGCAGGATGATGTCGTCGCAGCCCGGCAGGGGGCCGACCAGCGGGCGGGTGCTGTCGGTGTAGCCCTCCATGTAGACGGACAGGCGCACCGGGTCGGGGTTCAGGCCGGGCAGGTGGCGGCGCACCGCCGTGGTGAAGCTTTCCAGTTCTTCCGGTGCGACGGTCCGGTTCAGGCGGTTGGGATCATCCACCAGCTTGTGGTGGGGCTGGGGCAGGCCCAGCTTGACGGCCAGGCCGTCCGGGGAGGGGATGCCGTAGAAGGGGGTGTCGCCGCAGCGGATGAAGGCGGGGCGCTCGGCGTCTGCCGGGTGGTCCTCGTGGGGCAGGAACCAGGCGCTGATCGCGCGGTGGATGCTCACTTCCCACGGCAGGTCGGGCAGCAGGTCGCCGACCCATGGGCCGGGGGTGACGACGGCGGCGTCGAAGCGCTCGGTGTCGGTGTCGGTGCGGATCTCCACGCCTCCCCCGGCGACGGGCGTGACTTCCCGCACCGGTGTGTAGCGGCGGATCCGGGCCCCCAGCTCCTCGGCGCGCCGGGCCGCGGTCTGGATCGTCAGCTCGGGGCGGATGAACCCGGCGTGGGAGTCGAGGACCACCAGGTCACTGTCGTGGACGCGGAACTGCGGGAAACGCTTGCCCATCACCTCGGTGTCGATCACCTCGTGGTCGAGACCGTGCTCGGCGATGCCGTCCATGACGGTACGTATCTCGGGGTCGTCGGCCGGCCCCATGACCAGGGCTCCGATCAGTCGGCGCAGTTCCCGCCCGGTCTCCGCCTGCAACTGCTTCCAGAGGGCGTCGGCGTGCCGCACCAGCGGCACATAGCGGCCGTCGTGGGTCTGCACACTGCGGAAGACCCGGGTCTCGCCACCTGCGGCACTGCGGTCGTGACCGGGCGCGAACCGGTCGTAGCCCACGACCTCGGCACCCCGGGCGGCCAGCCGCCAGGCGGCCTGGCTGCCCATCGTTCCCACGCCGACGACCGCGACGCGCTTCCTCGCAGCTGACACAGGACTTTCCTTTCGTGACGCCGGGCCGCAAGCTGTGCCCAGCGTGAGGGTGCTTTGTGGCGGCTTGGAGGGGGCGCGCCCAAGGGCCCAAGGCTCGTGTTCGTCCCGGGTTCGGGGGCCCGTCCCCGCTCTCGAATTTCCCCTTGTGCCACAATGTGGTATGCTGTGCTATTATCTGGCACAGAGAATGGCAGTCGCTCAGGGGGGAGTCAAGAGGTCCAGCGGATGGCCGCGTGACTCGACCACACTTCGCCCGTGACCTTGCCCGCGTCATCGCGCAGGGCGAATGCCGGTTCGTCCCGGACGGCGAAGCGGTGACCGCGTCCCCACTCATGGGGAGGCTCCGCGTCGCCTCGCTTCTGGGTTCCCGGGGCGGCTTACGCTACGGACTCGCCACGGGGGCCAGTTGGGACCGCAGGGTGCCGGCGTGAGGCTGCAAAGAACCGTCGAAGGCGGCGGACCCGCTGGTGAAGGCGTCGGCTCCTGCTGATGGGAGCGCCTGTATCTGGTCGGTGTCGCTGATCGAGCCGGCACGACCAGACGGCCGGTGGTGGCGGCGCGGGCGGCGCGAACCAGGTCGAGAGGGTCGGCATCGGTGGCGCGGTACGCGAGGAGGTCGACGCCGGCGCAGCCCGCGGCCTCCGCCCGTCGGCGGCGGCCCTGTCCATTCCGAACGGGACAACATCGACCTCGCGATCCGCCGGGACGACCTTCCGTTCCCCGAAGAGGCGAGCCGGACCTGCTTGTTCGCAGAGCGGATCGCACCCGTCTGCCGGCCCGATCTCGCGACCCGTGTGACCGGCGCCGCCTGCGTAGCGCAGGTAAAACTTCTGCACACCGACACACGGCCGCAGGCGTGGGACGACTGGCGACGTATCACCGGCATGAAAGCAGAGCCCGCCTCCCAGCAGACCCTGGAGCACTTCTATCTGACCCTCCAGGCCGCCGCGGCCGGCGTCGGTGTCGCAATAGCCCCGTATGCCGTCGCCCGCGACGACCTGGAGCGAGGGCAACTCGTCGCACCCCTCGGTTTCGTCCCCGACGGCACCAGCTACCACCTCCTCAGCCGTCGATCACCCGAGCAGGACGGACGCGTCCGCCGGCTGACGGCATGGCTGCGGGCCCAGACGAGTCGGCTCAACAACGATTCCGCACCAGTGTGACCACGGGACCCATCGCACCTTCGTCTGCTGGACGACGGTGGCCGGCCGGCGACCGAGTCGACACGAGGGCGGGGCCGTCCACGGCCTCACCAGGATGGCCGCGAAGAACGGGCAACCTCAACACCACGCCGTCGAGCCGCTGATCGGGCATCTGGGAGTTGTCCTCCCAGATGCTCCGTATGCGTTCCAGTGACACCCCTTTCCCAAGGCCGTCGCAGGAGACCGGCGGCCACCCGGAGCGGACTTGGCCGCGCCCGCCAGTGGACGTCGCGGAAGGGATCGCCACCGCGATCACCGCGTTGCCCGGCCCGGACGCGGGCGAGCCACGCGCTCGTGTCGGCTTGCTCAGGTGTTGAAGCCGGGCATCGACAGGTACTTGAGCTGCTGGTACTCGTGGAGGCCCTCGGGTCCGCCTTCGCGGCCCAGACCGGACTGCTTGACCCCGCCGAAGGGCGCCGCCACCTCGGAGACCAGGCCGCGGTTGATGCCGACCATGCCGGCTTGCAGACAGGCGGCGACCCGGCGGGCGCGGTCGATGTGGGACGTCATCACGTACGACGCGAGGCCGTGCTCGGTGTTGTTGGCCACCACAATGGCCTCGGCCTCGGTGGAGAACCGGTGGATGGCGGCGACAGGTCCGAAGACCTCCTCGTGCATGATCGCGGCATCGGCGGGGACGTGGTCCAGCACGGTGGGGGCGGCGTAGTGGCCTGGCCCGTCAGGGATGTCCGCCTTGCCGATGACGACGGCACCGCGGGCCACGGCGTCCTCGACGAGGTTACGGACCTTGTCCACCGCGCGGTGGTCGGCCAGCGGGCCGAGCTCGGTGTCCTCCCGGTCCGGGGCGCCCACCCGAATGGCGGCCATGCGTTCGCCCAGGGCAGCGGCGAACGCGTCGGCGATTCCCTCCTGGACCAGGAACCGGTTCGCGCCGACACAGGACTGGCCGCCCAGCCGCATCTTCGCGATCATCGCTTCGCGGACCGCGAGGTCGAGGTCGGCGTCGTCGAAGACCAGGAACGGCGCGTTGCCGCCCAGTTCCATCGAGGTGCGCAGCACCCGGGCACCGCTCTGCTGAAGCAGCAGCCTGCCGACCGGAGTAGAGCCGGTGAAGGACAGCTTGCGCAGCCGGGGGTCGGTCAGCAGCGTCGTGGTGACGGCTGCCGCGTCGCTGCTGGTGATCACGGTCAGGACACCCGCGGGCGCGCCGGCCTCACGCGCCAGCTCGCCCAGTATCAGGGAGGACAGCGGGGTGAGCGCGGCCGGTTTGAGCACGGCGGTACAGCCGGCGGCGAGGGCGGCGGCGGCCTTGCGGGCAGCCATGGCCAGCGGCACGTTCCATGGGGTGATGAGCAGGCAGGGTCCGACCGGTTCGGCGACGGTGACGATGTGACTCCTGCCGTCCGGGGAAGGTGTGCTCCGTCCTTGCGGGCGGACCGCCTCCTCGGCGTACCAGCGGAAATAGGCTGCGGCGTAGTCGACCTCGCCCCGGGCTTCTCTGATCGTCTTGCCGATCTCCAGGGTGATGATCCGGGCCAGACGCTCACGGTGCTCGGTCATGGCGTCGGTGAGCCGGTGCAGGACGGTCGCCCGGTCCCGCGGGCCGGCGAGGGCCCACTGGTCGGCGGCCGCGGCCGCCGCGTCCAGTGCTTTCAGCGCGTCTTCAGCGCCGCAGTCGGCGACGGTGGCGATGACTTCCTCGGTTGCGGGGTTGCGCACCTCGAAGGTGCGACCTCCGGTGGCGGGTTGCCAGTCGTGGGCGAGGAAGCCACGGGGGACGGATTCCAGGACTTCCGCCTCCCATGAGGGAGCGGCGAGCGTGTCAGTCATGCGCGTGGCTCTTTCGCTGATCGCAGGATGATGTGTCGAGGAAGCACGATCGGTGGGTGGTCATACGGCCTCGCCTCCGGGGTTGGCGACCCCTGCCGTGTTCTCGACCGAGAGCAGGGAACCCTGCCGTCCGGAGCCGAGCCAGCGCACCAGGGCCACCAGGCCCAGGGCGAGGATGGCGAAGGCGGTGAGGAGCGCGCTGACCGCGGTGACGCTGGGGTCGATCTCGAAGGTGAGGGAGTTGTAGACCCGCACCGGCAGGGTGACGGTGTCGACCGAGGAGAGGAACTGGGAGATGTAGAACTCGTCGAAGCTGGTGATGAAGGAGAAGATCGCCGCCGCGATCATGCCCGGCGCCGCCAGAGGGAAGGTGATCTTCCGGGCGATCGTCAGCCGGCCCGCGCCCATGCTGGCCCCTGCGTCCTCCAGGCGTTCGTCGATGCCACGCAGCGTCGCGATCAGGATCAGCACCGCGATCGGTGAGGCCAGCACGGTGTGACCCAGGGCGATGGCGATCGGGCTGCCCAGCATCGCGGCCGGCTCGAAGAGCAGGAACAGACCCAGCGCGGTGACGATCTGTGGGATCACCAGCGGTCCCAGGACCAGCGCGAACACCGCGGAGCGCAGCGGGAGTTCGCTGCGGACCAGGGCGGTCGCCGCGGTCACCCCGATGATCAGGGAGAACACGGTGCTCAGCGCGGCGACCAGGGCGCTCAGGGAGAGTGCGGCGGGCCATTTGCTGCCGTCGGCGAACAGGGCCTTGTACCAGTTCAGCGTCCACGCCTCGGGCGGGAAGGCGGCGAAGGCGTTGTTGCTGAAGGAGGTGACGAGGATGACCACGATCGGCAGCGCCAGGAACAGCAGGATCACGGTGGCCACGGCCGTGAGGGCGATCCGCCCGGCGAGGGACTTGCGCAGCTCCATCACGATCCGCTCCTCTTCCTACGGCTGGCGCCCAGGGAGCTGACGAGCTTGACCAGCAGCAGTCCGGCCAGGGTGAGCAGCAGCAGGATGACGCCTTGGGCGGCCGCCCCGTTCCACTGGTTCTCCTTGGTGACCTGCTGGTTGATGAGGGTGGCGATCATCGTCTGGTGGGGTCCGCCCATCAGGGCCGGGGTGATGTAGTAGCCCAGCGACAGGATGAAGCTGAGCAGCCCGGCACTGGCCAGGCCCGGGGCGACCAGCGGCAGATAGACGCGGCGGAAGATGGTCACCTTGCCCGCGCCCATGCTGGCCGCGGCCGCCAGCAGACGCCGGTCCACCCCACGCATCACGCCGTACAGCAGCAGCACCGTGTAGGGCAGCATCATGGAGGTGGTGCCGATCACCACACCCAGCTCGTTGTAGAGCAGCTGGAACGGAGCGCCGGGGACCGACATGGCGGCCAGGGTCTCGTTCACCAGGCCCTTGTCACCGAGCATGATGATCCAGCCGTAGGTGCGCACCAGGGCGCTGACGAAGTGCGGGACGACCACGACCAGCATCGCCAGGCCAGCCAGCATGGGCTTGAGCCGGGAGATCGCCTGGGCCAGAACGAACCCGAAGACCAGGCTGAGGACCGCTGTCTCGGCGGAGATCCGCAGCGTGGTGAACAGCACCGACAGGTTCACGCCGGTCAGCGCGTCGGCGTACCAGTGCAGCGTGAACGAACCGTCAGCGTCCTTCAGACTGAGCAGCAGCGTGGAGAAGATCGGGTAGACGAACAGCACCAGCAGGTACACGACGACCGGCAGCGCGTAGAGGATCCCGACCCGCGTCCGGCGCGAAGCCAGCAGCTTGCGGGGGCGTGCGGGAGCGTTGGCGGTGAGGGTGGCGGCCATGACTCACTCCGCCTGTTCGTCGGCGAAGAGGTTGATGTCATCCGCATCAGCGGTGATCCCCACCCGTTCGCCGGCGACGGGGCCGCGGCCGGCGGGTACTTCCAGGCGCAGCAGCGGTGCGTCCTTGCCGTCGACGCGCACCCCGGCGCGGACCAGGGTGCCCACATAGGTGGCGGTCTCCACCGTGCCGGTACAGAACCCGTCGTCGGCGGCGCAGGCCCGCAGCCGGCCCGGCTGCACAGCCACCTTCACCTGGACGCCGGAGGCGAGATCGTGGCGGCGGGCCTTGATCAGGCCGCCGCTGTTGTCGAGACGGACCAGGGTGTGGGCGTCGCTGTGCTGCTCGATGCGGCCGGGCAGGAAGTTGGCCGCGCCCAGGAAGTCCGCGACGAACGGCGTCCTCGGCCGTTCGAACAGCTCCCTGGGGGTGTCGAACTGCTCGATCAGGCCGTTGCGCATCACCGCGATCCGGTCCGACATCACCAGCGCTTCCTCCTGATCGTGCGTCACATAGATGACGGTCAGGCCGAGTTCCTGCTGGATGGTCTTGATCTCCACCTGGAGCTGGTCGCGCAGCTTCTTGTCCAGCGCACCGAGCGGCTCGTCCATGAGGATGACCGGCGGGCGGTAGACCAGCGCCCGGCACAGGGCGACGCGCTGCTGCTGACCACCGGACAGCTCACGCGGCTTGCGCCCGCCGAACCCGGAGAGACCGGCGATCTCCAGCGTCTCCCCCACCCGGCGGCGGATCTCGTCCTTGCCCACGCCGCGCAGCGTGAGCGGGAAGGCGACGTTCTCCGCGACCGTCATGTGGGGGAAAAGCAGGTACTGCTGGAAGACGAAGCCGAGGTTTCGCTTCTGCGGGGCGAGCCGTGTGACGTCGCGGCCTCCGACGGTGATGGTGCCGGAGTCGGGTTCGCAGAACCCGGCGATCATCATCAGCGTCGTGGTCTTGCCCGACCCGGAGGAGCCGAGGAAGGTGACGAACTCCCCCGCCGCGATCTCCATGGACGCCTCGTCGACGGCGACGACATCGCCGTAGGTCTTGCGCAACGCCACTACCGACAGCGCTTTGCCGGTCGCGGTGGCCGGCTTGCCGCCGGCCACCTTGACGGACGGTGTGGCAACACCGAATTCAGCCACGAGCCCACTCCAACCAGCGCTTGGTGACGGACGATTCGTTCTTCAGCCACCAGTCGACATCCGCGTCGAAACCCTTGTCGTAGTACTTCGGCGCACCCGCGGACGCGTTGCGCTGCTCCTCGGTCAGCTTGGAGTAAGCAACGGGCGAGGACGGGTTCGACGGGAAGAACTTGACCAGGTTGGCCTGGCTCTCCGCCCGCAGCGAGAAGTCCATCAGCTTGTAGGCGTTGTCCACGTTGGCCGCGCCCTTGGCGATGGCGTAGCCGGAGAACTGGCGGCGCATGCCGTTGAGCTGGCGCTCCACCGGAACACCCTGCTTCTGCAGATCGGCGATCCGGCCGTCCCAGACGGTGGACATCGTCACTTCCTGGCGGCTGAGCAGCACGCCCGGGAGCGGGCCGCTGTCCCAGAACTTCTTGATCTGGGGCCGCAGCCGGGTCAGCACCTTGAAGGCACGGTCCACATCGAGCGGGTACAGCTTGTCCATCGGGACACCGTCGGCCAGCAGCGCGAACTCCAGCTCCGGCAGGTCACCGTCCGGGTGGACCATCGCCCGATCGCCCTTGAACGCCTTGGTGTCCCAGAAGTCCGCCCACGACTCCGGCTTCCTGCCCCCGAAGGCGTCCGTGCGGTACGCGATGCACTGACCGTAGAAGCTGTGCCCGATGGCATGGTCGGTGATCTGGGCCTTGGGGATCTTCGCGCTCTTCACGCTCCTGACCCGGTCGAGGTCCAGCGTCTCCAGCGCGTCCTGTGCCACGTACTTGTAGTGAGACATCATCGAGTTGTTGATGAGGTCGCACTGCGGCCGCCCCTGCTTGATCTGCGCCAACAGTGGAGCGTCGTCCAGGTTCAGCACCTTCACCTGGATGCCGGTCTCCTGGGTGAACGGCGTGTAGATCGCCTTCTGCAGGGCCGCCCCGTAGGAACCGCCGCTGTCACGGACGACCACCGTCTTGCCGCTGCCCTCGCCCCCACCGGACGACACACGGCTGGTGCCGGTGCCGCAGGCGGAGAGGGAGGGAAGAGCGGCGAGGGCGGCGAGGCCGCCTGCTCCGCGCAGGAGCGCTCTACGACCGATCTGGGCATCACTCATGGCAATACTCCTCATCTGGGGACGCGTGGGACCAGCTGTGCGGGGCTTTACCTCGCGGGTGCGGGGGGGGTGGGATGGTGCAGGGTGGCAAACGCGGTCAGAGCATCGGCCGCCTTGCGTTGCCGATCGCCGCTTTGGGCGCGTGTTCGCCGTGGATCGAAGTCCCCGACGACCTTGTCGTCGGAGCAAGGCCGGCCAGAAGACCGGGCGAGTTGCGGTGGGAAAGCTGGAGCCGTGGCAGGAGGCGACCAGCGGGGTGGGGGCGGTCCTCACCAGAGCCGCAGGATGAGGGCTCTCGTGAGGGATGAAGCAGAGCCGGGCGTGCGGCTGAGGGACGGGTGGAGCAGTCCATCGGCCCCGACGACGTTGCTGAGCAGGTACCTTCGCGAGAGATCCCGAAGACGATCGGGGACGTCACGGCACGCGCTCGACGCGTTTTCGACAGTTCATGCCGCAATCGGCGGTCGCGAGGCAGAAGGCGGGACGGACAGCAGGGTCGGTTCAGCCCCACGCTGGTGGTGATGCCCAGCGGGGATGTTCAGGAAGCGGTGTATCCGCCGTCGACGGTCAGGACCGATCCGGTCACGTACGACGACTCCGACGAGGCGAAGAAAAGCACCGCGTCAGCGACCTCTTCAGGGGTGGCGAGGCGTTGGAGCGGGATCGTGCTCTCGCGCTCGCGGCGGTAGCCCTCGGGGTCGGGCCTGCGCTGGAACGCCGCTTCGATGATCGGGGTGGCGGTCAGGCCCGGAGCGACGACGTTGACACGGATGTTGCGCGGGGCCCATTCGATCGCCGCGCCCTTGGCGAGCATGATGAGACCCCCCTTGGCGGCGGAATAAAGGACCTGCCCGGACATGCCGACCATGCCCAGCCGTGAACTGACGCAGACGAACGATCCCCCTGCCTCGGGCATCAGCGGCGCGAAATGCTTCATCACCAGGAACGCGCTGAGCAGGTTGCTCTCGAGCACGTTCTTCGCGTCGTCGCAGGCCATCTCGGTGAGCGGGCTGACGGCCTGCAGGCCGTGATTGAGTACCACGACGTCGACGGTGCCGAGGGACTCGGCGGCCTGCTTGGCCAGGCTCTCGACGAACGCCTCGTCGTTGAGGTCTCCGGGAACGTACAGGTCGTCGGGCTCAGCGCTGTCGAGTCGCTCCCTGCGGCCGGTGAGCAGCAGCCGCGCGCCCTCGCGGCGGAAGTGGGAACTCACGGCTTCCCCGATGCCACTGCTGGCGCCGGTCACCAAGGCCGTGACGTTGTTGAGTCTCATGTCAGGCACTCCTCTTACGGGGGAGGTCGGTCGGGTCGCGGGCTCGGGTACGAGGGTCCCGTCCCCGGCGCCGGTCAGTTGAGGAATCCGCGGGCGTCGACCGGCCAACGCTGCAGCGACGTGCCCGTGCTGTCGGTGACGATCAGTTCCTCGAAGCCGAGGACGACCGGGCACACGTGGTTCGGCACGACCGGTACGACCGAGCCGACACTGGGGCGGAACTCGCCGTCCGGCAGCGGAAGGAACCCGTGGTACTCGTTGACCTTGGACAGGACCGCCTTCGTGCCGGCGATGCCGCCGTATCCGATCTCGGGGCTGCCTTCTTTGCTGAGGGCCTTGTTGCCCACATCGACGATGACCTGGCCGGGGACCCAGTCGCTGACCACTGTGCCGGCGACGAACAGCGCGACCTGGTCCTCTGTGCAGGCGCCCAGCCGGACGTTGTTCAGATCGCCGAAGACGTACTCGCCAGGACGGATCTCGGTGATCACGCTGCTGGTGGAGAACTCAAGGGTGGGAGTGGAGCCGGCGCTGACCACCTCAGCGGTGACCCCGACACCGGCGAGGCCGCGTACCGCGGTGGTGAGCGCGGCCTCCTGGTCCTGCGCGGCGCGCCGGCGAGCGTCGCGACCGGCGCAGCCGTGACCGGGATAGGTGAACACTCCCACCGGCACCAGACCGCGCTTGCGGGCGGCGAGCGCGAGGTCGCCCGCGAGCTCGGGCGGCGCCCCGGAACGACGGGCACCGCAGTCCACCTCGATCACGACCTGCAGCCGGTCCGGTTCGTCTCCCATCGCGTCGGCGAGGGCCTCGATCGCCGCGACGTTGTCGACGCCGACCCGCAGCCGGGCGGATTCGGCGAGCCGGCGGATCCGGGCCCGCTTCGTTCCCGCGGCCCAGATCGGGTAGGCGAGGAAGATGTCGTCGAACCCGGCCGCGGCGAAGACCTCGGCCTCACCGACGTTTCCCGCGGTGATCCCGACCGCGCCGGCCTCGATCTGGCGTCGCCCGATCTCCACGCACTTGTGCGTCTTGACGTGCGGCCTGACCCTGAGGTTGTGCTGGTCGGCGAAGCCCTGTATGCGGTCGATGTTGCCCTGCATGACGTCGACCAGCACGATCGGCGCGGGGGTGTCGATCCGCTCGACCAGAGCGTCGAGTGCTCGTTGCAGCCGGTTCACGCTGCCCTCCTTGTGGTTCTTCGTAGGATGATCGAGGGGCGCGGGTGCTGACTCCCCCTGGACGCCGAACGCGCGCGGCCCGCGATATCGCACGCACTTGCCTGCACCGCCGTCGGGCCCGCCCTACACGGCGGTGCAGACCATCTGAATCTCGACCGGACTGTTGAGCGGCAACCCGGCGACACCGATCGCGGTGCGGGCGTGCCGTCCGTTCTCACCCAGTACCTCGATGAGCAGTTCGCTGGCCGCGTTGGCGACCTGCGACTGCTCACCGAAGTCCGGCGTGCTGGCCACGAAGACCAGCATCTGCACGATCCGGACCCGGTCCAGGTCGCCCACCGCCTGCACAGCGGCAGCGAGGCAGTTGAGCGCGGCATGGCGCGCGAGTGACCGCGCAGTCTCCAGCTCGACATCCCGGCCGACAGCGCCCTGACCCTGCAGCCAACCGTCCTTGTAAGGCAGCTGGCCCGAAACGTAGATGCTGGAGCCCACCTTCCGGTGGTGCACGTAGTACGGGTTGTCACGGAGCTCGGGAAGGGCCAGACCCAGGGCCCGGAGCCGGTCGGAAGCCGAGTCGGTGTTCGCTGCCGAGGTCATGGACTGGCTCATCGAGCCACCTCCTCGGACGGAGCAGGGCACTTACCCACGCAGTTGGTCACGAGAACCCGCTTCGCATGAATCCTGATCATCTGTACTCGGTTCTCCTCGCGAGTAACAGCGGCGACATAACGCCGTATGGTGGCTTAAAACCGCCACCCTATTGTCGTTTGTCGACCATATGGCTGCCCATCGAGCACTGTCAATACGAACTTCAACCTCGGATGCGGCCCCGGAAGGCCACGTGCGGCTGGATCCGCCGCGACTGGAATCGACGGTCGACGCCGCGACCTGGCTCACCGGTCTCATCCGATTCGGCAGGGAGCACGCGCAGCGCCCCCGTCCGCATGACGATCGCCGACGGCGGCGGGATTCTCGAGCGGCTGACACGGATGGTCGACCTCACGCCCAACGAGATCCCCATGCCACAACAGCGGCTTGGCCTGCTGCCCGGCTGTTCCGGCAAGGCCTACAACGACTGACTGCAAGCCCGTGGTGACGAGCTCGGCAACGGCGTCGCGTGGCGACACTGGCCCCGTTCACGGCCGGAAGAACGCCGGCCTTCAGGCGGATCCGGCAGGACGACCGTAATGCGGAGGCAACTCACCGACGAGCAGCGGAGGTTGATCGCGCCGTTCCTACCGACAGGCAGGCACGGACCTCTAGCCTGAGCGGCCGCGGAATCAGTTCGAGGGTGCGATGTGGTGGCGGTTCACGGCAGGCGCGCAGTGGCGTGAGATTTTCCAGGCGAGTTCGGAACTGACCGTTCGCAACTGACCGTTCGCAACTGACGGACCGCCTACGGGTGTTTGCAGGTCGGGAGGAACACCGGTCTCTTCACCGCGTTGCCGGAAGGCCTGATCGCCGAAGTCACCCGCCAGGGCAAGACGGACTTGTCCAGTGGTCAGCGTGGACTCCACGACCGTCCCTGCCACCACGGCGCGCCGGGATGATCGTCGATAAAGACGTCATGAAGCCTCCTGAGGGAGCTGCCGCCGAGCAGGAACAAGCCCCACCTCTACGACATCTTGTAGTCCGCGGTCGCGCCTCCAGCATTGCGCAGCGAGCAGTGGCCGCGGCTGAGGCCCGGACGCCGCGGCAGTGATCAGGGACGGCGTCCGGGCAGGCAAAGAACGCACGCTTGAACGGGCAGCGCACATTCGGCGACCGTGATGCGGTGCGATAAGCCCACCATGCGGGTCAGTGCGCCGTCTCGGCCATGTCGCAGGTGTGGCATACCACCCTGCGTGCCGGGATACGGCCGTACGCAGCGCCCAGGCCGTTCTGGTGGGTGACGAGTACTTTACGTACGTGGGCGTGGTTCTCACAGGCGGCCAGGCCGCAGCGCGAGCACACGCCGATGCCGGCGGTGTCACCGCGCGCCTCCTGGAGACAGTCGTAGCACCTCATGTCCAACTCCGATTTCAGCAGGGGCCAGGTGCGGCGGCCAACCAACACGAACAAACCCACCCAGGCCACACACACCTACTCAAGGGGCTTGAAAAGTAGGTCCCAGTTTAGACTTTGTCAAGGGTAAGATTCGATCGTGATCGTATGGTCATTGCGCGATGCGGTGAAGCAGCTTGACCTGACTATCAGTCAGTGCTCGCTGTTGAGGTACAGCGGCGCGGTCCGCGTCCGCCCGCCTCGCGACCCGCGCTCCAGGCGGAGTCGCCCGTTGAACGTCGGCGCCCGGCGCGGACGGCGCCGCCGGGGTGCCACTCCGCCCCATCCACCAGGAGCGTTGAGGGCCGACGAGTCGCCGCCCGATCCCCGAGAACAGGCGACTCGGCGAGACCCTGGAGCAGCGCCGCGAGGCGTACCCGGCCTACCGCGATCCCGGCCGCGCCGGCATCAAAGCCGTCCCCAACGGCTTCACCCCGGACCTTCGAGCAGGACACGCCACTCAGACCTAGCCGTCGCACCGGGCCTGCTACCTGCTACCTGCTACCTGCTACCTGCTACCTGCAACCCTCACTCAACATCCGCTACAAGATCGCGTTGACAGTGCGAACTTGATCCCTGACTTCTTCGGCATGGGTCTGCAACGTCACAGTGGCGAGCGGGCTTGGACACTCCACGCACCTCGGCATGGCCTCATGCATCCCGGGGCGCGCGCTCCCCTGGATCTCCCGTCTGGGCTCCCAGCCCCATGGGGAAATGGGCAGCCAGTTCCTGACGGAACGCGTCGGTGTCGCCTTCCAGGGCAACCGCGGCCAACCGCTCGTGCTCGACGACCAGTTGATGCGGGTCGTCGCTGTAAGTGCGGTGATCGACGCTGAGATGCAGGCGCAGCTTGGTCTCCCAGCCGTTCCAGAGACTCTGCAGGACGCCGTGCCCCGAGAGATCGTAGAAGAGCCTGTGGAAGCGAAGGTGCGCGTCGATGCTGGCCGGGATGTCGTCCTTCTCCATAGCCCGGCGGAGATCCTCGACGGTTTGCAGCAACTGAGGCCGCTCGGGACCGCGCAGTGCTTCGGCCGAGAGCTCGGCGGCGTACGGCTCGACACGCAGCCGGACCGAGTCGATCTCGGCGACCTCACGAGCGCTCACCTCTACGACGAACGCCCCACGGTAGGGAATCTTGACGACGAGCCCTTCCTCTTCCAGCTTGGTCAGCGCCTCGCGCAGCGGGGACCGGCTGATGCCGAGATCCGCGGCGATGTGCGCCTCGCGCAGCTGGCCACCGGGAGGTACGGTCCCGTCGAGGATGGCGGCACGCAGTGTGCGGTAGACGCCGTCCGGCGTCGTCATCCGCTGCTCCTGCCACTCGAACTTGTGGTCCACCCCGTTGCCCTCCCTCAGTACCTCGACCATTTGGTCGTTTGTCGACTATACCGGTTTGTCCGGCAGGGAACTCCCTGGATCCACAGCCGCGCCCCGTCCGGCTCACGAGTCGCGGCGACAGGCCGGCGTCCCGGGTGGTGCCGTTCGGCTGTCGCTTTACGGGTACTCCACGCCGGACCTGCGCATGATCCGGCGCCGGACCTGCGCATGGCCCGTTCCAGAGAGTGGGCCACGCCCTCGGAACGGCTCGCACCCGCCGAGGCGCTCGTCGGTCCAGCACTGGCTGCCGGTCCGCACGAACTCGGAGGCGATCGCGAGAGCCGATCGCACCCGATCTGGCGGATCACCTCACTCATACGGAAGTGGATCAGCGCCGGGACTGTCCGAGGCACTCCTGATGACGCTGTTGACAGTCGAGGCATATTTGGTCGACAATCGACACAACGGATGGTCGACAATCGACTAAAGCGCTAGACCGCTCCGCTGAAGCACTAGGAGGACTCATGGGATTCGACGTCAAGCCCAAGTTCGTGACGTTCGACATGAACGGAACGCTGATCAAGTTCAGCATCAACGACACGATGCGTGAGGTTCTGGGCGACCGGCTGCCGGCCGAGGTCGCCGATGAGTTCCTGCGGATCTGCAAGGCGTACCGGATCGACGAGTGCACGGGCGCCTACCAGCCGTTCCACCAGGTCGTCGCTCGTTCCATGGAGCGTGCTCTGCACAAGGTCGGTCTGGAGTTCCGCGAGGACGAGGCGCGGGCGGTGTACGAGCGCATTCCCACCTGGGGCCCGTACCCCGGTGTCACCGAGGCGCTGAACCGCCTGGCCGAACACGTCCCGCTGGTCATCATCACGAACAGCGACACCGCGCATGCCGTGCGCCTCGCGGAGAACCTCAAGGCCCCCTTCGAGGTCGTCATCAGCGCCGAGGAGATGGGCGTCTACAAGCCGCGACTCCGCGCCTTCGAGTACATGTTCGACAAGCTTGGCGTGACACCCGACGAGATCGTGCACGTCTCCGCGAGCCCCATGTACGACCACCGCTCCGCGGCCATCATGGGCATCGAGAACAAGGTGTACATGGACCGCGGCTGGGAGCACGACGAGCACTGGCTCGGCTACGAGCGGATCACCGACATCGCCGACCTCCCGGTCCTCTTCGGCCTGCCGCGCCCCTGACGCCCGAGTTGCGGAGAACTGAGGAAATGATCCACAGCAAGGCGGTGGCGGCATGAGTCAGCCCCTGCCTCAAACCGTCAAGGGTGACTCGGCTTCAGAAAGGCTCCAGGCCCTGGGACTGAAGCTACCCGTCCTCGCCGGCACCACGTACCTCGTGCCCCACCGGACGGTGGGCTCCACCATCCACCTCTCAGGCCAACTGCCGTTCAGGGACGGCGAGCTGCTGGGGCAGGGAGTTGTCGGCCGGGACGTCGAGCTGGAGACCGCGCGGGAGCTCGCGCGCCATGCCGCGCTCAACGCGCTCGCTGCCGCTGTGCAGGCGGTGGGCGACCTGGACCGGGTCCGGATCGTGCAGATGCTGGTCTTCGTGGCCAGCACGCCGGACTTCGGTGAGCAGTCGCAGGTCGCCAACGCGGCCAGCGAACTGCTCATCGAGGTACTGGGTGAGAACGGACGGCACGCCCGCACCGCGATCGGTGTCGCCGGGCTGCCCCTGAACGCCCCTGTCGAGATCCAGGTGATCTGCACTGCGGTGTAGCGGCGGGCCGATCATGAGCAGTGCGGCTGTGACCCGGCTTCAACACCCCCTGGACGCCCTCGACCGGCACGATGGGACCCCGGCGCCCATCGTGCCGGCCGACGCGATGCAAGACAGCGTCGACCGAGTCATCGAGGCCTCCTTCCAGCTCAGGTCCAACCCCGAGGCCACACGCCACGAGCGTGAAGGGCAGATCCTGCTCCAGTGCCTCGCCACTCCCGAGGAGATCGCCGACGCCGTCCTCTTCCTCGCGGTGTCGGAGTCCTCGTACTTCACCGGGCAACCCTCCCCGTGGACGGCGGCAACACCGGCTTCCCAGTACCGGCCCCCGTGGTTCCCAGAGACAGAAGAAGGACACACCATGAACGCCCTTGCGGCACCACCCCGAAACGGAGAGCTCGGCTTCTGGGTGGCCCAACTGGCCGACAAGAGGCCCTCGTTCCCCCGCTTCACCGGCCAGGACTCCGTCGACGTGGCCGTAGTCGGCGGCGGCTACACCGGCCTGTGGGCTGCGTACTTCGCCAAGAAGCTCGAGCCGTCGCTCTCGGTCGCGGTCTTCGAGGCCGAACAGGTGGGCTACGGCGCATCAGGACGCAACGGCGGCTGGCTCTCGGCCATGCCTCCGGGAAACCGTGCCACCTTCGCCCGCGCCGGGGGAGGGCTGGAGGCGAGCCGGGCACTGCAGCAGGAGTTCGTCGCCGGCGTCGACGCGGTTCTGGACATCCTCCAGGCCGAAGGCATCGACGCCGATCAGCACAAGGGTGGCGCGCTCGTCGCTGCCCACACTCGGGCGGGGCTGGGCCGGCTTGTCACCAGGCGTGATACCGAGCTGAAGTACGGGCTGACCGACGACGAAGTCCACCTGCTCGACCGGGACGAGTTCCAGTCCCGGATCAACATCGCCACCGTCCACGGCGGGCTCTTCTACAAGCACTGCGCGCGGATCCACCCCGCGAAGCTCGCCTACGGTCTCGCCGACACCCTGACCTCCATGGGGGTCAGGATCTACGAGGGCAGCCGCGTGGACAGCATCGCGGACAAGACCCTCACCCTGGCCAACGGACGCGTCACCGCGGCCAGGACGTTCATCTGCACCGAAGGATATTCGGGACAGCTGCTCGGCCGCCGGACCCTGATCCCGGTCAACTCCTCGATGATCGTGACCAAGCCCCTGCCGCAGGAGGCGTGGCAGCAGATCGGCTGGGACGGGCCGCAGTGCCTCAACGACTCCGCGCACACGTTCATCTACGCCCAACGTACGTCGGACGGCCGTATCGCCATGGGGGGCCGCGGTGTCCCCTACCGCTTCGGATCCGGCACAGGGGGAGACGGTGCGACCGCCCAGTCCACCATCGACCTGATCTCGCACAAGCTCGCATCCTTCTTCCCGGGCATCCCCTTCGCGGTGGACCACGCCTGGTCGGGAGTCCTGGGCGTCACGCGGGACTGGAACGGCGGCGTGCACTGGGACCCGGCGTCCGGGATCGGATCGTCCACCGGCTACGCGGGACACGGCGTCACGGCAGCCTACGTCGGCGGCAGGACCCTCGTGGAGCTCGCCTTCGAGCAGGAAACCGAACGGACCACTCTCCCCTGGGTCGGCCACCGGGCACGGAAGTGGGAACCGGAACCCATCCGCTGGCTGGGCGTTCACGCCATGTACCGGCTCTTCGGCATCGCCGACCAGTGGGAAGAGCGCAGGGGTTCCACCACGACCTCGCTCCTGGCCAGATTCGGCAGCAGACTCGCCGGACTTCACGAGTAAAGAAACGGAAACCGCTCGCATGGACGCACAACTCGCCGTCATCGGCCTGGGCAGCATCGGAAGCATGGCCCTGTGGCAGGCCTCCCGGCTGTCCGACTCGGTAGTGGGCTTCGAGGCCGCCACCCCTGCCCACGGCCGCAGTGCCGTGGGCGGGGACACCCGCCTGTTCCGCATGGTCTACCTCGGCAGGCCCGACTACTACCCCATCATGGAACGCTCCCGCGGCCTGTGGGCCGAGCTCGAAGCGGAAACCGGGCAGGACATCCTCACCCCTACGGGGGGCCTGTCCATCGGGACGGCGAACGGCAGCTTCATCAACAGCCTCCTCGAGACAACGCGCATCAACGGAGCCGAGCACTGCGTCCTCAGCCGGGAGGAGTTGGCGGAGCGCTACCCCCAGCACAACCTCCGCCCCGACGACTGTGCCGTCTATGACCCCCGCGCCGGCGTTCTGCGCACCGACCGCGCCGTCAGCGCCGCCGTCGCGGCGGCCCAGGCGAACGGCGCCACCGTCCTTCAGAACACACCCGTGGACAGCATCACCGAAACCGACCACGGCGTGGTCGTCACCTCGGGCGACAGAAGCTGGACGTTCGAGAAGGTCATCGTCGCCTCGGGCGGCTGGTCCCGCAGGCTCATGCCCGACCACCTGAAGGCCGTCACGGAAACCCATCGGATCGTCCTGACCTGGTTCATCGCCGAAGACGGCACACAGTTCTCGCCGGAGAACTTCCCCGTCTTCAGCCGGTGGTACGAGGACCGCTCCATGTACGGCGCACCCGCCGTCGACGGCGTGACGGTCAAAGCATCGATAGACGGACCGCTGGCCGGGCGCGCAAGAGCAACTCCCGACGCGGACGCCGTGCCCAGAGAACTCACCCGGGAAGAAACCGACAAGGTCACCGAGATCGTCACCGAGTTCTTCCCCGGCCTGATCCCCACCATCGCGCGCTCCGACGCCTTCCCCGACCTCTTCACCGAGGACAGGCATCCCCTCCTCGGCCCTCTGGACGAGAACAGCAGGATCTACTGCGCCACCGGATTCTCCGGAAAGGGTTTCAAAATGGCCACCGGCTACGGCCACATCGCCGCACACGAGGCGCTCGGCAAACAGATTGTCGAGGGCCTGGACTTCGTGCGTCCGGACCGGTTCAAGACCAGGTAGCCCACGCACTTCCGCCGCCTCGGCGCAGCAACCCGAGTGTCGCCGGTCGGCTGACGGGCTGGACGGCAGCCCCCAGGATCACAGTCGCCGGGCGGGAGCCGGGAGTTCGCCGGTGTGGTTGATCCACACAACGGGTGGCGAGGCGCGGGTGGAGGGGGCGATCAAGGCGCTGGCGGGCGGCCTCGGTGGATGGGGCGGCAGGGCTTTGCTGGACAGCACATCCAGTTGCTCATGCTCACAGTCCGGATCAGAACGCCGGCGCGGCCTGTTCCTTCTTCGGTCCCTGAGCGCGTGCCTTGAGCAGCGCGTCCTGCAGACGGTGGCGGGTCATGGCCAGGCCGGCATGCACCGCGCCGCCGGCTACCGATAGTCCCAGAACCTGGGAGACGGTCGTGATCCGGGGCACGGCCGGCAAGCTGTGCTCGAGTCGCTTGCGTACTTCGGGGAGCACCTCGTCCACCAAGGGACGCAACCGGCCGACGAAGTAGACGTACTCGGGGTCGAGTGTCACGGCGACGATGCTCACGGCGGTCGTGACCGCCGTCGTGAACGCCTTGAGTATCACCGCACGGGCTCGATGGTCCTTATACGTGAGCCACAGGTCCTCGACGCGCTCGGTGTCCAGTCCGTGTTCACGAGCGAGCTTCGCAAGCCCTGCGGTGCTCAGCAGCCCGTTGAGGGTGCGGTCGTCGATGCCCGAGGAGAGGGAACCGATGTCGCCGAACGCAGGAGTACGTCCCCGAGCCAGTTCCCGGTCCCTGCAGGTGGCGAAGTTCAGGGTGCTGCTGACGCTGAACAGGGCAGCATTATGGATGCTCGCGTCGTCCGTGAGCACCTGGAGCAAGGATGCGTTCGCGTCACTGTCGAAGGTCACTGGAGCGTCGAGGAGCTCTTCGACGATTCGGTGGAGATCTCTGCCGGAGAAGATCCTCATCGGATCGGCAGGCCGGAAGACCTCGGCGCCGTCGCGGACATGGGCGGGCAGTGCCACGACGATCTGGCGCAGGGGCCCGCGTGCGGATGAGCCGGTCCGCGCGACCAGGTCGGCCAGCCACCGGCCTGCAGCAGGGACGTCGTGGTGCTCGACCGTCGGGACGACCACGCTTCCGATCTCACGGCCGCGCAGGTCGGTCACCAGCACGCCGGTGGTCAGGGCGCCGAAGCCGACCCCCACGACGTGTCCGGCCGTCTCGGGCACATCGAGGTAGGTCGACGGACGGCCACGCCCGGCGGCGGCGTCGACTCCCCCGTCCACGACGAACCCGTCAGAGCGCAGGTCTTCGACGGCCCGCGACACCGTCGCCTTGCTCAACCCCGTGAGCTCGATGAGCTTGTTCCGGGTCAACGGCGCATGGGAGAGAACCACGTCAAGGACACGTGCCTTGTTGTAGTCGCGTGGTGTGGGGTTGATGCTGCTCACCTCATGACCTTAGCGAGACCATACGCAACCCGAACCAGTGGTCACTACCGGACTTGCCGACTGCCCATGGGCGTCAGCGAGGATGCTGTTCCTTGGCTCGACTGCGCTTCTGTTCAACTCCGCCCACTCCTCTCAGGGGGAGAACCTCGTGGCCGTCTCCTGCTGGGGGCGGGTTGGCAGCGTACGGCTCTGTGTTCTCTGTCGTGGGCCGAGCGTCGAAGTGATCAGGTTCGCACAGGCGTCGAAGATGACGGTCTCTCGCATGGGTCAGCCTCGATTCTGAGTGATGGTGGGAAGGTCGGGGTTCAGGCAGTGCGGTCGCCGGGGGGATCTCGTCGACTGCGGCCGGGCCGATCGTGTCCGTAGCCGACGAGTGTCGCCTCAGGGCGTGTCATGGCGGGTGCTCAGCAAGCGGTCCACGACCTCCTGCATGGCTACGGCCATGGCCCGCTCCACGTTGACCCAGTCGTCTCGGGCGTGCTCGAGCAGGTAGTCGCGACGCTCCGGCACTCGTTCCGCGCGCCAATGGGTGACCAGCGCGCGAAGTGTCAGGCGTGCCAGCGCGGCGACAGGCAGGAGTGGGAGTTCGGTGTCCTTGACCGGCCGGGCCCGCTCGTAACCCGCGACGAAGCTGCATGCCTCGCGCCAGGGATCCCATGCTGTCCGGCCGAGAAGGTTCGCGAGAGACACAGCTGGATCGAAGATCAAAGCGCTGCGCATGCTGTCACCAAAGTCGATCACTCCGGTGACGAAGCTGTCGGCCCGCGGATCCACCAGGACGTTGTAGGGGCTGTAGTCACCATGGATCACTTGGGTCTCGAGATCACCCAGCCTCGGAACGATGGTCTCGCGGAAAAGGCGGAACACTTCTTGAGCCAGCCGACGCTGGGCGGCGCCGGGCGTGTACTCGATGAGCTCCCGCAGCTGGTCGAAGTACCGAAGGTCCCACACAAGGCGCCGCTCGTCCGCTGGATGCCTGAACGACCGCAGAGCCAGATCGACTCGCCCGAGCATCTGCCCGGCCTTGGCAAGCTGGTGGGGCTCGGGGACCGTCCGCGCCAGGACGGCACCTTCGACGAAGTCGAAGACGCGCAGGACGCGAACTCCGCCGTCTTTCGTCTCGATCTCCACATTGTCGCTGCCCTCGGCGGTCTCCTTGACCCGCTGGACGGGGAGATGAGGAGCTTCGGTCTCGAGGTGACGCATCACAGCCGTTTGCAGAGCTACGACAGCTACCGCTTCGTCGGGCGGGGACACCTTGACGAGATGGTCGGCTGATCCCGTCCGCAGCCGGAAGGTGTCGTCCTTCTCGGTTGCCAGCCGCTCGAGACGGCCGCTCAGCCGGTAGTGACGGGCGAGGAGGGCATCCACCTCGTTCATCTCGATGGGCTCGTGGGACGATGCCAGGCCGCTCTCCTCGAACAATTGCTGGGCGATACGTGCGGGGGGCGAAGTGTTCACCGTTCGGTCCCTTCGGCTTTCAGCCTGCTACAGGCGCGTCTCGGCGATCTTCGCGAAGGTTTCGAGGAATCGCGTCACGTCGGCCGAGTCGAAGGCCAACGGCGGTCGGATCTTGAGCACATTGACTGCTTCCCCGGTGCCGCTGATGAGGACTCGACGCTCGCGCATGTCGTTGATGACGTCGTCGGCGCGGACACGATCGGGCTCCAGCGACTCCCGGTCCTTCACGAGTTCGACGCCCACGTACAGACCGCTGCCGCGAACCTCCGCGACGTGGGGAGAATCGCGAGTGATCTCCTCAAGGCCGGCTCGAAGGGCCCTGCCGTTGTCGAGAACTCGCTGCTGCACGTTCTCCGCTTCGAAGACGTCCAGAACCGCGGCACCGGCGGCAATCGCTATCGAACTGCCGCCAAAGGTGTTGAAGTAACGGACGTTCCGTCCGAACTCTTCGCACACCTCGGGCCTGAACACCACGCCGGAGATCGGCATACCGTTGCCCATGGGCTTGCCCATCGTGACGATGTCCGGAAGCACCCCATGGCGGCTGAAGCCCCACATCGACTCTCCGAGCCGGGCGAATCCCGACTGGACCTCGTCGGCGATGTACACGCCGCCCGCGGCGTGCACCTCCTCGACCATGTCACGCAGGTAACCGACGGGATCGGTGAAGATGCCGTCGCTGGAGTGCGCGCAGTCGGTGATCAGCGCCGCCAGCCTGTAGCCGTGGCGCTCGAGGTCCTTGATCGCACCGCGCACCTGGCTTCGCATGTACTCGGGAAGCGATGAACCCGGCGGGACGAGTCGCGGATCAGGAGCATCGATGACCCGCACATTCGGCCCGAGCGGTGACCCCGCGCCGAGGGTCGGCGAGAAGCTCGCAACCTCGCGAGTGAGACCGTGGTAAGCCCAGCGAGTCACCACGATTCCTTCGCCGCCCGTGTGGAAGCGAGCCACGCGCATGGCCAGGTCGTTCGCCTCCGACCCGCTGCACGCGAAGCTGACCCTCGAGAGCGCTTCGGGCATGGTCGCGACAAGGCGCTCGGCGTAGTCGACGAGTGATTCCTGCACATAGCGCGTGTTGGTGTTGACCGCCGCCATCTGCCGGGACACGGCCTCGACAACGTGCGGGTGTGCGTGACCGACACACGGCACATTGTTGTAGGCGTCAAGGTAGTCGTTGCCCTCCGGGTCGAACAGGTGAGCGCCTCGGCCGGAGACGAACTCGACCGGCTCCCGGTAGTTCAGCGCGTAACCAGGGCCCAGCACACTGTTTCGCCGCTTGACGGTGGACCGCAATCCCTCAGGCAGGCCTCCGAGCGCCGCAGGGTCGAACCGGTTGGGGTAGTTGGCCAGCGCTCGACTCAGCGTGGAAGTCATCGGCAGATCCCCTCCTTCGTGGCTTGCATCTCGCGGCCGCTTCAGCCGCACACTCTTTTTGTTTCAGTTCCAGCCTGAAACTTATCTCACGCGTACGGGCCCGACAACCCTTGTGACGGCGAAGACGCGGATGCCCCGGTCTGCGGCGAGGTGGTCAATCTGGGCGGCACAGCTGAGGCCGTCGGCCACGACGACCGCCGGTGCATACGGGTCCACGCCGTCGAGACGCGGCTTCAGCGCGAAATCCCCGACGGTCATCGAGGTGTCGTAGTGCTGTTCCTCGAAGCCGAAGTCGCCGCTGACCCCGCAGCGGCCCTTGGTCTCGTCGACCTTCGTCACGCCGAGGCGGCCGAGCAGGTCGCGCGGGTGGTGGCCTTGAACGTGGCGTACTCGTGGCAGTGGGTCTGCAGCACGACGTTGTCCGGCAGCTCCGGGGACCTCCAGCCGGTACGGCGAGGTCGGTCAGGGCTCCGGTGAGGGCGTCGACGCTGGCCGCTACGCCGCGGGCGGCATGGGTGCCGAGCTCTACACAGGTCAGCGACTCGCATCCACTCAGCGCCACAGGTCACCGGGCTGGCCGGTCACTTCAAGGACAACTGGTGCCTGCACAACGGTTGTCCGGCTCGGCACGGTGCGGCTTTCATATGGGGAAAGCATCCGAGGTATGCGCTTTCACGCACCACGCACTGCTGGCCGACCCATGACGGGTGTCCAGCCGACGAGGGGTGTCCAGCGATGACCAAAACGCAACGTCTGCAAGGAAGAATCGCCCTCGCCACGTTATCCCTGATGCTCACCGCCAGCGCCTGCGGCTCGGGCTCAGGTTCTCAGGAATCGTCCGATGACCCCATCGTGATCGGCGTCTCCTTACCCCTGACCGGTGACTTCTCCGAACCCGGCAAGGGCGTCGAACGCGGCTACAAGGCCTGGGCGAAGATCGTCAACGACAAGGGCGGACTCCTCGGCCGCGAGGTCGAGTTGAAGATCCTCGACGACCAGTCCAACGCCGACCGCGTCGTCTCCGACTACGAGCAACTGATCGGCAGGGACGAGGTCGACCTCGTCTTCGGTCCCTTCTCCACCCGGCTCGTCGTCCCCTCCGCGCGGGTGGCCGAGGAGTACGGAATGCTCTTCGTGGAGCCCGCCGGAGCGGCACCGGAGGTCTTCGCCCAGGGATTCGAGAACCTCTTCTACGCCGCACCGGCCGTCGCCAACGACCACTACGACCACCTGGCCGAGTACATCCTCGCCATGCCGGAGAACGAGCGTCCCAGGACGGTCGCGTACGCCGCCATGGACGACCCCTTCGCCCAGGGAACGGCCTACGGGCTGAAGGACAAGCTGGAGAAGGCCGGTGTCAGGACCGTCGCCGACGAGGTCTACCCGCCCAACACCACCGACTTCGGCAACATCGCCGCCAAGATCGCCGACTCCGGGGCGGACATGGTGGTGGGCGGCACCCAGTACCAGGACGGCGTCAACCTGATCGTCGCCCTCCAGCAGCTGGACTACCAGCCGAAGATGGCCGCCTTCTCCACCGCGCCGACCGAACCGGAGTTCGCCAAGGCCATCGGCAACAAGACCGAGGGCATTCTCGCGCCCACCGGCTACACCCAGAAGGCGGACTACCCGAGCAACAAGGAGTTCGTCCAGAAGTACACCGAGCAGTACGGCAAGGCCCCCGAGGAGGACGAGGCCAACGCCTACACGACCGGTCAGGTCGTCGCCGCCGCCGTCGAGGCGGCCGGGTGCGCCTCCCAGGACCCGGACTGCCAGGGCAAGCTGGTGAAGTGGCTGCGCGGCAACACGGTCGAGACCGTGGTCGGTCCGCTGAAGTGGGACGACAAGGGGCGCCCGCAGAGCGCGCACATGATCCAGCAGTGGGTCGGCGGCGAGATCCAGATCGTGCTCCCCGAGGCGCAGAAGGAAGCCGAACTGGTCTATCCGAAGCCGAAGTGGTGATGCGGGCGTGCCCTCCGCGAGCCTCGTCCTCCAGAGTGTCGTCCTCGGTCTGCTGCTGGGCGGGCTCTACGCCCTCCTGGCCGCCGGCCTCACCCTCTACTTCGGCGTCATGCGCGTCGTGATGATCGCCCACTCCGCCTTCCTGATCCTCGCCGCCTACCTCGCCTGGTACGCCCACCGGGAGACCGGCATGGACCCGCTGCTCACCCTGGTCGTCACCGTGCCGCTGTTCTTCGCCGCCGGGGTCGCCATGCAGCGGCTGCTGCTGACCCGCCTGCGCCCGGTGACGCTCACCATGATGTCCGTGCTGCTGACCTTCTCGGTGGCGCTGGTCATCGAGGGTGTGCTCGGCTACGCGTTCAGCGGCACCCAGCGCCGCATCCGGCTCGGCTACAGCTCAGCGAGCATCGAGTTCTTCGGGGCGCGCGTCGCGGTGGTCAAACTGATCGCCTTCGGCATGGCGGCGCTCGCCCTGCTCGGGCTCTACGTCCTGATGAAGCACAGCCGGTTCGGGCAGGCGCTGCGGGCCACCATCCAGCACCGCGAGGCCGCCCAGCTGCTCGGCATCGACACCGACCGGATCGCCGGGTACGGCTTCGGGCTCGGCCTCGCCACAGCGGCCGTCGGCGGCACGGCACTGTCCCTCGACACCACCATCTACCCATCGCTGCACTGGCACTGGATCGGCCCGCTGATGGCCATCATCGTCGTCGGCGGCCTCGGCAGCGTGCCGGGCGCCGCGATCGCCGCCATGACGCTGGGCATGCTGCAGAGCCTGCTGCAACTGGAACTCTCCACGACCTGGGCGCAGACCGTGTTCTACGTCGCGCTCTTCGCCACCCTGGCGGTCAGGCCGCAGGGCTTCTTCGGGGGGCGGCTTGCGCAGCGATTCTGAATCCCCGTCGTCCCCGTCCCGTACCGGGAGGGTGCTGCACCTCGGCGCCCTGCTGGCCGCCGTCGCCGTGGCCCTCTCCTTCCCTTCCATGGCGCCGAGCCCGTACGAGATCACCGTGGGCATCGCCATCCTCAACTACGCGGTGCTCTCCACGTCCTGGAACTTCGTCGGCGGCTTCACCGGATACATCTCCCTGGGGCACGGGGCGTTCGCCGGACTCGGTGCCTACGGGACGGGGCTGCTGACCGCCAAGGCCGAACTCCCCCCGTTCGCCGCGCTGTTCCTGGCGGCCGTCCTGGTGGCCGCGGTCGCCGTCCCGGTCGGTTACGCGGCCCTGCGGGTGCGGGGCGCCTCCTTCGTCATCGTCTCCATCGCCCTCGTCCTCATCCTGCTGCTGGTCTTCCAGAGCTGGGCCTCCTTCACAGGCGGCTCCCGGGGCCTGGTCGTGCCGCGGCCCTTCCCCGGGATGCTGCGGGCCGAGCACCACCGGACCTTCTACTTCCTCTTCCTGGCGCTGCTCGCCGCGGCCCTGCTGGCCTGGTGGGTCATCGACCGCTCGCGGTTCGGCATGGGCCTGAAGGCGATCCGCGAGGACGAGGACAAGGCCCAGTCCCTCGGCACGCCCACCTACACGTACAAGCTGGTGGTCTTCGTCGTCTCCGCCGCCTTCACGGCGCTGGCGGGCGGGCTGTACGCGCTGTGGTTCGGCGACCTCGACCCCGTCTTCCAGTTCTCCATCCTCAGCGGCGCGTACATGGTGCTGATGGCCCTGCTCGGAGGCGTACGCCATCTGTACGGGCCGCTGCTCGGGGCCGTGGCCGTCGGGTACGCGCTGGAGTACGCCAAGGTCGAGTACGGGGACACTCCGCTGCACCTGGTCGTGGCGGGGCTGGTCCTGTTCGTCGTCGTGATGTTCATGCCGGACGGGGTCATCCCGGCCGTCGGTGCCCTGATCGGCCGGTTCCGCGGGGCGGGCGAGACGTCCATCCGCGAGGTGACGGCCGCCGAGCTGCGAGAACGGCGGGAACGGCGGGAACGTGGCGAGGGAACGGAGGTGAGAGACAGTGAGCGAACCACAAGGGGCGCCTGAGGCCGTGCCCGAGCCGAGTCTCGCGACCGTGGGACTCACCAAGGCCTTCGGCGGGGTCACCGCGCTCGACTCCGCGACCGTGGCCTTCCACCACGGCAAGGTCAACGCCCTGATCGGCCCCAACGGTTCGGGCAAGACGACCTTCTTCAACTGTGTCACCGGAATGATCCGCCCGGACGCGGGCCGTGTCACCTACCGCGGCCGCGACCTCACCGGCAGGCCCCCGCACCGGATCGCCCGCGCCGGCGTCGGCCGCTCCTTCCAGCTCTGCCGTGTCTTCCCCCGGATGACCGTGCTGGAGAACCTGCTCGCCGCCGTGCGTCCCGGCTCTCTCGCCGGGCAGCTCGCACGCGCGGGCGGACGGGAGGAGACCGAACGGGCCCGCGGCTGGCTGGCCCGCATGGGCATCGAGCACCTGGAGCGGGCGGAGGCCCGTCAACTGTCCTGGGGACAGCAGAAGCTGCTGGAACTCGCGGGTGTGCTGATGAGCGAGCCGGAGCTGGTCCTGCTGGACGAGCCGGCGGGCGGCGTCAACCCGGCTCTGATCGACCGCATCTGCGATCTGGTCCGCGAACTCAACACCGAGGGACGGACGTTCCTGATCGTCGAGCACAACATGGACCTGGTCATGAGCCTCAGCGACCACGTCGTCGTGTTCGACCGGGGCCGGCCGATCGCACAGGGCCCGCCCTCGGTGATCCAGTCCGACGAACGAGTCCTCGGAGCGTACCTTGGCGTCTGACTCCCCCTCCCGCTCCGGCTTCCTCCTCGAACTCGACGACATCCGCGCCGGATACGGCCGGGCGGCCCTGGTCCTGCGCGGGCTGACGGTCCGGGTGCCCGCCGGGGCGATCGTCTGCCTCGTCGGGCCCAACGGTGCGGGCAAGTCCACGGTCCTGAAGGTGGCCAGCGGGCTCCTCACCCCCCGTTCCGGCCGGATCCTGGTGGACGGCGAGGACGTCACCGGCCGCGGCCCCCAGCGCATGCTGGCCGCCGGGGTGGCCCACGTCCTGCAGGGTCACAGTGTCTTCCGTGAGATGACGGTCGCCGAGAACGTCCTGCTCGGCGGCTACACCCTGCGGGACAAGGCGGCCGTCGCCGAGCGGACCGCGTTCGTGCGGGACCTCTTCCCGGTCGTGGCCGAGCGGTGGACGGACCTCGCGGGGCTGCTCTCCGGCGGCCAGCAGAAGCAGGTGGAGTTCGCGCGGTCGTTGATGGTCAGCCCCCGGGTGGTGCTGCTGGACGAGCCGTCCATGGGCCTCGACCCCAAGGCCACCGGGGTGGTCTTCGAACAGATCGTGCGCATGCGGGACGCGGGGACAGCCGTGCTCCTGGTCGAGCAGAACGCCCGCCGCGCCCTGGAGGCCGCCGACACCGGCTGCGTCCTCGATCTGGGCCGAGTCCATGTCTCCGGCCCCGCAGGCGACTTGCTCGCCGACTCCCGACTGGGAGAGCTGTACCTCGGGGGCCGCCCCTGAAAGGGGCGCGGGGAACTGCGCGATCAACCACAGCGAACTGGCAGCCGGCCACCGGCAGACGACACCGGTCCGGCCACGCCCCCGAGTGCACCCCGTGGCAAAGGAGTGAGTGGCATGTTCTTACGACGAAGGCACACCATCACAGCTCTCGCATGGGCCACGGCCCTCCTGACCACCCTGGCCACGGCCCCCGCCGAAGCCGGGGCGCACCCCGCCCCCGTACACCCCTCCCTGCGGAAGCACCTCGCCGCGTACTACGACTTCGAGCACCCCCTACAGGGCAACCCGGCCAAGGAACGGGACCTCGGCTTCTCCGGCACCGACATCGACCTGGTGAACGGCGGAGCCGCAGCGCGGACGAAGGACGGCGCGCACCGTGGCAGCCGGACCTCGCTCCAGGTGCGGCAGGTCAACCCGCAGACCAAGGGCAACGACGACTGGAAGGCCGGCGTCCACGGGCCTTCCGGTGCTTCGACGCTCCATGCCTTCAACGCGGTCGAGGGAATGACCGTCATGGGCTGGTTCAAGATGACCGGCCCCAACCCGGCCCTCAACAGCAACACGCCCGCCCCGGACGACCGTTACGGCGCCGTCGGTCTGGCCGGGGTGCTGTCGGGGAACTCCGACGGCCACGCGGTGCGCGCCCTGCTGGAGATCATCGAGGTGGACGGCGAGCTCCGGCTGGTGGCCCTCGGCCGGCGCGTCGACGGGGCGGCCTCGCAGACCTTCGCCGCCTCCCAGGACTGGCGGACCCTGCTGCCGGACGGCGAGTGGGTCTTCCTCGCCGCCACCTTCGACTTCGGCACCGGAGCCATGGCGCTGTACCGCGACGGGCGGCGGCTGGACGGCTTCTACACGGTTCCCGGCGACCCCTGGGACCTCTCGGGGCCCGGTCCGCACCGGTCCTCGCCCACCGACCCGCGTGGCATCAAGATCGGCGGCAGCTTCCCGCAGAACACCCTGGAGCGCAATCCCTGCGACTGCCGTACGGACAGCCTGATGTTGCTGAACACGGCGCTCGACGAGAAGCGCATACGGGCCCAGTACCGGCTGACGACCGGCCGCTGACGACCCACCTCCCTCCGCGTCACCTCACGTCACGCACGTCACGAAGGAGTGACCCCCATGCCCCCCTCTCCCTCCCCCTCCCTGGGACCGAGAGCCCTCTTACCGACCCTCCTGGTCGTCCTCGCCCTGCTGCTGCCGGCCCTCGTCGCCCTCCCCGGCACGGCGCACGCCGTCGCCACCGCCCCGATCACCGACCCCATCCCCGAGCGGCCCGCCGCCTCCGGGATCGGGCTGACCGTCAAGGAGTACGCCGCCTTCCCGAAGACCGAGCCGCCGCCCGGCCCGGTCACCGATCCCCGGCTCGTACGGCACGCCCGCGTCAACTACCTGAGTGAACTCCCCGACCGCTCCGGCCGGAAGGCCGTGCCCGACCTCAACGGCAAGCTCTACTTCGTCGAGGACGGCCGCAGCCCGCAGGTCTACCTGGATGTCGCCGCCGCCTTCGCCCCGCAGTTCTTCGCCAGCCGGGGCCTCGGCCAGGGCTTCGGGTTCGTCACCTTCGACCCGGACTTCCGGCGCAACGGCCGCTTCTACACCGTCCACACCGAGCGTGCCTCCAGCACCACGGTCGTACCCGACTTCCGGCAGGCCGCCACGACGAACTACCACGGCGTCATCACCGAGTGGACCGCCGACGACCCCTCGGCCGACACCTTCTCAGGCACCCGCCGCGAGATCCTGCGCATCGGTTTCGCGGGCACGGTCCACGGCATCCAGCAGATCGACTTCAACCCCACGGCCCGGCCCCACGACCCCGACCGCGGCCTGCTCTACGTCGCCGTCGGCGATGGCGCCGAGGGCTTCAGGAACACCGAGCCGCAGGATCTCTCCCTCCCTCACGGCAAGATCCTGCGCATCGACCCGCGCGGCACCAACAGCGCCAACGGCAAGTACGGCATCCCGGCGCGCAACCCGTTCACCAAGACACCCGGCGCACTCGGCGAGATCTACGCGTACGGCATGCGCGACCCGCACCGTTTCAGCTGGGACCCGGGCGGCAGCCACCGCATGTACCTCGGCCACATCGGCCAGCACGCCGTCGAGTCCGTCTACGAGGTACGGGCGGGCGACAACTTCGGCTGGAGCGAGCGCGAAGCCGCCTTCGTCTTCGACAAGACGGCCACCGACCCCTGCGCGCAGATACTCCCGCTCCCGGAGGACGACGAGAAGTACGGCTACACCTACCCCGTCGCCGCCTACGACCACGACCCGCCGGCCGACTGGAACTGCCGCTCCGACGTGGGCCGGGCCGTCGTCGGCGGCTTCGTCTACCGCGGCCGCGACCTGCCCGGACTGCGCGGCAAGTACGTCTTCGGGGATCTCGTCGACGGACGTCTGCTCTTCGCCGACACCAAGGACATGCGGCGCGGCAAGGAACTCGCCCAGCTGTACGACCTCATGCTGTACGACGAGAGCGGCCGCCGCGTCACCATGGCGATGCTGGCCGGGGACACCCGGGTGGACCTGCGCTTCGGGCGGGACGCCGAGGGCGAGCTGTATCTGCTCTCCAAGGCCAACGGGAAGATCTGGAAGGTGACCGGCACCCGGACGTTCGCGTCCTGCGACACCGACGGCTCCCGGCTCACCCACGTCATGGACGGGAAGAACTGGGCACCCGTCACCCCGTCCAAGTGGCGGTTCCCGGGCCGCGAGGCCGTCCTCGCCGAGGCCGGGGCCCAACGCCCCGGCCCGCGCCGTCCGTTCGAGTACGCCGTGCTGACCGCGGGCCGGGAGTACGGTGACGTGCGGATCGACGCCGAGGTGCGGATCGACACGCCGGTCGAGATCACCAACCGCGACGTGATCATCGTCTTCGACCACCAGTCCGACACCAGGTTCTCGTACGTCCATCTGTCCTCGGACAACACCACCTATCCGCACAACGGCATCTTCGTCGTCGACGACGCCGACCGGCTCCGCGTCGAGGACCAGTGGAACGGCAGGACGGGCGCGCCTGCGGCCATCACCGACACCCAGTGGCACAAGGTGCGGGTGGTGCGCTGCGCGAGCAGCGGTGAGATCGCGGTCTACGTCGACGGCTCGGAACGTCCGCTGATGACCGCTGTCGACACCACGCTGGCCTCCGGCAGGGTGGGCTTCGGATCGTTCGACAACACCGGACGGCTGCGGAACCTGAAGGTGTCCACTCCGATGGCCGCTCCGAAAAACCACTCGAATGACGAGTAATTACCAGCCGATGTAGAGCGCATCAACACTGGTTCATCGAATGCCTCTTTGTGCTTCTGTGCGCCCCCGGGGACAACACGTCCCGGGGGCCGACAGCGGTTGGACTGGGCAGGCAGAACTCAAGCACCAAGCCTGGAACGTTCACCGTTTTACGTGTGTCGACTGAGGCAGGTGGTTTTCGATGAGCGGCACCGCACCCGAAGCGTCGGAGCGTCAGTGGTCGGTGGGTACTGCGCCAGGCATATTCCCATTCCTCGGCCACGGTATCGCGCTGTTCCGGCAGCCGCTGGCCTTTCTGAATTCTCTGCCCGCGCACGGGGATCTGGTGGAGATACGCCTGGGTCCCCGGCCCGCGTGGGTGGTGTGTCATCCGGAGCTGGTCCGGCGGATGCTCAGGGACTCGCGCACCTTCGACAAGGGCGGCCCGCTGTACGACAGGCTCCGCGCGGTGATGGGCGACGGCGTCGTCACCTGTACCGACGCGGAGCACCAGCGGCAGCGCCGGATGGTCCAGCCGGCCTTCCGCCCCGCCCACATGGCCGAGTACACGGCCCTCATGGCCGAGGAAGCCGAGTCCCTGTGCCACGAGTGGCGGGCCGGCCGCAGGGCCGACGTCAGCGCGGATCTTCTGGGCCTGACGACGAAGGTGATCAGCCGTGTCCTCTTCAGCGACTCGTTGGACGCCGCGACGGCCGCGGAGTTCAGGGCCTGTCTGGCCGCCGTGGTCCGCGGCCTGTTCGTCCGCACGGCTCTGCCGGTCGACGCCCTGTTCAGGGTGCCCACCCCCGCCAACCGCCGCTACCGGCACGCGGTCGGCCGTCTGCACACGATCGTGGACGCGGCCATCGCCGAGCGTCGCCGGAGCGCTGCCCGGGACGACCTCCTGGGAACCCTGCTGGACGCCGCGCGCGACGACGGCGACGAACAGGCGGTCACCGATCAGGAGGTCCACGACCAGCTCGTCTCCCTCCTGCTGGCCGGGGCGGAGAGTCCCTCCATGTGCCTGGCCTCCGCGCTCGACCTCCTGGCCCGGCATCCGGAGGTGGAGCGCCGCCTGCACGCCGAGGCCGACGCCGTTCTGGACGGACGGCAGCGGTTCGAACCCGCCGATGTGCCGCGGCTCGTCCACACGCGGAGCGTCATCACGGAGACGCTGCGCCTGCGCCCGCCCGGCTGGCTCTTCACCCGCGTGACCGCCCGGGAGACCTACTTCGCCGGGTGCCGTCTCCCTCGGGGAAGCACCGTTCTGTACAGCCCCTATCTCCTGCACCGCGATCCGGCGTCGTTCGACGAACCCGAGCGGTTCCTCCCCGAGCGCTGGCTGCCGGGGCGGGAGGCGCACGTCCGGCAGGGCGCGATGATCCCGTTCGCCGCGGGCAGGCGCAAGTGCCTCGGTGACACCTTCTCCATGGCGGAGACCACGGTGGTCCTCGCCACCATCGCCGCCCACTGGAGTCTGCGCCATGCGCCCGGAGCCCTGGCGTCGCCCCGGCCCGCGGTGACACTGGGGCCGAGGCCGCTGGTGATGATCTGCGCACCGCGGGCGGGCAGGCCGGAGCGCACACCGCCTCGTCACCGCGCTCCCCGGGAAACCGGGACGCCACGAGTACAGGACTCCCGATCGGCAGGTGGCAACGGTGCCGACGACACATGAGGAAGCAGCGGTTGCCTCCGAAGGCGGATCCGAAGGCGGATCCGAAGGCGGAATGGCGGCTGACACGTTGAGGGACCTGATCGACGCCCGCCTCTACATGCCCTTCCCCTTCCAGCGCAATCCCCATGAGTCCGAGGCGGAGGCAGGCGTCGCCACGTGGCTGCGCCGCCTGGGGCTGACCGACGATCCGGTGGTGGCGGCGATGATCGCCGCCACCCGTCCCGCCGAACTGGCGTCCTGCAACGGCCCGGCCATGGACGCCGATCTGCTGCAGATCGTGGCCAACCAGATCGCCTACCAGTTCATCTTCGACGACCGTGCCGAAGACATCGGCCGGCGGTGGCCGGGCCGTCTCCTGCCCATGCTGTGTGAGAGCGTCGCGATCCTGCGGGACGGCCAACCGCCCAGCAGCGCTCTCGGCGCGGCCCTGGCCGACCTCCACCGACAGGTCCGGGAGCGGTGCACACCCGCACAGGCCGCGCGCTGGGCGTGGAACAGCCGCGAGTACGTGCACGGCCTGATGTACGAAGCGGTCGCCCAGGCCCAGCCCTTCCCGCTGCGTCTCGGGGTGTGCGGCTCCATTCGCTCGCTCACCGCAGGGGTCGAGCCCTTCCACCCCCTCTGCGAGGCGGCACAGCCGGGCGAGCTGGCACCCGAGGAGCTCCACCATCCCGTCGTACAGCGCCTGGCCCGGCTGTCGGCCGACGCGGCCGTGTGGATACCGGACCTGTTCTCCACGGTGAAGGAGCAGCAGGCGGGCGAACTGATCAATCTGGCCCTCGCGTACCAGCGCGCGCACCACTGCTCCCTGCCGGTGGCCGTCACACTGGCCATCCGGCGGATCAACAGCACGATCCGCGAGTTCGAGGAACTCTACGAGGGGATCAGGCCGGAGTTGAGCCCTTCCGCCATCGGCTACGTGGACGGCATGGCCGGCTGGATCCGCGGGTGCTACTACTGGTCCCGCACGGTGCCGCGGTACGCGGGCGCGGGAGCGGTGTCGACTGGCTGAATTCCGCCAGGAAGGGCGAAGCCGGAGAGTTTTACCCGAGTGGGCCGCACGCAAACCGCCCCGGTGAATGATTCGCCCTTCCTGTGCTTTCATTTCTCCATACGACCAGCGGCTCTCCATAAAGGCGTACGCTCTGCGCTGTCTTCCGACGGGCAACGACAGGAAGCGGTACGGCACATGACGCCTGGGCTGCGGCAACCGATCACCCAGAACCGTCTGCTGCTCGAGCGACGGGAGGAACTCCGCGCGCTCGACGACGCGTTGGCGGGCCTCAGCGATGCCGTCGGCGGTGTGCCGCGGGCGCGGCACACCGGGGTGCTCGCCTTCACCGGCTCGGCCGGGCTGGGGAAGACGACTCTCATGGCGGAGGCCCGCGCCCGCGCCACGGCACACGGATTCACGGTGTTCTCCGGCAAGGGCGGCGAGAAGGAGCGGGAGCTCGCCTTCCGTGTGGTGCGCCAGCTCCTGCAACCCACCCTGGCCGCCATGGACGAGACCGAACGGCGGGCTCTCCTGGGCAGTTGGTACGACATCGTCGCCACCGCGCTGGGGCTGGAGGCGACCGGCCCCGCCCGGGTACCGGACCCGTCCGGGGTGCGCGACGGCCTCGACTGGGTCATGACGCGCCTGACGGTGATGAAGGCGCCCGTCGTGCTGCTGCTGGACGACATGCACTGGGCCGATGCCGAGTCCATGAGCTGGCTCGCCTCCTTCGCCTCGCGAGCGGAGGACCTGCCGCTGCTGATCGTCGTCGCCTACCGGCCCGACGAACTCCCGGCCGAGCCGCCCGCCTTCCGCGCGCTCCCGGGACGTCATGCGAGCCGCCCGTACGTCCTGACGCCCCTGTCCCGCGCCGCTGTCGCGCGGATCGTCAGGAACGAGGTGGGTGAGGGAGCCGAGGACGCGTTCTGCGACGAGTGCTGGGCGGTCACCGGCGGAAGCCCGTTCGAGGCCGTGGAACTCGCCATCCGGCTCGGCGAACAACGGCTGACGGGCACCCGCGAGGAGCTGCCCGCGATGCAGGACCTCGCCTCGGCCGTGAAAGGACCCGGGCTGCTGGAACGACTGCACCGGCTCGACCCGGCCACCGTCCACTTCGCGTGGGCCGCCGCCGTCCTCGGCACGTCCATCTCGCCGGAGCTCGCCGCCGCCCTCGCGGTGATCGGCAGCGAGGAGGCCGCCCGCGCGACCGGAAAGCTGCGCGCCGCGCGGATCCTCGCGGACACCCCCGGGCCGGGGGGCAGCCTGGAGTTCGTCCATCCGACGATCGCCACGGCGGTCTACCAGGACATTCCGGCGGCCCTCAGGGTCGGGCTGCACAACTCGGCGGCTGTGGCCGTTCGTGCGGCGGGGCTCGGCCCCACCGCCGCGGCCCGGCATCTGCTGGAGGTCCCCTGCGACGGCAGGCCCGAAGCGGTCGAGTGTCTGCGTGCGGCCGCCCGTGAGTTCCTCCGTGCCGGCGCTCCGGAGGCCGCTCGGCGTGCCCTGACCCGGGCGCTGCAGGAGCCGCCTCTTCGGCAGGATCGCGCGGCGCTCCTCCATGAACTCGCGAGCGCGACCTTCCTGATCGAACCCGCGGCCACCGTCAGCCACCTCCGGGCGGCTCTGGCGGAGCCCGGCGTCGACCCCGATCTGCGCGCCTCCATCGTGTACCGGCTGACCCAGGCACTGGCCCACATCGACCGGGTGGCCGAAGCTGCGGAGGTGGCCGCCGACGAGGTGCGGCGGGCGGCCAACGCGCGGATCCGCCTGCGCATGCAGGCCGATCACTTCGTGTGGAGCGCGTTCCGCACGGACGAGCCCGACTCGTCCGCCCGCTCGCGCAGGCTGGCGCAGCTGGCGGGGCGGCTGCCCGGCCGCAGTCTGGAGGAGCGGTACATCCTGGGCCTGCGGGCCTGGGACGCCATGATGCGCGGAGAGCCCCGGCGGGCCGCCCTCGCCTGCGCCGAGAAGGCGCTGGAGGGGCGGCTGAGCTGGACCGACGAACACCGCGGCTTCGAGGTGCCCGTCTCGGTCGCCCTGGTCTACATGTACTGCGACCAGCCGCGCCGGGCCGAGGAACTGTTCACCAAGGGGATGGCCGAGTGCCAGGCCAAGGGCTGGCGGGGCTCCCATCTGGCCCTGGGCCAGACCCTGTTCGGCTACATCCGCTACCGTCGCGGCTGCCTCGCCGAGGCCGAGGAAATGGCACGCGAGGGTCTGCGCATCGCCGACCGGGTGGAAGGCGCCGTGCCCGCCCAGTGGTTCGCCATCGGCATCCTCCTCCAGACCCTGCTGGCCCGTGGGCGGACGGGGGAGGCTCGCCGGCTCGCCGACTCCTACCGCTACGGCGAGAGGGTTCCGAACGCCGTCATCTACCCCGACCCCCGCACGGTGTACGCCGAACTGCTGCTGGCCGAGGGACGGCACGAGGAGGCGGAGGAGCTCCTGTCCGAGGTCGGGGACTGGCTGGCGTCGAAGGCCTGGCGCAACCCGACCTGGTGCCCCTGGCAGCTGGACCTGGCCTCCGCTGTCGCGCCCACCGCTCCCGACCGGGCGATCCGCCTCGCCCGGGACGCCGCCAAGGCCGCCCGGGACTTCGGTGCCGCCTCCGCGATCGGCCAGGCGCTCCGCACCGAGGCCGAGGTGACCGGTGGACCGGCGGCGCTCGACCTGTACGCCGAGGCCGTCGGCCATCTCGAGCGCTCCCCCGCCAGTTACGAGCTGGCCCGGGCGCTGGTCGGCTACGGCGCCGCGCTGGCCCGCAACGGCCGTGTGCAGGAAGGCGCGGACCGGCTCTACCAGGGCCAGGAAGGCGCCGTCCACTGCGGTGCCGAGGCCCTGGCCGCGCGGGCCAGGGAGGAGCTCTCGGCGGCCGGGCTGCGGCCCCTGCCCCTGCGCTACCCGCAGACGGACACGCTCACCGCTCAGGAACGCAGGGCCGCCGAGATGACGGCCCAGGGACATCCGGGCTCGGTGGTCGCGAAGGAACTGCGCGTCACCGAGCAGGGCGTGACGCGGCTGCTATCCTCCGTCTACCGCAAGATCGGCACCGACGCCGCGGGCCTCGCCCGGGCCCTGGAGAACTTTCCCCGCCCCCGGCCGTGACCTCTGCTCGGCGCATCAGCCCACCTGGGTGCGGGTGCGGTCGGTGCGGTCCGCTCCGTACAACGAGGCGCCGGGCGGGGCGGCTCCGGACGAGGGGCTTGACGTGCAAATGCCAACAGTGGCTTGATGGGCGTGGGAGCGCTCCCACAGCCCGAGGATCGGCCCCCACCACGGGCCGCCGACGGCACGGCCACCGTCACCCACGGGACGTGGAACGGCGGCCTCGGCCCCCGGCGCGAGCACCACCTTCGGCTTCATCGCCGGCACCCCGGCAACGGTTGGCGTCCCGTCGGCGACTGTCAGTTGCACGGCGCGCACCGCGTCTTCCTGACGCACCGTCACCCATCTCACCCTTCGGAGCCGCCATGAGATCCCGCACCCGCAGCGCCCCCCGAGTGGCCCTCGTCCTGGCCGCCCTCCTGGGCCTCCTCGTCCCCTTGTTGTCCCTCGCCGCACCCGCCCAGGCGGCGGCCACCGGCTTCCGCATCGAGAACGGCCGGCTGCTGGAGGCGAACGGGAACGATTTCGTGATGCGCGGAGTCAACCACGCCCACACCTGGTATCCGAACGAAACGCAGTCGCTGGCCGATGTCAAAGCGCTGGGTGCCAACACCGTCCGCGTCGTCCTCTCGGACGGCCACCGCTGGACCGAGAACAGCGCCCAGGACGTGGCGGGTGTCATCGCCCAGTGCAAGGCCAACCGGCTCATCTGCGTACTGGAGGTGCACGACACCACCGGCTACGGCGAGGAGGCCGCGGCCGGGACCCTCGACCACGCGGCCGACTACTGGATCGGCCTGAAGGAGGTGCTCACCGGCCAGGAGAACCACGTCATCATCAACCTCGGCAACGAGCCCTGGGGCAACACCAATCCCGCCGGCTGGACCGAGCCCACGATCGCGGCCGTCAAGAAGCTGCGCGGCGCCGGGTTCGCGCACACGATCATGGTGGACGCGCCCAACTGGGGCCAGGACTGGCAGGGCGTCATGCGCGACAACGCCCAGTCCGTGTACAGCGCCGACCCCACGGGCAACCTGATCTTCTCGATCCACATGTACAGCGTCTACGACACCGCGCAGGAGATCACCGACTACCTGAACGCCTTCGTCAACGCGAAACTGCCGATCCTCATCGGGGAGTTCGGGGGCCCGCCCGACCAGTACGGCGACCCGGACGAGGACACCATGATGGCCGTCGCGCAGCAACTGGGGCTCGGCTACCTGGCCTGGTCCTGGAGCGGCAACACCGACCCGGTCCTCGACCTGGCGACCGGCTTCGACCCGACGCGGCTCAGCTCCTGGGGCCGGCGCGTCTTCCACGGCGCCAACGGCATCGCCGCCACCTCGAAGGAAGCCACCGTCTACTCCTCCGGCGGAGGAGACACCACTCCCCCGACCGCCCCCGGAACACCCACCGCCTCCGCGGTGACCTCCTCGTCCGTCAGGCTGACGTGGGCCGCCGCCACCGACGGCACCGGGGTCACCGGCTACGACGTCGTGCGCGTCAGCGGCACGACCGAGACCGCCGCCACCAGCACGGCCACCACCTCCGCCACCGTCACCGGTCTCACCCCGTCCACCTCGTACACCTTCGCCGTCTACGCCCGCGACGCCGCCGGAAACCGCTCGCCGCGCTCGGGCACGGTGACCGTCACCACCGCCTCCAGCGGATCGACGGCCGTCTGCGGGGTCGGTTACCGGGTGACGAACGAATGGCCCGGCGGCTTCCAGGGCGAGATCGTCGTCCGTAACACCGGCAGCACGGCGATCAATGGCTGGACGCTGCGCTGGACGTTCCCCGACAGCCAGCGCATCACCAACCTGTGGGGCGGCACCGCGACGCAGAGCGGCGCCGAGGTCGGCGTCGCCTCCGCCTCGTACACCGCGACGATCCCGCCCGCGGGCTCGGTGACCCTCGGTTTCACGGCCACCCGGTCGACCACCAACCCCACGCCCAGCGCCTTCAACCTCAACGGCTCGCCCTGTTCACTGACCTGACCCGACGTGGCGTGACGTGACGTGACGTGACGTCAGCCGCCGCCGCGCGACACCGTTGATCACTCGCCCGCGCGGGCATAGGTTTCCGTGCATGACGAATCTTCGGATCGGTGTGATGTACGACCGCGACTGGGCTCCGGAGGAGTTGCCCGGGTTCGCGCGGGAGGTCGAGGCGCTCGGCGCGGACGACCTCTGGGTGGTCGAGGATCTCGGGTGGAACGGAGGTGTGTCGGCCGCGTCCGTCGCGCTCGGGGCGACGCAGCGGCTTCGGGTGGGCATCGGCATCATGCCCGCGCCGTTGAGGAGTCCGGCGTTGCTGGCGATGGAGATCGCGACGCTGGCCCGGGTGTTCCCGGGGCGGCTCGTGGCCGGCATCGGGCACGGGGTGCCGGAGTGGATGGCGTCGGTCGGCGTCGCGGCGCGGTCACCCCTCGCTCTGCTGGAGGAGACGATCGCATCCGTGCGCGCGCTGCTGAGGGGGCAGCGCGTCGAACTGGACGGACGCGAAGTGCGCCTGGACGGCATCTCGTTGGTGCATCCGCCCGCGGAACCGCCGCCCCTGGTCGCGGGTGTGGTGC
The DNA here is from genome assembly GCF_055572015.1 of Streptomyces sp. NPDC030840. Taxonomy (NCBI): domain Bacteria; kingdom Bacillati; phylum Actinomycetota; class Actinomycetes; order Kitasatosporales; family Streptomycetaceae; genus Streptomyces; species Streptomyces sp. NPDC030840. Next base: position 472,811 of record NZ_JBVIEE010000005.1, on the reverse strand, counting down.
GGCCCCGCTCACTGGAGCTGTCCGGGCGGGTCGCGGACGGCACGCTGATCGCCGAGGGGCACGGGCCGCGCGACCTTCAGAGCGCTCGGGCTCTGATCGACAAGGCCGGCGCCACCGCCGACCACACCCTGACGGTGTTGGCCTTCTGTTGTGTGGGCGACGACGCCGACCAGGTGGCGCGGGCCCTGCGGCCTCAGGTCGAGGGGCAGGGCGCCTGGCTGGGCCGCCCGCCCGAGCAGGTCTTCACCGTGTCGGGCGGGGCGGCGGAGGCCGCCGGACGGGTCCGCGAGCTGGCGGAGGCCGGTGCGGGCACGGTCGTGTTGCGGATGGCCGGTCCCGAGCCGGTCCGGCAACTGGGGGACGTGCTCAGGGCCTTGGGCCGCTAGGCCGTGTCCGCACAGCCCCTCCTGCCGCGCGACGCCGGGCACGCTCCCCCCACTGCCTTGAGGGCGTGGGAGGTGCCCCCACTCGCCGCACCGCACCTACGCCTCATGAGCCGCGACGACGCCGCCGACCGCTGAGTCGTCGCCGCGCACCATCACACCGGGTCCGCTTCGTGCGCCGGCACAACGCTGAGCCGGCCACCCACGATGCCTTGTCCGCGGGGCCCACTCGCCCCCAGAAGTGCGGGCGCCGGCACGAAGACGCGACCGCGCCGACGTGGGCAGCCTGACGCCCGGCCCGACCACCCAGGCATTCGCGTGGACGGGACCGCACATCGTTCGATGTAACTCCCGATCATGGAAGACGCATCGACGACCAGTGAGAACCTGGCCGAGCACGAGGCTGTCCCGTCGGCAGCGGTGGTGTCCGCGAAGGCCGTGAACGACCAGCTGATCGACGAGCTGGTCAAGGCGTCGGGCGGCCCGGCCCGTGTCGCCGGAGGCCAGCGAGGCTCGCACACCTGCATCAGCGGCACGGGAGCCTTGCGCGTGGCGGACGCCTGCATCGTCACCCGGAGGCCCTCGGAAAGCGTCAGTCCACCTTTGGGGCGGCTCGAAGCATCTGCTGGAAGAGTGCCGCAACCTGGGCTGTCAGCTCGGTGGCGTTGGAACCGCACGCGGCCGACATCGCCTCCAGGGGGCCGTCGATGGCGAGCATGGCCAGCCCGGCTCCCAGCGACCAGACCATGGTGACCAGCGGAGCGGGGTCTCCCTGCGGCGCGGTGCCGTCGCGCTGGGCGGCCTGCACCGTGTCGGTGGCCAGCTGTATGCCCTCCTGCGCCAACGCCTCGGCCGTGGGGTCCTTGGCCGTCTGGGACAGCTCCGGCCGGTACATCAGCCGGGCATACCCGGTGTGTACGCGGGCGAAGTGCACGTACGCCTCAATCATCGCTCCCAGCGCCTCGACCGGCGTACCGGCGTTGTCGTGAGCCGCGCGCAACTCGGTGACCAGGAGATCGAAGCCCCGGGCGGTGATGGCATGGAGCAGCGCCGCACGGTCGGGGAAGTGGTGATACGGCGCCCCAGGACTCACCCCGGCCTCCCGCGCGACCCGCCGGAGACTGACCGCGCCGATGCCCTCGGCCTCGATCAGTTGGAGGCAGGCGGTCATCAGCTCCTCGCGCAGGGCACCGTGGTGGTAGCTGGACTTGGTTTCGCTGGAAGACACCTCTTGAGTCTAGAGCCCGCCTATCTATACAGTGCTTACATTCTAAACAGCGATTAGATTGGTGAGTGTGCTCATGAAGGTTCTGGTCACCGGCGCCACCGGATACCTCGCCGGACACTGTGTCGCCGAGCTTCTGACCCACGGCTATTCCGTACGCGGCACGGTGCGCAACCTCCGCACCGCGGACCTCGCCCATCTGCGTGCGCTCGCCGCGCAGACGGCCGGCCAGCTGGACTTCGTCGAGGCCGACCTGACCGACGACGCCGGCTGGACCGAGGCGGTCGAGGGGTGCGGGTACGTCTGGCACGTGGCGTCGCCGTTTCCCACCAGCGTCCCCAGGGACGAGGACAAGGTGATCCGCCCCGCGGTCGACGGGACACTGCGGGTGCTGCGGGCCGCCCGGTCCAGTGGCTCTGTCCGCCGCGTGGTGCTGACCTCTTCGGGGGCAGCTGTGCACCACGGGCATGACGACGACCGCATCTTCACCGAGATCGACTGGACAGACCTGAGCAAGGCAGGCCCGTATGCGAAGAGCAAGACACTGGCCGAGAAGGCGGCGTGGGACTTCGCCGGCGAGTCCGGACTGGAGCTGGTCGTACTCAACCCGAGCACCGTACTCGGACCGATACTGAACGCCGATGTCAACACCTCGGTGGAGCTGATCCGGCGGATCATGCGGGGTACGCTGCCGTTCCTCCCGAGGATCGGCTGGGACATCGTGGACGTCCGTGACCTGGCTCGCCTGCACCGGCTCGCCATGGAGACGCCTTCGGCGGCAGGCAACCGGTACATCGCCGCCGGGCAGTTCATGTGGGCCCGCGAGATGGCGTCCGTACTGGCGGGTCTCTATAGGCCGCGCGGCTACCGGATCGGGACGAGCACGATGCCGTACTGGTTGATGTGGCTGGTCTCCCGCTTCGATCGGAGCAGCCGTCTGGCACTCACCTTCTGGGGGCGTATGGATCGCAGCAGCGCTGCCAAGGCAGAGAAGGAACTGGGTTGGACCTGCCGGCCGCCGTCCGAGGCTGTCCTCGACACCGCCGCCAGCATGATCGAGCTGGGGGTGGTCCCCCGCCGCTGACCTACATCCCAGGCGGGGCCCAACGCCGCTGCTTGAAGAGTGCAAGCAGCTCCTCTCCCAGGCACGGTGACCGCCGGAGGGCCGGTTCGTTGACGGACATGCATCCGTGGATCGGAAATCCGGGACCTGGCCGGGCGAGGACAGAGGCAATCGGCACATGCGGAAGGCGAATGGGCGGCACCAGTTGCCATGACGCCCCTGATCAAGAGGCCGGCGCCGGCCCTGCGAACGATGACAGCGCCGGAGCCGTGAAGTACGTCACCGACACAGCGACTGACGCAGCGAAATCATCATGTCCGACCGTGAGCACCTTGCACAGGTACTCGTTTACTTGATGATTCCCTGACGATTCCCGACGGCAAGCCCAATACGCTTCCGACTGCCCAGTGAGCTCCTTCAACCTGGCTCCAACTCGGCTCTGGGCGCAGAAGTTACGTCAGGTAAAGCACACGAACTCCTCACCCCGCTCGCCACCGACCGAGCCATCCTCCAGGTCGCGGCAGCCGACCCGACGCACTCCTCCAACTCGCCGCCGGGCCAGGTACAGTACGACGCCGATTCCATGGACGTCGCCGCCCTGACCGCGGAGGTGATCGAGGAACTGCGTACACAGGCGCCCGAGACCGAGATCACCGATGACCTGCCAGATCACTCGGTGCCGGGGTACGAGATGGCCGGCAACGAGGCCCTGTTCCGCAGCATCGCGGCCCACCTGCGGCAAGACCGCCGCCTCCCAAGAAGCGACGGTCACACTCACGTCGTTCCACGCCCGTCACCCAGAGTCCCCGTGCACCACCGCGAGTGCGGTGTCGCGATGCGCGTCGTGCTCGGCGAGTCGGGCGACGAGCGATGCCCGTACGTCTTCGTAGGTGTCGGACCCGAGGGGGAGGCGCAGCGGCGTGGCTCCGGAGTCGACGAGATCGATCATGGCCTGCGTGATCTTGTGCGGGTCGTTCGGCAGGGGAAAGGCGCCCGATGCGATGGCGCGCCGCACCTCACCTGCCGGGGTTCTCTCGTACTCCGGCATCACTGGCGCGGTGTCGAGGGCACTGGCGAATCCGGTCGGTGTCGCGCCGGGTTCGACGATGGTCAGGCCGATGCCGAACGGCGCGATCTCGCGAGCCACCGTCTCGCAGAAGCCTTCGAGTCCCCACTTCGAAGCGTGGTAGTAGCCGAAGTTGGGGTAGGTGGTCTGACCGCCGGCGGTGGACACCTGCATGATGCGTCCGTGCCCCTGGGCGCGCAGCTGGGGCAGGGCTGCGCGGATGACGTGGATCGACCCGACGAGGTTGGTGTCGATCACGCGTTGGATCTGTGCGTCAGTGGCCTCTTCCACCGAGGCGAAGACGCCGTAGCCGGCGTTGTTGACGACCACGTCGATCGTGCCGAGCGCTTCGAAGGCGTTGGCCACGACCCGGCGGACCTGCGCGGCGTCGGTGACGTCGAGCCGGGCCGACCAGAGGCGCTCACCGTACTGAGCACGCAGATCGTCCAGCGTCTCGGGCCGGCGCACGGTCGCGGCGACCCGGTCGCCGCGGGCCAGCAGGTCCTCGGTGAGCAGGCGCCCGAAACCCGAGGAAGTGCCGGTGATGAACCATGTGGTTGACATGGTGCTCCTTTCATCGATTACGCCCACGCTAGGAGTTCAAGTCGACTTGAGGGCAAGCTCGTAAGGTGGTGAGCATGACGAATGCCGAGACATCCGTCCTGAGTATCGGTGAGGTCAGCGCACTCACCGGCCTGCCAGCACACACCCTGCGCTTCTATGAGCAGGAGGGACTGCTCACCGCCGTACGGCGCAACGCGGCCGGGCAGCGCGTCTTCACCGATGAGGACGTGGCCTGGCTCAAGGTGTGCGTGAAGTTGCGCTCCTCCGGCATGCCACTGCCGGAGATCCGCCAATACGCCCAGCTGGCGCAGGAAGGCGACGGTACCGTGCCGCAGCGTTTCGAGATCCTGCGGCGACACGAGGCGAAGGTGCAGCAGCAGATGGCGGACCTGCAGGAAGCCCTCGACGTCATTCGTACCAAGGTCGAGATCTACGCCCGGCACCTCGCGGCCGGCACAGCGGACCGCCTGTGGCGTGACGGCCCCGGCTGCGACTAGGTACCCGGCACAGGGAAGGATCTCGGCGCGCGCGGTGCGAGCGGTGCGCACGCGCCGGGCGCGCATCGCGCTGGGCAGACCACACGACATCGGTACGCTCGGTGCGCCGGCGACGCCGCCGGCCGTGGACAGAGGGACTGGCCGCCGTAGCAGGAAGAACCCCGGACGTCGTCACGGGGGCCCAGTCCCTCACTGTCGGGCTGTTCCAGGTCTCCAGGCGGCTGCGCAGGCGCAGCAGCACGCACCGCGTTCTGGCGCGTCCACGTGATCGCCATCCTGTGCGCTGCCGTGTCCGGAGCCACCACGGCGCTGAGGAACTCCATGCGGTCAGCTGCTCCGGCGCGCGGCCGCCGTGTGACGTCGGCTCCCCGCGGCAGCCTGACGCATTGGTGTGACTCAGCGATCAGCCGGCACTGGGACGTCACCCTCCTCACACCGCCCACGCCCGGTAACCCGCATGGCGGTCTCCCGCATCACTCGCCGCAGCCACCGGTGCGCCGGGTCACCGTCGACCCGGGGATGCCAGGCGATGCCGTAAGGGAAGGGCGGAAGTTCCTCCGGGGCTTCGGCGACGCGATAGGCAGGGTCGCCGGCGTACGCGAGGACGGCGCGGCGCGGGAGGACCGCGATCAGTTCGGTGCCCGGCAGTGCGGCCGCCGCCGCGGAGAAGAAGGGCACGCGCAGACCCACAGGGCGGCGCAGCCCGTATTCGTCCAGTCGGCGCTCGACCATGGCCTGGCCCATGCCGAAGAGGTCGACTACGACGTGTGGATACGCGATGAAGTCGTCCATGGACAACTGGTTCCCGGTCAGGGGATGGTCGCGGGGCAGCAGGCAGGCGAAGCCCTCCTCGAACAACGTCTCCCACCGCAGCGCACGCGGTGCCACGACACCGGAGATGACCATGTCCGCGCGGCCCTGCTCGACATCGGCGAAGGACTGATCACTCAGGGGTGCCACGGTCAGCGAGATACCTGGGGCCTCGCGGAAGAAGCGCGGGAAGAGGATCGGACCGAGTTGCGATGTGGCGAAGTCGGTGCAGTGAACGCGGAAGTGGCCGTTCGCCGTCGCGGGATCGAAGGCATCTCCTCCGCGCAGCAGCGCTTCCAGGCGAGGAAGGAGTTCGGCAAGCTCCGACTGAATCTGCTGTCCCCGTGGGGTCGGTTCGTACCCGCCCCGCGTGCGCACCAGGAGTTCGTCGCCGAACGTCTCCCTGAGTCGATGCAGGACGCGGCTCATCGCCGACTGGCTCAGATGGAAACGGTCGGCGGCTCGCGTGACGTGCCGCTCCTCCAGCAACACCGCGAGTGCTTCGAGCAGGTTCAGATCCGCGTTCCGCAGATGTGACATGGCCACAGCGTATGCAGTTCCATGCAGGCAACGCATAAAGGTCCCTGCTTCCGGAGCACGTCATGCGCTCAGCACATGGCCCGCATGCTCTCTTTGCGTTGGACGACTGCTTTCTCTTCGGGTCAGGCTCGATTCAGTCTCGCCGACCCGGGATACACAAGGAGCAACTCATCCATGTCCCCACACAGCAGGCGCAGCGTATTGAGATCCGGAGGCGTCGCAGCGGCCGCAGTGATGGTTCCCCTTTCGGGAACCGAATCGGCCACCGCGCTGCCCGCGGCCCCGCGAGCGGCACAGCCCCGAACGGCCGGCAACCTCACGCTCAAGATCAACGGTACCGAACACCGGCTTCCAGGAGTCGAGGCCCGTGTCACCCTGCTCGACGCGCTGCGCGAGCACGCCGGACTCACCGGCACCAAGAAAGGCTGCGACCGGGGGGAGTGCGGGGCCTGCACGGTGCTCGTCGACGGCCGGCGCACCAAATCGTGCCTGACCCTGGCCATGATGGAGGAAGGCCGCTCCATCACCACCATCGAAGGACTTGCCCAGGGGGAGCAACTCCACCCGGTGCAGGAGGCGTTCATCCGCCGGGACGCCTTCCAGTGCGGCATCTGCACACCGGGACAGATCATGTCCGCGGTGGCGTGCATCGACGAGGGCCACGCCAACTCCGAGGACGAGATCCGGGAGTGGATGAGCGGCAACCTGTGCCGGTGCAGCTGCTACCCGAACATCGTCGACGCGGTGGCCGACGTGGCGAAGGCGGGGCGGCGATGAGGGACTTCGCCTACGCCCGCGTGAACCTGGCCGCTGAGGCCGTACAACTCGTCGCCCGCAGTGCCCACGCCACTTTCGTCGCCGGCGGCACGGATCTGCTCAACCTGATGAAGGACGGCGCCGAGGAGCACGACCTGGTCGTCGACATCAACCGCCTGCCGCTCCATGACATCGAGGAGTCGGGGAACAGGTTGCGTATCGGCGCCCTGGCCAGGATGGCGGACGTGGCCCTGCACCCGGTGGTCCGCAAGCGTCTGCCCGTGCTGTCCCAGGCGCTGCTCGCCGGAGCCTCCCCGCAGATCCGCAACATGGCCTCGATCGGGGGGAACCTGCTCCAGCGCACCCGCTGTTGGTACTTTCGCGGAGAGGACTTCGCCTGCAACAAACGCGAGCCAGGAAGCGGCTGTGCCGCACTGGAGGGTCGTAACCGCCGGCACGCGATCCTCGGCGGCAGCGACCACTGCATCGCCGTTCACCCTTCCGATCTCGCGGTCGCCTTGCGCGTCCTGGACGCCACGATCCACACGCTCGGCCCGGACGGCGCACGGACCATCCCCATGGCCGGCCTCTACCGCGCGCCGGATGACACTCCGCACATCGAGAACGCGCTGCGGCACGGCGAACTCATCACCGCGGTCGAGGTGCCCTTGCCGGCCCCGGGTAGCCGTCAGCGCTATCTGAAGGTGCGCGACCGCGCCTCCTTCGAGTTCGCGGTCGTGTCCGTCGCCGCCGTGCTCCGTCTGAACGGCCGGGCCGTCGAGGAGGCCCGTCTCGCCTTCGGAGGTATCGCCACCCGCCCCTGGCGCTCCTCCGAGGCGGAAGCCGCCTTGCGGGGCCGGGCACTGACCGAGCGCAGCATCGCGGCTGCCGGACACGTTCTGGTCCGGGACGCCCGGCCACGAGAGGACAACGAGTTCAAGGTCGAGCTGGTGCAGCGCGCGCTCCAGGGCACGCTCGGCCGTTTCTTGGGAGGTTCCCGATGAGCACCGACGTCGTCGGCCGCCCCCTGTCCCGCGTCGAGTCCCGGCTCAAGGTGACAGGCGCAGCCGAGTACACCGCCGACGTGAGGCCACCCCGCCTGACCCACGCGTACCTGGCGATGAGCACCATCGCCCGCGGCCGGATCACCCGGATCGACACCCAGGCCGCCGAAGCGGTGCGCGGCGTGATCGCCGTCTACACCCACGAGACCATGCCGCGTTTGACGCAGCCCACTTACCGTGGCTACTTCAAGTCGTTCATTCCCCTCCAGACTCCGGAGATCCACCACGCGGGCCAGCCCGTCGCCTTCGTGGTCGCGCAGACCCTGGAACAGGCACAGCGGGCGGCGGAACTGATCAAGACCGAATACGAGGAATCGGGCGCACCCGAGGGCGAACTGGCCATGGGCGAGGTGTTCCGACCGCCTTCCGGGCCGGACGGTCCCAACACTTTCCGGCGCGGCGACGCGGCGGCCGGCATGGCCGAGGCCGACGTTCGGATCAAGGCCGAGTACACCATCCCCATGCACCACCACAACCCCATCGAGCCCCACGCCACCACCGCCGCGTGGGAAGGTCCGAAGGTGACGGTGTACGAGACCACGCAGGGAGTGGACGGCACCCGGCAGGTCGTCAGCCAGGCCCTGGGGGTCGCCCTCGCCGATGTCCAGATCATCTCCCGCTACCTCGGCGGCGGCTTCGGCTCCAAGGGCCCCGTCTGGCCGCACACCGTCCTGACCTGCGCCGCCGCCCGCGCGCTCGGCCGCCCGGTCAAGCTCGTGCTGTCCCGCGCGCACATGTTCACCTCCAACGGACACCGCGCCCAGACACACCAGCGAATCGAGTTCGGCGCACGCCGCGACGGCCGTATCACCGCGCTGAACCACGTCATCACCCAGCAGGTCACCCGCGAGGACGTCGCGCTGTTCAACAGCAGCGAGCCGATCCGCATGCTGTACGACATCCCCCACCTGTCCAACGAGCAGCACGCCGTACGCCTGGATCTGGCCACCCAGAGCTTCATGCGCTCTCCGGAAGCGTGCACCAGCCACGCCCAGGAAGCGGGGCTCGACGAACTCGCGTACGCCCTGGGCATGGACCCGGTCGAGCTGCGCGTACGCAACTGGAGCGCGCGGAACATGGAGAACGGCGAGAAGTGGGGCAGCAACCACCTCCGTGAGTGCTACCGCCGCGCCGCGTCGATGTTCGGCTGGTCCCGGCGCGACCCCCGACCCCGCTCGATGCGCGACGGCGGTGAACTCATCGGCTGGGGAATGGCCACCTCCGCGCACACCGCGGGCGGACGGCCCGGTGCCGGTGCCCGGATGACGCTGGGCACCGACGGCAAGGTGCTCATCCAGGTCGGCACCCAGGACAACGGCACCGGCACGTACACGATCATGACGCAGATGGCCGGAGAGGTGCTCGGCGTGCCCGTCTCCGACGTGACCTTCGAACTCGGCGACAGCGCCTTTCCCTTCAGCTACGCTTCCGGCGCCTCCACCACCGCGCCCGGGGTCGGCAGCGCCGTCAACCGCGTGTGTACCGCCGCCCGCAGGGCCGTCATCGGCATGGCCGTGGCTCAGCCAGGCTCCCCGCTGCGCGGCGTCCCCGCCGACCGCGTGGACACCGCTGACGGCCATCTCTTCGATACCGCCGACCCGCGCACCCGGGTGAGCTATCGCTCGGTGGTCGGTCACGGCGGCAAGCCCTTGACCTTCCAGGTCGAACCCGTCGACACCCCGCTCGGCTACTCGATCGGCGCCGTCTTCGTCGAAGTCCGCGTCGACCCGCTCCTCGGCCGGGTCCGGGTGACCCGCGTGGCCGGCTGCTACGACCCGGGCACCGTCCTGAACCGCAAGACCGCGCGCAGCCAGGTCCTGGGCGGCGTGATCTGGGGCATCGGTTTCACGCTCTTCGAGCACACCCTCGTCGACCCCGCGACGGCGAGGATCGCCAACTCGAACCTCTCCAGCTACCTGGTTCCGGTCAACGCCGACGTCCCCGACATCCAGGTGCAGTTCATCGACGAGCCCGACCCGGCCAGCGACGCCCTGGGCGCCCGCGGCTTCGGCGAGACCCCCATGACCGGGGTCACCGCCGCCATCGCCAACGCCGTCTTCCACGCCACCGGCAAGCGCGTGCGCGACCTGCCCCTCACCCAGGACAAGCTGCTGTGACGGGCCACGACGGCGCCTGGGACGCCTTGTACGGGGCATGGGGTGGACCTCATGCGCGGGTCGCTCGCCTTCGACGGGCTGATCATCAGCGATGACCTCAAGGCACCGAGCACCACGCATGGCCGCAGCCTTGTCGATACCGTCTTCGCGAGCATCCTGCTTGCCGAGACGGTCAAGGGCGCGTGACCGAGCCAACTCACGCGTGCTCGCGCAGCCGCACACCCAGCGAGCCGGGTCGACCGAGCCGTACAACCCGGCGGTCGCCGCTGAGCGGGCTGCCACCGCGGTGGCCATCTTCCTGGGGCGCCTTCAGCACCGGTGCGGCCGGGCAGCGCGGCCACGGCGGCGGCTGCTCGGCTCCGGCGGACCCTCCGGGCGACACCACGTCGCCCTGCCCGTCCACCTCTCCGAGGGCGGGACCGCGTCAGCCGCCGCTCCCGCGTCAGTCACCCCGCAGGGCTGCCTCTTCCCCGTGCGTGCGCGGCTGCCGGTAGGGCCGTACCGCGCGGCGCGCGATGGCGAACCTGTGTGTCTCCGACGGGCCGTCGTAGATCCGGAACGGCCGCACCTCCCTGAGCAGCCGGGCCAGCGGGGCGTCGGCGGCCGAGATGCCGAGCGCTCCGCAGATCTGCACCGCGCGGTCGACGACCCGGTTCACCGCTTCCGCCACGAAGGTCTTGGAGATGGAGGTGAGTTGGGAGGCCGCGGCGGACCCCGTGTCCAGCTCCCAGGCGGTACGCAGGATCAGGGCCCGGCTCGCCTCGATGTCGATCTCCGAGTCGGCCAGCATCTGCTGCACCATGCCGAGGTCTCCGAGGACGGAGCCGAACGCCGTGCGGCTCCCCGCCCGCTCCAGCGCGACGTCCTGGGCGCGGCGCGCGGCTCCCAGCCAGCGCATGCAGTGCGTCATCCGGGCGGGACCGAGCCGGACCTGGGCGCCCGCGAAACCACCGTCCACCGCCCCGAGCACCTGGTCCTCGCCCACCACGCAGTCCTCGAAGACGATCTCGCTGTGCCCGGCGAAGAGCCCCTCGTCCAGGGTCTCGATGTCGCGGACGATGCGCATGCCGGGGGTGCCTGCGTCGACCAGGAACATGGTGGCGCCGCCGGGGTCCCCGGGGCTGCCCGAGGTGCGGGCCATGACGATGGCGAAGCCGGCGCCGCGGGCTCCGCTGATGAACCACTTGTGCCCGTCGATGCGCCAGCCGCCCGGCACCCTGGTGGCAGTGGTGCGCAGCGACCGGGGATCGGCACCGGCTCCCGGGGCCGGTTCGGTCATCGCGAAGCAGGACCGCGTGTCGCCGGCGGCGAGCGGACGCAGATAGCGCTCCTTCTGTTCCTCCGTGGCCACCTGCTCCAGCAGGTGCATGTTGCCCTCGTCCGGGGCGGCGCAGTTCAGCGCCAGCGGACCGAGCAGCGAGTACCCGGCGGCTTCGAACACCGCCGCCTGTCCGCGCAGGTCGAGCCCGTGGCCGCCCCACCGCACGGGCACGTGCGGCGCGAACACGCCCGCGTCCCGGGCGGCTTTCTGCAGGGACTCACGCAGCGCCGCGGGAGCGTCGTGCACGGACCCGCCGCACTCGCGCTCGGCCGGGATCACCACGTCGCGTACGAACGCGGTGGTGGCCTTGGCGAGTTGGGCGACGGCTGGATCGACGTCGAACTGAATGGGCACGGGACCTCCCGCCGACGGGCGTACGGGCACCGGCGCCCGCCGCGTCCTAGAAACTGTACAGCGTCTTCAGTATCTTGCTGAGCGCCCGTCCTGTGAGGCGGAGAACGACGGGAGCTGCGCGCCCATGAGCCGTCCCACGAACACCGACCCGGTCCGGGTCGTCCGCCACCGCGACGGAGTCGTCGAACTGAGACTGGCCGATCCCGGCCGGGGCAACGCCCTCGACCTGCGGACGGCCGAGGCGCTGCGGGACATGACCGCCCAGGTGGCCGCGGATCCGGGCGGCGCGGTGCTGCTGCGGGCGGAGGGCGCCAACTTCTGCGTGGGCGGCGATCTGCGCGCCTTCGCGGGGCGCGGCACGGAGACCGGCGCCTACGTGCACGCCGTGGCGACCGCGGCGCACGCGGCGGTACTGACGCTGCACGGCCTGCCCGTGCCGGTGGTGACCGCCGTGCGCGGCGCGGCCGCGGGCGGCGGGATCGGCCTCGCCCTCGTCGGCGACCTCGTGCTGGCCGCCCGGTCGGCGCGGTTCCGGCTGGCGTACACCGCGATCGGACTCACCCCGGACTGCGGCGCGTCCTGGCTGCTGCCACGCCTGGCGGGCCCCCGTCTCGCCTCGGACCTGATCCTGACGAACCGGGTCCTGACCGGCGACGACGCGGAGCGGTACGGTCTCGTCTCGCGGGCCGTCGACGACGGCGAGCTGGACGCGGCCGCGCACGGCGTCGCCGCGGAACTGGCGGCCGGCGCCGCCCAGGCGCTGGGCGCCGCGAAGGGCCTGCTGCGCGGCGACGACGGGCACGGGCTGCGCCGTCACCTGGAGGAGGAGGCCCGGCTGATAGCCGCCCTGGCGGACGGCCGGGAGGCGCAGGACCGCATGGCGTCCTTCCTGTCCGCCCGGAGCCGATCCCGAGCGGGCGACGGCCCGGCCGGGCCCAGGCAGCCGGAAAGTGTTTCTTGATTTCCTCTTCACTAACAGGCCCGCCGGAGCGTAACCTCCGGGCAACACAGAACCGAGGCACCGGGCACCACAGCGCCGGGGAAAAGGTGTGGCGATGCGATCTGCTGCCGTGGACGGGACGGACTCTCTCGACGAGCCCCTCACCGAAGCCGTCGTGGACCTCGTTCTGCGCGGCATGTGGCGCGGCAGGCCGGAGTCCGAGTACCGCTTCCTGGCGGACGCCGGGCTGGCCATGGTGAAGGGCCCCATGGTGCTTCCCACCGAGCGCGCCAGGACAGTCGCCGCGCAGGCCCTGCGGATCTCGGCGGGATCCGCGCAGGAACAGCAGATCACCGCGGCGTACGAGGCGTTCCTGCCGGTCAACCGCAAGATCCGCGAGGTGTGCACGGCATGGCAGTGCCGCCCAGACGGCACCGCCAACGACCACTCCGACAGCGTCTACGACGCCGGGGTGCGCGAGTCGCTGGAGGACGTGCACGAGGCCATCCAGCCCGTGCTGCGGAGGCTGGAGCGGGTGCTGGAGGGCAGCGGACGCTACCTCACGGACCTGGAGGCCGCCCTCGACCGCTTCGACGAGGGCGCGGTGGAGTGGCTGGCCTCGCCGCTGTGCGACTCGTACCACACGGTCTGGATGCGGCTGCACCAGGAACTGCTGCTGGTGCTGGGGATCAGCCGGGCCGAGGACGAGGCTCTCGAGGAGAAGCTGGTCGCAAGGAGCCGGGGTTGAGCGTCACCGACCGCGAGGCGGGTCCCCTCGCGGCGTCCGAGGCGCCCGGCCGGGTGCTGGTGCCCTACGGCCAGGGACGCATCCGGGGGCTCGACTCCGACGAGCTGGGCGCGCACGGCACGGCCATGGACCGGCTGGTGGCCCTCGGGCTGCCGGTGGTCCCGGGACTCACGGTGCCCGCCGGCGCCTCCGCCTCACTGTGCGAGCCGGGCACCGCCCGGGCCGCCGTCGAGCTGGTCGAACAGCTCTCGGGGCGGCGGATCGGCGACGCGGGCCGGCCGTTGCTGCTGCGTCTGTCGGCGAGCGCGCCGACCGAGATCGCCGGGCTTCCGCCCGACCTGGCCTGCCTCGGGGTCACCCCCGCGGACGCCGACGCCCTGTGTGCCGTCATCGGGCGCGAAGAGGCGCTGTACGAGGTGTGGGGCGCCACCGTACGGATGATCGCCGAGTACGCCCTCGACGTACCGGCGCACGTGCTGGACGACGCCCTCCTCGACACGACCGACCCGCGGGAGCGGGTCGAGGCCCTGCTGTCCCTGGTCGCGGAGCACGGCGCCGGCCCCTTCCCCGAGGACCCGGCGGACCAGCTGGCGCTGGCCGCCCGGGCGCTGCTCCAACGCTGGGACTCACCTCGGGCGAAACGTTCGCGCCGCGCCCAGCGGCTCCCCGCGGATCTGGCCGTCGCCCTGCACGTGCAGGCGCTGCGCATCGGGCCGGCGGACCACTCGGGCTACGGCACGGCGGTCAGCCGCCACCCCGAGACCGGCCGTTTCTCCCCCCAGGGCTCGTTCTTCCGCGGTGTGCGCCGCAGCGCCCCGCCGCCGCACGCCGGCGAACCACTGGACCGGCTCGGGGGCGCGGCGGCACTCCTCGAGCACTCGCTGCTCACCCTGGAACGCCATCTGCACGCCCCGGTCTCGGTCGACTTCGAGGTGCGCGACGACGAGATCTCCCTGCTCGCCGCCTCGGCGCAGGCCCGCCCGCCGCTGCGTGCCTCGGTGTGTCTGGCCGCCGACCTGGCCCGGGACGGGGCGCTCGGCCCCGAGGAGGCGGTACGCCGGATCAGCCCCGCCCAGGTGCAGGAACTGCTGCACCCCCAGCTCCGGCTGACCGGCGACGAGGACCTGCTGGTACGCGGGCTGCCCGCCTCCCCGGGCGCGGCCACCGGCGCGATCGTCCTGTCCAGTGAACGTGCCCTCGAACTGGGCGCGGACGGCACACCGGTCGTGCTCGTGACCCACGAGACGACTCCGGCCGACGTCCCCGGGATGCTGGCCTCCGCCGCCGTACTGACCGGCAGCGGCGGCATCGCCTCGCACGCCGCGGTGGTGGCACGCGGCGCCGGCAAGCCGGCGGTGTGCGGTGCCGAGGGACTGCGCGTGGACCGGGCCGCCGGCACGGTACGCATCGGGGACCGTCTGCTGCGGGAGGGCGATCCCGTCTCCCTGGACGGCCGTACCGGCGCCGTCTACGCGGGCACGCTGCGCGTCAGTGTCGCCGGGCCGCCGCCCGAACTGTCCACCCTGCTGGGGTGGGCGGACGGCGCGCGCCGGCTCGGTGTGCGGGTCAACGCCGACACCGCCGCCGAGGTGGACACCGCCGTCGCCCTGGGAGCGGAAGGGGTCGGGCTGTGCCGTACGGAGCACCAGTTCCTCGGCGACCGGCTGCCGCTGATCCGCCGGGTGATCCTGGCCGCCGACGCCACGGCACGCGACGAGGCGCTGTCGGCGCTGGAACGGGCCCAGCACGAGGACTTCCACGCCCTGCTGACCGCCGTCGGGGACCGCCCGGTGACCGTACGGCTGCTGGACGCCCCGCTGCACGAGTTCCTGCCCGCCCCGGGGCAGGCCCAGGACGCCGCCGAGGAACACCGGGCCGCCGCGCTGCGCGAGGCGAACCCGATGCTCGGGCTGCGCGGTGTGCGCCTGGCCCTGCTGCACGAGCGGCTGTACCCGGCGCAGGCCGAGGCGCTGTTCGCCGCGTGGGCCGACGTCACCGCGGCCACCGGTCTGCGGCCCGAGCTGGAAGTGATGATCCCGCTCGTGAGCCTCCCCGAGGAACTGGCCGCCGCCGCCTCGTACGTACGCGGGGCCGCCGACGCGGTCGCCGCCCGCACCGGCGTCGAGGTGCCGTACCGGCTGGGCACGATGATCGAGACGCCACGGGCCGCGCTGCTGGCCGGGGAACTCGCCGAGCACGCCGAGTTCTTCTCCTTCGGCACCAACGACCTCACCCAGCTCACGTACGGGTTCTCCCGGGACGACGTGGAACGCCAGGTGCTCTCCGCGTACCGGGACCGCGGGTTCCTTACGGCCAGCCCGTTCGCCCGGCTCGACCCGCACGGGGTGGGTGCCCTGGTCGCCCTGGCGGCTCAGCGGGCACGGAGCGTACGGCCTGGGATCAAGCTCGGGGTGTGCGGTGAGCACGGCGGGGACCCGGAGTCGATCGCCTTCTGCGACGGACTCGGACTCGACTACGTCTCCTGCTCCCCGCATCGCGTGCCGGTCGCCCGCATGGCGGCCGCGCACAGTGCCCTGCGGGAGCAGCACGACGACAGCGGGAGCAGACCATGACGAGCACCATGACCGACGGCCCGGCCCTGTCGGACGCCGAACTGGACGACCTGCGCGCGACCGTGCGGTCGGTGTGCGCGGACGCGGGCGGCACCGCCGCCGTGCGCCGGCTGCCCGAGCACTCCCTGGGCGTCGACACGGAGCTGTGGGACACCCTCGGCCGGCAGGTCGGACTCGCGGCCCTCGGACTGCCGGAGTCGGCCGGCGGTCTCGGAGGCCTCGCCGAGATCGCCGCCGTCTGCGAGGAGCTGGGCAGGACGCTGGCACCGGTGCCGCTGCTGTCCTCCACCGTGCTGGCCGGGCAGGTCCTGGCCGGCTGCGGCACGGCCGAGGACGCGCTCGCCGAGCTGGCCGACGGCTCCGTGCACGCCCTGGCGGTGGCCGCGGCCGACGGGGTGTGGCGGCCGGACGCCGTTCCGGTGGCCGTCACCTGGCGGGGCGGTGTCCCGGTCCTGGACGGCACCGCACCGTTCGTCCTCGACGGCGCCGACGCCGCGGCGCTGGTCGTGGCCGCCACCGGGGCCGACGGCGTGGACCTCTTCCTCGCCGATCCGCGGGAGCCGGGCGTCACGGTACGCCGGGTGCCCACGCTGGACCTGAGCCGGGGGCAGGCGGTGGTGAGCTTCTCCGGTGCGCGGGCACGGGCCCTGACCGCCGGGGGCGAGGGCACGGAGGTCGTCAGCCGTGCCCTGGACGTGGCGCTGGTCGCACTGGCCGCCGAGCAACTCGGCGGCGCGCAGGCCGCGTTGGACATGACGGTGGCCCATGTGCGGGACCGCACCCAGTTCGGCCGGTCCATCGGCAGCTTCCAGGCGGTCAAGCACACGTGCGCCGACATGCTGCTCCAGGTGGAGGCGGCACGGTCGGCGGTGGTGCGCGCGGTCCGGGCGGCCGGCTCACCCGCGGCGGCGGCCGAGGCGGCGGCGGTGGCCCAGGCGTGGTGCGGCGAGGCGTTCCTGTCCGTCGCCGCCGAGTGCGTCCAGCTCCACGGCGGCATGGGCTTCACCTGGGAGCACGACGCCCACCTGTACTTCCGGCGTGCCCAGTCCGACGCCGTCCTGCTGGGCGGCGCGGCACACCACCGGGAGCGGCTGGCCGGACTACTCGGCTGGTGACGTGGAAGGCGGGACGGCATGACCACCAGACTCATCGACGAGGCTTTGTTCGACTCCACCGACCCACCGCGCCTCACGGGCGCGCGCTGCTCCGGGTGCGGCACCGTCGTCTTCCCCCAGCAGGACGCGTGCCCCAAGTGCTCCGGCGGGGCCATGTCGGGGCACGTGCTGCCGGTGCGCGGGTGCGTGTGGTCGTGGACGCTCCAGGCGTTCCCGCCCAAGCCGCCGTACCGTGCGCCGGCCGGCGGCTACCAGCCGTACCACCTCGGCTATGTGGACCTCGGTGAGGTACTGGTCGAGGCCCGGCTGGAGGTGCCCCGCACGGAGATACGGATCGGTCTGCCGGTCCGGCTGACCACGGTGCCCGCGTACCGCGACGAGGACGGGACCGAGGTGCTGACCTTCGCGTTCTGCCCCGACGAGGAACCGGAAGAGGAGCGATGACCGTGGTTCGGTCCGACGAGGTCTACGTGGTCGGCTGCGGCAGGCATCCCTTCGGCCGCGACGAGAGCGTCACCGGTATGGACATGGCCCAGCGGGCGGTGCGCGAGGCGCTGGCCGACGCCGGTGTCGGCTGGGACGACATCGGTTACGCGGCGGGCGGCTCCGACGTGTCCGGCAAGCCCGACACACTGGTGGGTCGCCTGGGCCTGACCGGTGTGCCGTTCGTCAACGTGCAGAACGGCTGCGCCACCGGCGCCTCGACCGTGCTCGCGGTGGCGAACGCGCTGCGCGCGGGCGAGGCCTCGCTCGGGCTGGCGGTGGGCTTCGACAAGCACGAACGGGGCGCGTTCAACGCCTCGGCGGCCCGCTACGGGCTGGGCGACTGGTACGCCGAGAGCGGCATGATGCTGACGACCCAGTTCTTCGCCCTGAAGACCCGGCGGTACCTGTACGAGCACAAGATCTCCGAGCGGGCGCTGGCCAGGGTCGCCGCGCGGGCCTTCCGCAACGGGTCGCTGCACCCTCTGGCCTGGCGGCGCACACCGCTGACGGAGCAGGAGATCCTCGACTCCGCCGAGGTCAGTCCGCCCCTCACGCAGTACATGTTCTGCTCACCGGGACAGGGCGCGGTGGCGCTGGTCCTCGCACGCGGTGACCGCGCGTTCGACCTGTGCGAACGTCCCGTCAGGCTGGCGTCCCTGGCCTTCCGCACCCGGCGGTTCGGCTCGTTCGAGGTGTTCTCGCCCTGGCTGCCGCCGGGACCGCACCGCAGCCCGAGCACGGACGCCGCCGAAGCGGCCTTCCGTACGGCCGGGGTGCGCCCCGCGGATGTCCAAGTGGCCCAACTGCAGGACACCGACAGCGGCTCGGAACTGATCCACCTGGCGGAGACAGGACTGTGCGGGCACGGTGAGCAGGAGGAACTGCTGGCCGGCGGGCACACCGATCCGACGGGCCGGCTGCCGGTCAACACCGACGGCGGCTGCCTCGCCGGGGGTGAGCCCGTCGGTGCCTCGGGGCTGCGTCAGTTCCACGAAGTGGTACGGCAGTTGCAGGGCCGCGCGCCGGGCGCGCAGGTCCCGGGCGCTCCCCGGGTGGGGTTCACCCATGTGTACGGCGCACCGGGGATCAGCGCCTGCTCGGTGCTGACGGTCTGAGCCGGCGGGCGCGATGGCGGAAGGCAGGAGAACCGCACTGGTCACCGGCGGCGCACGCGGAATCGGCGTGGAGATCAGCCGGCAGCTCGCGGAGCGTGGGCTGCGGGTCCTGGTCGGGGCCCGCGCCCTGGACGCGGCCGAGGAGGTGTGCCGCGCCATCGGCCCGTCGGCGCTGCCCCTGGCCCTGGACGTGACCTCGGCGCGGAGCGTCGCCGAAGCGGTACGGCGGGCCGGGGAGTTGACCGGCGGGATCGACGTACTGGTGAACAACGCGGGCGTGTCCGTGGACGGCGACCTGCGGCCGCCGGACTTCGACGAAGAGGTCCTGCGCGCGACCCTGGACACGAACCTCGCGGGTGCCTGGCGCCTGGCCCAGGCCGTCGTCCCGGGCATGGTGCGGGCCGGCTACGGGCGGGTGGTGAACGTGACGAGCTCGTACGGTTCGCTGGCGCTGATGGACTCCGGCCGGCACCCGGCCTACCGGATCTCGAAGGCGGCGCTCAACGCCCTGACGCGTATGCTCGCGGCCGAACTGGCCGGCACGGGCGTCCTGGTCAACGCCGCGGACCCCGGGTGGACCCGCAGCGGCATGGGCGGGCCGTCCGCCCCGCGCGGTCCTCGGGACGGTGCGGACACCCCGGTCTGGCTGGCGACGCTGCCCGACGGCGACGGGACGACGGGCGGGCTGTTCGCGGACCGCGGGCCGCTGCCCTGGTGAACTCCCGCAGCCGGAATCCCGCCGCCGAGACCCTCGGCGGGCATCCCGCGCCTGCATTGCTCAGGCGGACGCCGTGCTCGGCTTCTGCTCGCCCGCGACGATGCGCAACGCCAGCGACCTGACGGCCTCCAGCACGGCCTGGGAGGGCAACTGCGACAAGGGCCCTCCCTCCGCCCGCAGCGCGGTGACGAGCATGGTCGTACTGATCAGGGTGCGCACCGCGAGTGCCTGCGCCGCGTGCCGCGACTTGGCCGCCCGGGGACTGCGGGTGGTGCCCTCGGGCAGATAGTCGTAGGCACGCTGGACGTGGCGCTGCTCGAACTCGTCCCGCAGCGCCTTGAGGCTGCCGCTCGCGGAGGCGATCTGCACCTGGTAGAGGCGGGCCTCATCCGGGTTCTGCTCCACCCAGTTCCACACGGCGTCGATGACGCGCAGCAGACCTTCCTCGCTGCCCGGCTCGGACTCGGGCCGAGCCGCTTCCACGACCGCGTTCAACTGGTCGAACACCCGCCGCATGGCGAGTTCGAGCAGTTCCTCCTTGCCGTCGAAGTGGTAGTAGACGGCCGTGGGCACCACCTGGGCCTCGTCCGCGATGTCCTGGATGCTCGTCTCGGCGAATCCGTTGCGGCCGAACACCCGCACGGCCGCGGCGATGATGTGCTGCCGCCGCGAGGGCCGATGAGCCGGCTGCTTGCCGTTCTGCGTGGTGGCCATCATGCTCCCTGGCGGCTGCCGTGAACCCTCGTCCGTGGACCCTGCGTACTGACCATGCTATCCAGTAACTCCATCCGCCCGATGCCATAATTCCTGATGCACGTGTGCCGTCAGAGCATCCGGTTCCCGGCATACTTGACATCATGACGACATCCGCAACCCGCGCCGCCCACCGCCCCTCGCGCCGGCAGTGGGTGATCGAGGCAGCCACGGAGCTGTTCGCCACGCAGCCGCCGGACGAGGTGACGGTGGCCGACATCGCCGCCCGCGCGGAGATGACCTCGGCAGCGGTGTACTACCACTTCTCCTCCAAGGACCAGGTCCTGGTGGAGGGCATGCGGGTGTTCGCGGCCGCGCTGCGCGAGCAGATGGAGGCGCTCACGGAGGCCCACGCGCCGGGATCGGACATCGGTCCCGCCGTCACCGCGCTGGTGGCCTGGCTGGGCGAACACCGGTCCGCAGCCACCGTGTTCTTCGTGTCCTCGGCCGGTATGAGCCAGGACGCGGAGGCGCTGCGCCAGGAGAGCCGTACGGAGCTGCTGGCGGAACTGGTGCGGCTGCTGCGCAAGGCCCACGCGTCGCTGTCCGAGGCCGAGGCGGCGGTGATCGCCCTGGGTCTGCTGGCGCTGCTGGAGACCTCGGCGATCTCCCAGGTCCGGGGCGACGACGTCTACCGGTCGCTCGGGCACCGTGACTTCGTGCGTGAGGTCGGCCGGCTCGCCGAGCGGATCGCCGACCCGGTCACCTAGTGCCGCGACAGGCACCGTTCGCCCCGTCGCGGCACTGGGCATCCTGTTACGGACATCCGGCCCCGGCTCACACCAGCAGGCGCAGGGGCCGGCGCAGCAACTCCCCGACCGTGCGCAGGTACTCGGCCGCGGGTGCGCCGTCGACGGCGCGGTGGTCGAAGGTCAGGCTCAGGGTGAGCACCCGTGTCCGCAGCGGCCGTTCGTCCACCCACTCGACGCCGTCCCGGAGCCGGCCGACGCCGAGGATCGCGACGTTGCCGGGGTTGATCACCGGGGTGAAGAAGTCGACGCCGTAGCCGCCCAGTGAGGTGACGGTGAAGGTGGCGCCCTCCAGCGCGGCCGGGGAGATCCGGCCCTCGCGCGCGGTCTGCGCCAAGTCCCTCGTGCGGAGGGCGATCGCGGGCAGCGGCAGCGTGGCCGCGTCCTCGATCACGGGGACCATCAGGCCGCCGGGAACGGCCACCGCGAACCCGACGTGGATGCCGTCGAGCAGATGGATTCCGTCGTCCAGCACCGTCGCGTTGAGCAGCGGGTGCTCGCGCAGGGCCAGCGCGGCGGCCTTGAGCAGGAAGTCGTTGAGGCTGGGCACCGGGAGGTCGCCGTCCGCCCATTCCTCCTTCAGCCGGTTCCTGAGGGAGACCACGGCGTCCATCCGCACCTCGTAGCCGTGCGTCAGCTGCGCCATCTCCTGGAGGCTGGCGTGCATGCGGCGGGCGATGGTGCCACGCATCCCGGTGAGCGGGAGGACGTCTCCCGCCCGGGGTACGGCGCCCCGGCGTACGGCCGCCGGAGCAGGTGCGGGAGCCGGTGCGGGAACCCCGGTGACGGCGTCCAGGTCGGATCTGCGGATCCGGCCTCCCGGGCCGGTGCCGTTCACCCCGGAGAGGTCGATGCCCCGCTCCTTGGCCAGCTTGCGGACCAGCGGTGAGACGGAGTGGCCCGACGGGAGCGGTGGGACCGGTGTGAGGGGCCCGGCGGCGAGGAAGTCCTCCACGTCCTCGGAGACGATCCGTCCCCCGGGCCCGGTGCCGCGCACGGCGGTGAGGTCGACGGCGGCCTCGGCCGCCACCCGCCGGGCGTTCGGTGAGGCCAGGAGCCGGCCCCCGCCGCCGACGGCGCCGGGACTTCCGTTCAGGGTGGGCTGCGCGGCCGTATCCGCGCCGGCGCTTCCGTTCGGGGTGGGCTGCGCGGCCGTGCCGGGCCCGGCGGGCACCGGCGTATCCCCCGGGGCCGGTGGCTGCTCGCCCTCGGCCAGAAGCCAGCCGATGAGGGCCCCGGCGGGAAGGGTCGTCCCGGCCGGGACCGCGGGATGGAACAGTCCCCCGGCCTCCGCCTCGACATCGACGTCGACCTTGTCGGTGGCCAGCCGCAGCAGGGCGTCGCCCTCGGCGACGGCGGAACCGGTGGGCACGAGCCATTCGTCGATCGTGCCTTCCTGCATGGTCAGGCCGATCTTCGGCAGCAGAACCTCGACCGCCACGTCGTCACGACCTTTCGAGGAGCCGGCGGCAGCCCTGCGCGATGCGGGCGCGATCGGGGACGTACGCCTTCTCCAGGACGGGTGAGAAGGGCACCGGGGAGAAGGGGGCGCCGATCCGCAGCACGGGCGCGTCCAGGTAGTCGAAGGCCTCGTCCTGGATCTGGGCGGCGATCTCCGCGCCGAGCCCGCCGAAGGTGACGGCCTCGTGCACCACGAGCACCCGGTTGGTGCGGCGGGCGGAGGCGATCATGGTCGCGGTGTCCAGGGGCTGCACGGTGCGGGGGTCGATCACCTCGACCTCCACGCCCTCCGCCGCCAGGTCGTCGGCCGCCGCGAGGGCCTCGCCCACCATGCGGCCCAGGGCGATGACGGTGACGTCGGAGCCCGGCCGCGCGGTGTGCGCCCGGCCCAGCGGGATGTCGTAGATCTCCTCGGGCACCTCGCCGGCGCTGCCGAGCAGGACCTTGTTGAGCATCACGACGACCGGGTTGTCGTCGCGTATGGCGGCGACGGTCAGGCCCTTCGCGGTGTACGCGTCGCTCGGCATCACGACTTTGAGGCCGGGCACGTGGGCGAGCCAGGCCTCCAGGCTCTGGCTGTGCTGGGCGGCCGCGCCCAGGCCCGCGCCGGAGGCGGTGGTGATGGTGAGCGGCACGGACACGGCGCCGCCGAACATGTACTTCATCTTGGCGGCCTGGTTGACGATCTGGTCGAGGCAGACGCCGATGAAGTCCATGAACATCAGGTCGACGACGGGCCGCAGGCCGCGTGCGGCGGCTCCCACACCGAGCCCGACCAGTGCCGCCTCGGAGATGGGGGTGTCGATCATGCGGCGGGGACCGAACTCGTCGAGCAGGTTGTCGAACATGCGGAAGACGCCGCCGTACCCGGCCACGTCCTCGCCGGCCACGAAGACGTTCTCGTCCTCGCGCATGGCCTGGGCGAGTCCTTCGTTGAAGGCCTTGACATAGGTGAGTTTGCGGGCCGTGCCGTCCGGGGCGGCGACCGGTGCTCCGGTGGCGGGGGTCATGGTGGTCATGGCGGTCATCCCGAGTAGACGTTGAGCAGGAGGTCGGCGGGGTCGGGCAGCGGGCTCGCCTCGGCGTACGCGATGGCGTCGGCGATCTCGTCGCGGGTGCGCTGCCACACCTCGTCCAGCTCCGCGCGGGTGACGGTGCCGTCGGCCACGGCCCGTGCCTCGATGAGGTCGATGGGGTCGCGGGCCTTCCACTCGGCGACCTCCTCCTCGGAGCGGTACGGGTGCCGCAGCCCCTTGACGCCCTGGTGGTCGAAGTAGCGGTAGGTCTTGGCCTCGATCATCATCGGGCCCTCGCCCGCCCGCGCGCGTTTCACGGCGTCGACGGCCGCACCGTGCACGGCGACCGCGTCCATGCCGTCGACGATCACACTGGGCATGCCGTAGGCGGCGGCCCGGTCGGCGACGTCGGTGAGCAGCATGTGCCGGGACTGGGGGGTGAACTCGGCGTAACCGTTGTTCTCGCAGACGAAGACGACGGGCAGGCCGAGGACGGCGGCCATGTTGGCGGCCTCGTGGAAGGCGCCGATGTTGGTGGCGCCGTCGCCGAAGAAGGTCACCGCGACGCTGTCCTCGCCCTTGTACCGGGCGGCGAAGGCCGCGCCGACGGCGATCGGGACGCCCGCGCCGACGATGCCGTTGGCACCCAGCATGCCGACGCCGACGTCGTTGATGTGCATGCTGCCGCCGCGGCCGAGACAGGCGCCGGTGACCCTGCCGTACAGCTCGGCGTACATCTCGCGGAAGCCCACGCCCTTGGCCACGGCGTGCCCGTGTCCCCGGTGGGTTGAGGTGATCTGGTCGTCGTCGCGCAGGGCCGCCATCACGCCGGCGGCCACGGCCTCCTGGCCGACGTAGAGGTGCAGGAAACCGGGCAGCTTCGCTGCCTCCATGAGTTTTCCCGCCTCGGTCTCGAACAGCCGGATGCGCACCATGCGCTCGTGCAGGTCCCTGATGACCTGCGAGGATGTCTGTGAAGCCCTTGATGCTCGTTGAGCCATCGTCCGCCCCTTCGCCCGAGGGAGGTTGTCAACCAATCGGACTTTCTAGTGCCGGTCTACAGTAACCAGTGGGGGCACCTTACTGAAGGGAATCTCTAATTACTACGCCTCTGACTCAGCCATGTCCCCGTTCGTCCACCAACTCCACGACGTTGCCCTCCGGGTCGGCCCAGAAGCTGATCCGCCGACCGCGCGCGGGGACGACGACGGGGACCGACAGGGGCCGCGCACCGGCGGCCGGCAGCGCCGCCACCACCGGGTCCACGTCGTCGTAGTGGAAGGTGAGGTACGACAGCCCGAGGCGCCCCGCCGACCAGGCCGCCCCGTGCGCCGGCACCGGAGCCGACGAGGGCAGGATCAACTTGACGCACCCACCGGAGGGCACCCGCATCCAGACGACGGTCAGCTCGCCGCCCAGCCCGGCCGGACCGCCGACGGACTCCGGCACCAGCGACCGGTGCACGGCGTGGCAGCCGAGCCCCTCGCGGTAGAAGCGCTCCATCAGCCCCAGGTCCCGCACCACCACACCCGCCTCGAACGGCCGGGTCATGACCATCGCACCCACCCCCAGGGGACACCGAGCGGCAACTTCGACACTTTCTATTGACAGACAACACTAAGTCCTGTTGCAGTTTCGGACACAGCCCAGCTGTCGCATCCGAAGCCCTTTCAACCGGCTCGCGGCTGGGAGGATTGTGAGGACATCGTGGTCCAGACCAGTTCGCCGGCGATCCGGGAGACGGACGCCGAGCGCACCCCGCCCTCGGCCCCCGAGTACTCCTCGTGGATCAGCCAGGACCGGTCCACCGACGCCGCATCCGTGACCATGCGGCGCGAGGCGGCCGAACTCGTCGAGCGCGTGGTGGCGCACTACCGCGACAACACGACGCACGAGGCGGACGGCCAGTGGACGGAGCCCGTCGCGCACTATCTCGAGGCCGACCGCTGGCAACGGGAGATGGACGCCGTCCACCGCAGCGTCCCGCTGCCGCTCGCCATGTCCTGCGAGCTGCCCGGACCGAACACCTACAAGGCGATGGACGTCCTCGGCGTCCCCGTTCTGATCACCAGGGACCGTCAGGGCGCCGTACACGCGATGATCAACGCCTGCCGGCACCGGGGGGCCAAGCTCCTCGAACCCGGCTGCGGAGTCTCCAGGCGGCTCACCTGCCCGTACCACTCCTGGTCGTACGACCTCGCCGGGGAGCTGCGCGGCGTGTACGCCGAGAAGACCTTCGGTGACGTGCCCCGTGAGGGCCGGAGCCTGGTCAGGCTCCCGGCCGGGGAGCGTGCCGGAATCGTGTTCGTCTCCCTCGACCCGGCTGCCGAACCCGACCTCGACGCCTGGCTCGGCGACCTGGGGCCGCTGCTGGAGGGGCTGCGGCTGGCGGACTGCCACCACTACTCCACCAGCGAGCTGACCAGCCCCAACTGGAAGGTCACGCTCGACGGGTACCTGGAGACGTACCACTTCGCCTCGCTGCACCCGAAGACGGTGTTCGAGACGAACCTCTCCAACATGATGGCGCACGACACCTGGGGCCCCCACCAGCGCATCGCACCGGCCCTGCGCCCCATCGCGCAGGCCGTCGACCTGCCCCCGGACCAGCGCGACCCCGGGGACTGCGTCGGCCCCATCTACTGGCTCTTCCCCGGGCTGGCGATCGCCGGCGGCTGGCGCCAGAAGATCGCTGTCTCCCTGGTCCTTCCCCGGACGGCCACCGAGTCGGTGACGCAGCAGATCATCCTGCTGCGGGAGCCGGCGGTCACCGAGGAGGAACGCCGGGCCGCCGACCGGTTCGGCGAGTGGTTCCACGAGGTGGTCCGCGACGAGGACTACGCGACCACCTACGGAGTCCAGCAGGGCCTCGCCGCCCTGAACGGGACCGACTTCGTCTTCGGACGCAACGAGCCCGGACTCCAGCACTTCCACCGCACCATTCACCAGCACCTGGACACAAGCGCACCCAGAGCCGCCAGGTGACCAGCCAACAACACTCGCGGGAGAACAACATGGTGGCTTCGGGCAGCCTCGACGGACGTGTCGCGGTGATCACGGGCAGCACGCGCAGCATCGGCCGCGCCATCGCCGAACAGTTCCTGGCCGACGGTGCCACGGTCGTCATCAGCGGCCGTTCCGAGGTCAAGGGCAAGCAGGCCCTGGAGGAGATGGGCGCCGGGGACCGGGCCGTCTTCCACCCCTGCGACTCCAACAGCCAGGAGGACATCGAGGGCCTCGCCGACTTCGCCGCCGAGCGCTTCGGCCGGCTCGACATCTGGGTCAACAACGTCGGCGGCACCTCGGGCTTCGCCCCGGTCCACGAACTCAGCGACGAGGCCTGGCACGACGCCCTCAGACTCAACCTCAACGCCTACTTCTACGGCACCCGCCGGGCGCTGCCGAAGATGCTCGCGGGCGGCTGGGGCCGGATCATCAACATCTCCTCGGTGGAGGGCAAGCAGGCCAACAAGCCCGCGATCAGCCACTACATCACCAACAAGCACGCCATCCACGGACTGACCAAGGCGACCGCCTTCGAGTACGGCACCCAGGGCATCACCTGCAACGCCATCTGCCCCGGCGCAGTCGACACCGACCTGATGCGGGCCGCGGGCCCGGCCGCGGCGGAGGCCGAGGGCATCTCCTACGAGGTGTGGCTGAACCGCTTCGCCGAGCACGCGGCCACCAAGCAGATCACCACCGTGGAGCAGATCGCGGCCGTCGCCTCGCTGCTCGCGAGCGACGCCGGCGCCGGCATCACGGGCACGCTGATCAGCGTCGACGGCGGAACGGCACAGTGGTAGGCCCCGGCCACGCCGGGACGGACAGCGGGAGACCTTCGGCCATGAAGAGCTGGATCACGGACTGGCAGCGCAGTGAGCGCCTGCCGCACTACACCCGCGCCAACGCGGGCGAGACCCTGCCGGACCCCGCCAGCCCGCTGGGCTGGACCCTGGTCTGGGGGCGCGGTCTGCAGGGCTGGCGCAAGGGCTTCGTCGGTTTCGGCATCTACCGCGACGAGGAGGTGGCCGGCCCCCGCCCGCCGTTCGTCGGGATGTTCGGCGGCTACTTCTACCTCAACCTGTCGCACATGCGGCTGTTCGGCATCCGCATGGGCCAGACGGCCGACCAGATCGACGCGGCCTTCGTCGGCCAGCGCTCCGACACCCCCGCGTACGTGGCGCACCCGGACGACCAGGACGGGGAACTCACGGCCAAGGCGGGCGCGACGCTCCAGCGGATGCTGGGCCAGAGCAACTTCCCCGAGGCCGATGCCGACCAGGAGCGGTTGCGGCGGCTGCGCCGCGACCGGCCGGACCTGACGGGTCTGCCGGACGCCGAGCTGGTGGCCCACGCGCGCTCCCTGCTCGACGAGGTGGAGACGACCTTCCAGCGGCACGTCGAGTCGTCGCTGCCCGCGTCCGTCGGGCCGGCGATCCTCGGCCCGCTGTGCGCGAGCGTGGGCCGTCCCGACGCCATGCTCGACCTCATCGGCGGCCTCGGTGACGTCGACTCGGCGTCCCCGTCGGCCGGGTTGTGGACGCTGTCCCGGCAGGTCGCGGCCTCGGCGGAGCTCACCGCGCTCTTCGACCAGGGCGCGGCCGCGGTGGAGTCGGCGCTCGACGGGGCGATCGGGGACGTGAAGGCGTTCCGTGACTCCTTCGAGGAGTTCCTGGCCGAGTCCGGCGACCGCGGCCCCAACGAGTGGGACATCCACGCCCTGTCCTGGGAGGCGGCTCCCCTCCAGGCGCTGACCCTGGTCGACCGGATCCGGCACAGCCCGGACGACGACTCGCCGGCCGCCAGGCGAGCCCGGCTGACTGAGCGGCGCGAGCGGACGGCGCAGGAGATCCGGGCCGCGCTGCCCGAGGACACCCAGCCGATGTTCGACGCCGGCATGCACGCCTCCCAGGTGTGGATCCCGGCCCGCGAGCGCACCAAGGCGAACTGCGTGACCGTCGTCAACGAGATCCGCATGGCGATCCGGGAACTCGGCCGCCGCGGGGTCGAGGCGGGGCGCTTCGCACGGCCCGAGGACGTGATGATGCTGCTGGACACCGAGCTCGACGACTACGTCGCCGCCCCGGAGTCCTTCGGCCCGGTCATCGCGCAGAGGCTCGCGGAGTACGCCGGACTGCACGAGCTGGAACCGCCGTTCTTCGTGGCCGAGGACGCGCAGACCGAGATCGACGCCTGGCCGCGGCGCGCCGGAGGGCGCACCGAGGCGGCCGTGGAGGGCGACGTGCTCAGCGGTGTGGGCGGCAGCCACGGCACGTACACCGGCAGGGTGCGGGTGGT
This sequence comes from Streptomyces sp. NPDC030840, assembly GCF_055572015.1. Classification (NCBI taxonomy): domain Bacteria; kingdom Bacillati; phylum Actinomycetota; class Actinomycetes; order Kitasatosporales; family Streptomycetaceae; genus Streptomyces; species Streptomyces sp. NPDC030840. The sequence goes on along the minus strand of NZ_JBVIEE010000005.1, from coordinate 444,076 downwards.
CACCGACCCGGCCTCGTGCGAGGCCCTGGAGCCGGGAGAGGTGCTGGTCGCGCCGATCACCGACGCGGCCTGGACCCCGCTGTTCCTGGTCGCCGGGGCGGCCGTGGTGGACGTGGGCGCGCTCAACAGCCACGCCGTGGTGGTCTGCCGCGAGCTGGGCATCCCGGCGGTCATCTCCGTCGAGGGCGGGACGCAGCGGCTGCGGGACGGCATGGTGATCACGGTCGACGGCGACAACGGCACGGTCACCGTGGACGGCGTCCCGGCGGCACTGGGCGTCTGAGAACGCCGCGGGCCCGTCGCTCCCCCTGCCCGGGAGCGGCGGGCCCGCGGTCATGACCTGTGGAAGGGAACACCATGACAGACGTGTCGGAGCAGATCATTGTCGCCGGCTGGATGGACTACGCACCCGGCGACCGCGACACGATGCTGCGGCATCTCGTCGAGCTCGGCCGGCGCACCCGCGAGGAGGAACCCGGCTGCCTGGACTACGCGATGACGGCCGACCCCGCCGACGAGCGGCGGATCCGGGTGTACGAGCGGTGGACGTCGCAGCGCGCCCTCGACGAGCACTTCGCCACCCCGCACATCAAGGACTTCCGGGCCGCCTCGGCCGGGCTGACCCGGGTCGGGGTCTCGCTGGAGGCCCACACGGTCGCGGTGTCGCGTCCCATGCGCTGAACGGCGCCCTCGGGCCCAGGGCCCTTCTGATGGATCTCCTCCGCTGGATCTCCGCGGGAGAAGGAGCGGCGTCCGGTGCGTGTTCTCGGCGTGCCGGGCGTCGCGAGGCAGACGGGAATCGTCGGGCAGGCGCCGGCCGGGCGCCGTTCAGCGGGGTCAGTCGCCCACGCGGACCAGCATCTTGCCGACGTTGCCGCCGTCCAGCAGCGACAGCAGCGCGCCCGCGGCGTTCTCCAGGCCGTCGACGACCGTCTCGCGCGCGGTGATCCGGCCCTCACGCAGCCAGGCGGCGACCCGCTGCTCGAACTCCGGCCGCAGGTCGTCGTGGTCGCGGACGATGAAGCCGCGCAGCGTGAGGCGTTTGAGGACGGCCTGGATCAGCTGGTTGATGTCGGCGGACCGCCGCTCGGCGCCGAACTGCGACATCATGCCGCACAGGGCGACTCGGCCGCCGGTCCGCAACGCGTGCAGGGCGGCGGCCAGTTGCTCGCCGCCGACGTTGTCGAAGTACACGTCGAGGCCCTCGGGCGCCAGCCGGGCCAGCGCCTCCCGCACGGGCTCGGCCCGGTAGTCGGCGGCGGCGTCGTAGCCGAACTCCTTCACCAGCAGGGCGCACTTGTCCGGTCCGCCCGCGGTGCCCACGACGCGCTGCGCCCCCAGCAGCCGGGCGAACTGTCCGGCGGCACCGCCCACCGCCCCGGCCGCCGCCGACACGAACACGGTGTCGCCGGCGCGGAGTTCGGCGATCCTGGTGAGGCCGACGTACGCGGTGAAGCCGGTCTGGCCGAGCAGCCCCAGCCAGGTGGGCAGCGGGGCGAGCCGTGGGTCGATGCGGCCCGCGCCGTCGGTGTCCGCGGCCGTGAGCACGGCCCGCTCCCGCCAGCCGAGCTGGTGGCGTACGTACGTGCCCGGCGGCACGGAGGCACAGCGGCTCTCCTCGACGACGCCGAGGGCCCGGCCGTCGAGCGGTGATCCGGGCGTGAAGTTGTGCGTGTAGTGCTTCTCGGTGCTCTCCAGCCGGCCGCGCATGGACGGGTCGACGCTCATGTAGAGGTTGCGGACGAGCAACTGCCCCTCACCGAGCGGCGGCAACGGGCGCTCCTCGACGGCGAAGTCACCGGGGGCCGGTTCTCCGTCGGGGCGGCGCACCAGACAGACCACGCGGGTGGTACGCGGTCCCACCGGTCACTCCTCCGGCTGCCGGGTGGTGCGCCGCTGGGCGAGTCTGCCGACCCAGCCGGCCATCTGGAGGTCGGCGTGGCGCAGTTCGCCCGACTGCCACCGTGCCTGGAAGTCGAAGATGCCCTGCGCGCCGGTCGCGGGGTCGGTCACCTCGACCAGGCCGTCCTCGGTGAGCCGGTACACGTGCCCGGTCAGCGGGTGGATCACTTGCTTGGACATGGGCGCTCACTCCTGCACTGGGCGGCGTACGCCGCGCTTGGTCACGGTCACCGGACCGGCGACCCGGAGCCGGCAGGCGAGCCGGGTCAGGCCGTCCACCGGCTTGCGCAGGGCTTCGATTCCCTCGCGTTCCAACGGGCCCACCGGGCAGCAGTTCTCGACGCCCTCCTCGACCTGGACGTAGCAGGTACGGCAGGTGCCCTTGCCGCCGCAGACGGTGGGCCAGCGGTAGCCGAGCCGCTGGGCGGCGCTGAACAGGTCCTCGCCGTCGAGCACGTCGATCTCGGCGCCTGAGGGCCGTACGGCCACCCGGTGGGTCACGGTCACCGGTTCATCCACGCGTCGAGCGTCCGGTTGAAGTGACGGATGCGGCTCTCCTGGTAGTTGGCCAGGGTGATGCCCGGCTTGCGCATGGCCTTCAGTCCTTGCTGGACGTACGGCAGGTTCTCGCAGTCCTGGTCGAAGACGGGCCCGAGCACACCGAGTTCGGGGATGTCCGCGAAGAGCATGTCCTCCGGAACCCAGCGGATCTTCGCCGGTGGGGGCATCTCACCGGGCTCCTTCGGCGCCGACATGAAGATGATCTCGGCGGTGCAGGAGTCCGGGTCGAGGCCGTTGGGCCGGAACCGGTAGATGATGTTGGACTTCGCTCCGCCCCAGGGGTTGAAGTTGGGGAACAGCAGGTAGTTGATCGCGTCCAGCAGCTCGGTGTCGGCGGTCTGGGAGAAGTCCTGGCCCGAGCCGGCCGCGAGTTGCTCGCGCATCCGCTGGGCGAGGACCTGGCGGGCGGTGCCTCCCGGGGGAATGGCGGGCAGTTCGTCGCCCTCGCTCATCACCAGGTCACGGCCCTGGGCCGCCGAGTAGAAGGCACGCGAATCGTAGAACGTCTCCAGGACGTCCTCCTCCGTGACCGACTCCGCCACGTGAGGACTGGGAGCGCCCTGGATGTTGATCATCCGGCTCCAGTTCGGCTGGTCCGCCATCACGTCGTACTGCGAGTTGGCGTCTGCGAGCCACGGAAGCATCTGCGGATGGGTCGCGATCACGTGGAAGGACTCGATGAACGCGTCCTGGGCGACCTTCCAGTTGCAGGGCAGCACCTTGGCGATGTGCAGCGACTTGTAGCGGTTCTCCAGCGGCCAGATGTAGTAGTCGTCGAAGGTGCCGCGGTAGCTGTCGAAGGACTCCGCGTACGGGTCCATGTTGATGAAGACGAAGCCGCGCCAGGTGGCCACCTTGGCCTCCGGCAGCGTGAACTTCTCCGGGCTGACATGGGGGAAGTCCCAGGCACACGGCGGGGACTGCATGGTCCCGTCGAGGTTCCAGGCGAACCCGTGGAACGCGCAGCGGAACTCGCGGACGTTGCCGCCGCCGGTGCGCAGCTTGCGGCCGCGGTGCAGGCACACGTTGACGAAGGCGCGGATCTCACCGGGAGCCGTGCGCACGATGATGAGCGAGTCGTCGCCGATCTCGTAGATCTCGTGGTCGCCGACCTCGGGGATCTCGCTCTCCAGGCAGGCGAACTGCCAGACACGCCGCCACACCTGCCGCATCTCGCGCTCCGCCCACTCACGGGAGGTGAAGCGTGCCGCGTCGATGTCCTCGCTGCCGAGGTGATCGTTCCTGTCGTACCGCAAGGCGGCGGGGACGGGGCGGCTGTCCTGGTCGAGATAGTCCTGGACGCTGGGCCCCGGGCACCGCGCCGTGCCCCACTCCGACGATTCGTCCATCATCTCTCCTCCGGCAGAAACTTTAGAGCGAGTGTAGTTAGCAGCCCCCGGCCGGAGCAACACTCACGACGACGACCGGACCCCGCACCACCCGAGGCCCTCGTGAAGGTACGCATCTCATCCTTGAATTCATTGCGACTCCCCCCTCCCCAATCACGCCGGAGCGTGTCACACTCCGACCCACTTGAGACTGTAGTGCCTCAAAAGTATCTGCCCTTGGCGCGGAGATCTCCCGCGCCAGCATCAGCGCCGCACGGTCACACCGGCGGCCCGCGCCGTACCCCACGACGGCGGTTCACCCGACCTCTGACATGTCGAAGGGTGCCGTCCCGGCCGGGGCGGCACCGGATCCGCCTGAATCCCGAAGGCCGCGGACGCGCCAGCGACGCGGTCCCGCGGCCACGCAGGCGCCACACCACGGGAGTACTCGACGATGAGTTTCCGACCCCGCCGCGCGGTGCGCCGCGCCCTCACCGCCCTCGTCCCCGTCACCGCCCTGCTCTCCCTGGCGGCGTGCGGCAGCGACGCGACTCCCGCCGCCGACGCGTCACAGGCGGCGGCCGACTCCCCCGGGCTCACGGCGGCTCGTGCGGCTCTGGAGAAGTACGCCGAGCGCCCGGCCCAGATACCCGTCACCGAGCCCGTGGGCAAGAAGATCCCCAAGGGCAAGGAGATCGACTTCATTCTGTGCGGCGTGCAGTCCTGCAAGGACCTCGCCGACTTCTTCGAGGCCGCCGCCAAGGAACTGGGCTGGAAGGTGAAGCGGATCGCCACCCAGGGCACGCCGGAGTCCGTCCAGGCCGCCTACGAGCAGGCCGTGCGCGACAAGCCGGACGCCGTCATCGGCTCCGGCTTCCCGCGCGCCGTGTACGCCAAGCAGCTGGCCAAGCTCAAGAAGGCCGGCATCCCCGTCATCCAGTCGAACGCCGACGACATCACGGGCGGCGGCGTCTCCCTGCTGAAGAACGGGCCGAAGGACGTCGCCATCCAGGGCGAGATGATCGCCTCGTGGGTCGTCGCCGACAGCGGCGCCAAGGCCAACGCCGTGTACTTCGACCTGCCGGCCTACACGATCCTCAAGCCCGTGAAGGACACGTTCGCGGCCAAGTACAAGGAGTGGTGCGACGGCTGCCCGCTGGACACCGTCGACGTGCCGATCACGGCGGTCGGCAAGGACATGCCGGACCGGGTGACGTCGTACCTCAGGTCGCACCCGAAGGTGACCCACGTCGTCTTCTCGCTGGGTCTGCTCAACGTGGGTGTCCCCGCGGCGCTCAAGACCGCCGGCATCACCGGCAAGAGCATCGCCGTCAACGTCGGTGACGCGCAGAACTACCAGTACATCCAGAGCGGTCTCACCGACGGCGCGATGGCACTGAACTCCCACGAGCTGGCATGGCTCCAGGCCGACGCGCTGGCCCGCCACTTCACCGGCCAGTCGATGGCCGTGGACCAGAAGGCGGTGCTGCCCAACATGCTCGTCACCAAGGACAACCTCCCGTCCGCCGACGGTGACTTCCCGCTGGTCGAGGCCTACGAGGCGCAGTTCAGGGCGCTGTGGGGCCTGAGCTGACCCGGCCGGCCCGCCGGTGGCGACCGTCACCGGCGGGCCCTTCCCGCGTCATGGACGCATCCGAGGACAAGGAGGGGAAGACGGTGCGTGCCGACACGTCGACACAGACACGGCAGGAACACGACGAGACGGACCCCGGCCGGCCGGTGCTGCGCGTGGCCGGGCTGTCGAAGAGGTTCGGCGGGACCCAGGCGCTGAAGGACGTCGACCTGGAGATCGCCCACGGCGAGATCCACGCCCTGATCGGGCCCAACGGGTCCGGCAAGTCCACCCTCATCAAGGTGCTCGCCGGATACCACCACGCCGAGCCGGGAGCGGTCGCCGAACTCGACGGCGAGCCGTTCGACCTGGGTCAGGTCACCGGCTCACGGCACGACCGGCTGCGCTTCGTCCACCAGGAGCTGGGGCTGGTGGGTGAGCTCAGCGCCACGGACAATCTCGCGCTCAGCCGCGGCTTCGCCCGTACGGCTCTCGGGAACATCCGCTGGTCGGAGATGGAACGGCGGACGAGCGCGCTGGTGGAGCGCTTCGGCCTCGGCATCGACGTACGCCGGCCCCTGTCCCTGGCCACCCCCGTCCAGCGCGCCGTGGTGGCGATCGCCGCGGCGCTGCAGGGCTGGGAGGGGCGGCGGGGTGTCCTGGTCCTCGACGAGCCGACCGCCGTTCTGCCACCGGCCGAGGTGGGCCGGCTCTTCGACATCGTGCGGGAGATCCGCGACGCCGGGGCGAGCGTCCTGTACGTCTCGCACCGGATGGACGAGATCTTCGCGCTCGCCGACCGGGTCACCGTGATCCGCGGCGGACGCCGGATCGCCACCCGCCCGGTCACCGAACTCACTCCGCGCTCACTGGCGGAGCTGATGGCGGGCGAGGAGATGGAGACCGACCACCGGCCGCCCTCGGCCGTGTCCGCTTCCGCCGGACCCGTGCTGGAGGTCCGCGGCCTGTGGGCCGGCCCTCTGCGCGGCGTCGGCTTCGACCTCGCCCCGGGCGAACGGCTGGGGATCACCGGGCTCGTGGGTTCCGGCCACGAGATCGTGCCGTACGCCGTGTGCGGGGCGTACCCCGGGCCGGTGCGCGGCACGCTGCGGCTGCCGGAGCGGTCCGAGCGGTGGGCCGACGTGCGCGACGCCCACCGGCTCGGTCTCCCCCTGGTCCCCGCGGACCGGGCCGGGGAGGGGGTGATCGGGGACTTCTCGGTCGGGGAGAACCTCACCCTCCCTCTCCTCGACCGGTTCCGCGGCCGTTCCGGACGGCTGCGCCGGCGCCGCGACTCCGCACTCGCCGACGAGTGGATCGAGCGGGTCGCGGTACGGGCGGCCGGGCGCGGGGCCCGCATCACCACCCTGAGTGGCGGCAACCAGCAGAAGGTCGTCATGGCGCGCTGTCTGGCCCAGCGTCCCGAGGTGCTGGTGCTCTGCGAACCCACGGCGGGTGTCGACATCGGCACCCGGCTCCAGCTGTACGACCTCATCGAGCGCCAGGCCGCCGAGGGAATGGGCGTCATCGTCTCCTCGTCCGACACCCAGGACCTGCTCGCCCTGTGCACCCGTGTCCTGGTGGTGCGGGACGGCCGGATCGTCCGCGAGATCAGCGGCCGGCAGATCACCGAGCGCGCGCTCGTCCACGCCATGGAAGGGACCGAATGACATGACCTCCACCCCGACCCGGGCCGCGGAGCTCCGCCCGTCCTCACCGGACGGGCCCGCGCCGTCCGCCCCGAAGGCCCTGGCCCGGCGCACGGCGGCCACTCTGTCGTTCCGGAACATCGGCGCCGTCTACGTGTGGCTGCTCATCGTCGTGCTCTTCTCCGTCTGGGTTCCGGAGACGTTCCCGACCGTCACGACGGTGAAGCAGGTACTCAACGGCAACGCCGTGGCGGGTCTGGTCGCGCTCAGCGTCGTACCGCCGCTCGCCGCGCGCGTCTTCGACCTGTCGGTCGCCTACACCATGTCGCTCACCAGCGTGCTGACCGCCCGTTTCCTGGTCTCGGCCGGGCTCGGGCCCGGTACCGCGATTGCCCTGGCGATGACCGCCGCACTCCTGATCGGGGTGGTCAACGGCGTCGTGGTGGTGCTGCTGCGGGTCGACTCCTTCATCGCCACCCTGGCCACGGGGGCGCTGATCCAGTCCCTGATCACCATGGTCACCAACGACAGCTCCATCACCGGTGTCCAACTGCTCGCCAAGCCGTTCGCGAACATCGCCCAGCTGGACGCGGGCGGCATCACGCTGCCGGTGCTGTACCTGTTGCTCGCCACGGTGGCCATCTGGTTCCTGCTGGAACACACCGCCACCGGGCGCCGGTTGTACGCGACCGGCTTCAACACCGACGCGGCGCGTCTGCAGGGTGTGCGCACCGACCGGCTGCGCTTCCTGACCCTCGTGGCGTCCGCTCTGCTCTCCGGATTCGCGGGCGTCGTCTTCGCGTCCTCGGTGGGGTCCGGGTCGCCGACCGCCGGCACACCGTACCTGCTGTCGGCGTACGCGGCGGCGTTCGTCGGGGCCACCCAGCTACGGGCGGGCCGGTTCAACGCCTGGGGCACGGTGCTGGCGGTGCTGCTGCTCGGCACGGGGATCACGGGGCTCGGGCTCGCCACCAGCGCGCAGTGGGCCGCGAACCTGTTCACCGGGTCGGTCCTCATCATCGCGCTGGTCCTGACGGGTGGACGGATCGCCCTGCCCGCATCGCTGCGCCGCCGGAAGGTCAATTCATCGACCACCGGCACCGGTGCTTCCACCGCCGACTGAAAACCCGGTGCCCGTCTCTCTGCAGGAGGTTCAGAAATGAAGGCTGTGCAATACCGGCGGGTGGGACAGGCCCCCGAGGTCGTCGAGGTGCCCGAGCCCCGCCCCGGCCCCGGCCAGGTACTGCTGAAGGTGACGGCGGCGGGGCTGTGCCACTCCGATCTGGCGGTCATGGGCTGGCCCGAGGAGTCGTTTCCCTACGCACTGCCGATGACACTGGGTCATGAGGGTGTCGGCACGGTCGCGGGCGTGGGAAGCGGTGTCACCGGCGTGGAGGAGGGGGACGCGGTGGCGGTGTACGGCCCCTGGGGCTGCGGGCACTGCCGCAAGTGCGCCGAGGGGAAGGAGAACTGCTGTCCGCACGCCGCCGGGCTGGGCATCATGCCGCCCGGGCTCGGCTCCCCCGGTGCCCTCGCCGAGTACATGCTGGTGGACTCGCCCCGCCACCTGGTGCCCCTGAACGGGCTCGACCCGGTGCAGGCGGCCCCGCTCACCGACGCGGGGCTGACGCCGTATCACGCGATCAGCCGGTCGTTGCCCAAGCTGGTGCCGGGCAGCACCGCGGTGGTGATCGGCGTCGGCGGTCTGGGGCATCTCGCCGTGCAGCTGCTGCGTGCGCTGACGCCCGCGCGGGTGATCGCCCTCGATGTGAGCAAGGAGAAGCTGGAGCTGGCCGAATCCGTCGGCGCCCACGAGGCGCTGCTCTCCGAAGACGGGGCGGCGGCGCGGGTACGGGAACTCACCGGTGGAGTGGGGGCCGAGGTGGTGCTGGACTTCGTGGGGGCAGAGCCGACACTGGCGGTGGCCGCCGCGTCGGTGGCGACGGAGGGCGACGTGACGATCGTCGGGCTCGGCGGGGGGACGCTGGCGGTCGGCTTCGGCGGCGGGCTCCCGTTCGAGGTGTCCGCCTCGTTCCCCTACTGGGGCAGCCGGGCGGAACTCATGGACGTCGTCGAACTCGCCCGGCGGGGGCTGGTCACCTCCCACGTGGAGACGTTCTCGCTGGAGGAGGCACCGGTGGCGTACGAGCGCCTGCACGCCGGGGAGATCAGCGGGCGTGCGGTGGTGCTGCCGCACGGGTGACGCGGCGCGGGGGGCCGGGGGGTTTCCTCGCCCCCCCGCCGCCCCTACCCGTCCCATCCCTGGGGCTCCGCCCCCAGGTCCCGGGGCGGGTGGGTTGGTGCGGGTTTGCTGTGGCTGGTTGCGGGGCGAGGACCCCAAAGGGAGAGGGCCGCCACCCACACCCCCCACCCTTTGGGGGAGGGGGGGATCCCACCGACCCCCCATGGGGGAACCAGCTGTCCAACCA
>NZ_JBVIEE010000005.1:388962-434624 GCF_055572015.1 Streptomyces sp. NPDC030840 | reverse complement strand
CCTTCCCCCTCCTTGGGTCCCCCCCCCAAGGCCCGGGGATGGGTGGGTGGGGTTGGTTTGGTTGTGTTGGTTTGCGGCCCACCCCTGGGGGGGGCCTCGCCCCGCAACCAGCCCCTCCGGCGTTTGAGGAGCGGGGGTCCTCCGGCCGGCCCCCGGTGGAGAACCCGGTGGTCAGCCGGAGGACTCACCCACCGCCCACCCCACACACCGCCGCAGCACCGTCAGGAACTCCGGCGTCTGCCAAGGCCCCCGGTCCACACGCCCCGTGTCCTCGACACCGAGGTCCTGCATGTCGTACCGGCCCCGGCAGTGACCAAGAGTGAAGTAGCAGACCTCACCACCCCCGTACCGCTTCAGGTACAGCACAGGCCGGGGCACATCGTCGAGGGCGGCGTCGCCCTCGGCGAAGCCACGGCACTGTCCCGTGTACCCGGCGTGCAGCAGCATGTCCAGCTCGCCGTGCAGCTCACACACGTACAGCTCGTCGGTGACCGTGAACGGTTCGATCCCGGCGACCAGCGGATGCCCGGGCCGCGTCACCCGCACCTCATAGGGCTCGATCGGCGGATGAGCCAGGAACTGGCTGCCGAGCACCTCCGCCAGTTCCCCGAGGAGCCGCGGCGTGGTGAACACCCGCGGCCCACCGGGAGCCGGCGCCTCGATCACGGAGTTCGTGCCGTGCAGGGCGAGCCAGCGCCCGCCCCGCTCCACGAACCGTGCCAGCGCCTTGCGCTCCTCCGGCCGGGGCCGTACATCGCAGGTGTAGGTGACGAGCAGGTCGGCCCCTTCCAGTTCGGGCACGCAGTCGTAGTCCTGGTGGACAGTCGTCCGCACCCGCCCGTGCTCACCGAGCAGGTCCAGCAACCGCAGCCGCGCGTAGTCGAAGTCGTGCCACCTGCCGCCGCAGACCAGTACGGCGTCCAGACGGCCGGCCGGGCCCGCCACGGCTCAGTACTGGACGCGGGTCAGCAGCCCGCCGTCCACCACGAGGTTGACACCGACGCAGAAGGAGCCGGTCCTGGGCCCGAGCAGGAACGCCACCGCCGCCGCCACGTCCTCCGCCGTGCCGTACCGTCCGATCGGCAGCATGGCGAGGACCTCCTCGTACACCTCCGGGCGGCTGGTGCGGATGGTCTCCCAGGCGCCGCCGGGGAAGTCGATCGGGCCGGGCGAGACGGTGTTGACGCGGATGCCCTTCGGCGCGAGGGAGTGCGCGAGGGCGGAGGCGTGCTGGACGACTGCGGCCTTCAGGGCGGAGTAGGAGTTGGCTCCGGCGGGGCGGGCGGTGTCGGACGCGTTGGTGGTGCCTATGGCGACCACGGCGGCCCGCTCGGAGGCTTCCAGGTGCGGCAGGGCCGCCTCGACGAGTCCCGCGAACGGGATCAGGTCACCGCGCAGGCTGGCCTCCCAGGATCCCGGGCCCTTGACGTTGCCCGCCGACACGTTGGACACCAGCAGGTCCAGGCCGCCCAGTTCGCCGGCCGCCCGCTCCACGAAGCCCGCCAGCGCCGCCGGGTCGGTGACGTCGACCGGCTCGGCGAACACCGTCGCCCCTTCGCCGCGCAGCTCGGCGGCGGCCTTGGCGAGCGCCTCCTCGCCCCGGGCGCACAGCGCCAGCGCGCAGCCCTCGGCCGCCAGGGTTCCGGCGATCGCCCGGCCGATGCCCCGGCTCGCACCGGTCACCAGCGCCTTGGCGCCTGTCAGTCCCAGATCCATCGATGTCACTCCTTTGTGAGGCTCGCAATGAGGGGGCCGGAAAAGGGAGGGCGGGAAGGGCCCTGTCCGTCAGTCGCCGGGGAGTTCCGAGAACGGCACCCGGTCCACCCGCGGCTCCGCCGGCAGCCCCAGGACGCGCTCGCCGATGAGGTTGCGCTGGATCTGGTCGGTGCCTCCGGCGAGCCGGTAGCCGGGGGCGCCGAGCAGGTGCTGGGTCCACGCGAACGTGCCCGGCTCCCCCGTGTCGGCGGTGATCCGGGCGCCCATCAGCTCGGCGGCGACCTGCCCTGTACGGGTGAGCAGGTCGGAGGCCATGAGTTTGGTCAGCGACGCCTCGGGGCCCGGCCTGCCTCCGGCCGCGCTCGTCCGGGCGACCCGGTCCACGGTGGCCGCGCGCAGCACGGTGCGCACGTACAGGTCGGCGAGGTTCTGGCGGACCAGCGGGTCCCCCGTGCGGCCGAGGGATCGGGCGAGGGCGAGGACGTCGGCGAAGGTGCCGCCCTTGCGCCGGTTGCCGCTGCCGGAGGCGGTCCGTTCGAAGGCGAGGGTGGTGGTGGCGACCTCCCAGCCCTGGCCGGGACGCCCGATCCGGAGCCGGTCGGGGACGCGTACCTCGCTGAGGAAGACCTCGTTGAAGGACGCGCCGCCGCTCATCTGGCGGATGGGACGCACCTCGACGCCGGGAGTGTCCATCGGCACCAGGAAGGCGGTGATGCCGGCCTGTTTGACGACGTCCGGATCGGTGCGGGCGAGCAGCAGACCGTAGTCGGCGAACTGGGCTCCGGAGGTCCACACCTTCTGGCCGTCGATCACCCAGTCCTCGCCGTCCGGCCGCGCCCGGGTGCGCAGGGCGGCGAGGTCGGACCCGGCTCCTGGTTCGCTGAAGAGCTGGCAGGCCAGCAGGTCCGTGCGCAGGAACGCGCGTGCGTGGTGCGCGCGCTGCTCGGCCGTGCCGAACAGGGAGACGGCCATCGCGACCAGACGCACCGTCACGCTGATCAGCTCGGTCGACGGCGGCACCCGGAACGCCGACTCCTCGTCGGCGAAGGCGGCCACGTGGGCGGCGCTCAGTCCCTGGCCTCCCTTGTCCCGGGGGAGCGTCAGGCCCTGGTATCCGGCGTCGAACCGGGCGCGCTGGTAGGCGCGGCAGCGCTCCAGCAGCAGGCGCTCCTCGTCCTCCGTGAGGTTGTGGAACACCGCGAGGTCCTCCGTGCCGCCGGCAGGCTCGGACTCCTGGCCCGGTTCCAGCACGGTGGCCAGCCACTCCCGGACCCCGGTGCGCCAGGTGTCCATATCCGGCTGGGACATGGGTCCTCCTCAGCTCACGACGACACTTACCAGATGACAGCTTGAGTAACGGCGGGACGGGGCCGAGTGCACCGTATGGCGATCCTTACCTGGCAATCGCGCCGCAGTGCCGCCGTATCGCATCCGAGTGTTCCCTACTTTCTTGATAAACGCTACAGTCTCGGCATCGACTCTCCCGTCAGCCGGGAGAGGATCGAGGAGCCGCCGGAGGAGCCATGACGCTGCCACTCGACCGTCGCGCCCGGGAGATACCCGACGAGCCCGCCCTGGTGGACGACTGGGACGTGCTGTCCTGGTCGGAACTGGCCGACCAGGTGGCTCGGGCCGCCGCGCGGCTGCTGGAGCTCGCGCCGGGTCCCCACGACCGGGTCGCCGTACTCGGCGACAACGCCATCCCCACACTGGTCGCCCATCTGGCAGGGCTCAGCGCCGGAGTGGGAACCGTGGCCACGTCCCGCCACCTGACGGCGGGCGAACTCGTCGACCAGATCACCGACGCGGGCGCGACCGCGATCGTCACCGGACCCGCCGGCGCGGGCGCCGCCCTGGACGCGGCCCGCGAACTGGGGCTGCCGATCGTGATGCACGGCACCCCGGCGACGGGGCACGCCTTCGACTGGGATCTGTGGCTGGCGGCCGCGCCCGCCGAGCGGAGCGTCCCCGCGGGCAGACCCGCCAGGCCGCCCCTCGTCTACACCTCGGGCACGACGGGCCGGGCGCGCGGCACCGAGGTGCGCTGGGTGAGCGGTCCGGTGAGCGACAGTTCGGCCTATCTCGCCGCGCTGGCTGCCCGGCCGGGGTTCCCGCCCGGCCCACACCTGGTCTGCGGACCGCTGCAGCACAACGCGCCGCTGACGTCCCTTCGTCACCTGGTGGCCGGTCATCCGGTGGTCGTGCTCGGCAGGTACGACGCGGAGGCGTTCCTGAGCCGTGTGGAGAAGTGGCGGGTCACCTCCGCGGTGATGGTCCCCACCCACTTCCAGCGGCTGCTGGCGCTGCCGGAGGACCTGCGCGCCCGGTACGACGTCTCCAGCCTCCGCCAGGTCTCCCACACGGGGTCCGCGTGTCCGGCGGAGGTGAAGCGGGCCATGATCGAGTGGTTCGGGCCGGTCCTGACCGAGTCGTACGGTGCCAGCGAGGCGGGCACAGTGGCCCGCATCAGCAGCACCGAGTGGCTGGAGCACCCGGGCTCGGTCGGACGGGTCGAGCCCCCGCTGGAGGTCCTGGTCACCGACGACGACGGGCGTCCGCTGCCGCCCGGCGAACGCGGCCTGCTGGCGTTCCGCGCACCCGAGGACAGAGGCGTGCGCTACCACGCGGACCCCGACAAGACGAGGGACGCCTATCTGTCCCCGGGTGTCTTCACCCTCGGCGACATCGGCTACGTCGACGCGAGCGGCTACATCTTCATCACCGACCGGGCCGCGGACGTCGTGGTGTCCGGCGGCGTCAACCTGTACCCGGCCGAGAGCGAGGCGGCGCTGCGCCTGCACCCCGCGGTCGCGGAGGTCGCGGTCATCGGCGTGCCCGACCCGGACTTCGGCGAGTCACTGCGGGCCCTGGTCGTGGCCGCCGCGGACGCCCCGACGGCCGAGGAGCTGGACCGGTTCTGCCGCGACCGGCTGGCGGCCTACAAATGCCCCAAGTCGTACGAGTTCGTTCCCGAGCTCCTGCGCAACGCGATGGGCAAGCTCGACAAGCGCGCGATGCGCCGCCCCTACTGGCGCTCCGAGCGGACCATCGCCGGCTGATCCGGCCACCACCCACCGCGCCTCTCCACCGCCCACCGCACCACTAGGCACCTTCCGCACCCTCTGCCCTCAAGGCACGCTCCGCGGGCCCTCTCACCCTCCGCACCCTCCGTACGAAGGATCACCATGACCGAAGTCCTCCTCATCCGGCACGGCCTTCCGCTCGCGGGCGTGTTCGACCCGGGGCTGTCGCCGGAGGGCAACGCCCAGGCCGAACGGCTCGCCGCCTGGCTCGTGCACGAGGACGTCGACGCCCTGTACACCAGCCCGTTCCGGCGGGCACGCGAGACGGTCGCGCCCCTGGAGCGCCTGACCGGCAAGACCGCCACCGTGCTGGACGACCTGCGCGAGTGGGACACCGATGTCTCGCATCCCTACACGCCACCCGAGCAGATCGGCGCCGACGACCCCCGGGCGGCGGCGCTCGCCGAGGGGAGGTACGAGGACTTCGTGCCCGACCTGGACTGGGACGCCTTCCGCGCGCGTGCCGCACGGGCCATGGACACCATCCTCGACACCCATCCCGGCGGACGGATCGCGGCCGTGTGCCACGGCGGAATCACCAACACCTACCTGGCGACGGTGCTGGGCATGCCCCGGATGTTCTGGTTCCACCCCGGCTACACCTCGGTCAGCCGGATACGGCGACTGCCGGGCGGCCGGATCGTCCTGCACTCGGTGAACGAGACGGCACACTTGATCACCGAGCGTGCCGCCGACGCCCTGGCCTGACCCGCCCCGCTCTCTCCCCCCCACCACCAGGAGGTCCACCCGGCCATGCCCGACCTGCCCTTGGACGAACCGCTCGTCGTGGCGACCCGTGCCGCCGCCGCGGACGGTGTCGTCGCTCTCGCCCTGCGCCGCGCCGACGGCGGAACGCTCCCCTCCTGGACGCCGGGCGCCCATGTCGACCTGCTCCTGGACGACGGGCTGATCCGTCAGTACTCGCTGTGCGGGCGCCCCGCCGACCGCGGGACCTGGCACATCGCCGTGCTGCGCGAGCAGGCGGGGCGCGGAGGTTCGGCGCATGTCCACGACCACCTCGTGGAAGGCGCCACCGTGCGGGTCCGGGGGCCGCGGAACACCTTCCCGCTGCGCCCCGCCGCACGCCATCTGTTCATCGCCGGCGGCATCGGCATCACACCCGTCCTGCCCATGGTGGAGGCCGCCGAGGCCGCGGGGGCCGACTGGCGGCTGCTGTACGGCGGCCGCTCCCGTACCTCGATGGCGTTCCTGGACCGCCTCGCGCCGTACGGGGACCGCGTACTCGTCCGCCCGCAGGACGAGTACGGTCTGCTGGACCTCGCCGCCTGCCTCGGCGAGCCCCAGGAGGACACCCTGGTGCACGCCTGCGGTCCCGAGCCCCTGCTGCGGGCGGTGCAGGAGCACTGCGCGCACTGGCCGCCCGGAACGCTGGGCATCGAGCGGTTCGCCCCGGTGCCGGAAGCCGGCGCGGGGCCCACCGAGGCCTTCGAGCTGGAGCTGGCCCGCGCCGGACTCACCCTCACCGTGCCGCCGGACCGTTCGGTCCTCGAGGTCGTGGAGGAGGCGGGCGTCGCCGTGGACTTCTCCTGCCGGGAAGGGACGTGCGGCACCTGCGAGACCGACGTGCTCGACGGCACGCCCGACCACCGCGACTCCCTGCTGACCGACGAGGAGCGCGCCACCGGCGACACCATGCTCATCTGCGTCTCCCGCTCCCTCGGGCCCCGGCTGGTCCTGGACCTGTGACAGCGGTACGTCCGCGCCGACGCGGGTACCCCGGGCCACATGACCGACATCGACCTCAAGAGCAGCGCATTCAATGATCACGCCTTTCTCACGCGGCGGTACGCGTACGAGGGCGAGAACGTGTCCCCTCCGCTGACGTGGAGCGGGGCGCCGGACGACGCGGCCGAGCTGGTGCTGATGTGCGAGGACCCCGACGCGCCGTCGGGCACGTTCGCGCACTGGATCGTGGTGGGCATCGATCCCCACGCCGAAGGCGTGGACGCGGGGCAGGTCCCGGCCGGCGGCACCGAGCTCGTCAACAGCTTCGGAGAACAGGGCTGGGGCGGGCCGCATCCTCCGCCGGGAGACGAGGCGCACCGCTACTTCTTCCGGCTGTACGCCCTCTCGGAGCCGTGCGTGCTGCCCGACGCGCCCAGCGCCGAGCAGGTGCACCGGGTCGTCGAGGAGCGACAGGTCGCGAGTGGCACCCTCGTGGGGCTGTACCAGCGCTGAAGCCCACCGACCCCGGCACACGTGTGCGGTCATGCGCATGTGTGCCGGCCACACCTCAATAAACGGCCCCGCAATTGGTATGGACCTTCAAGGGAGTCATGGCTAAGCTCTGCCGCGCACGCTGCGAGAGCGCTCTCAGAGTTCTGCTGTTCCACCCCCACACTGCTGGAACAACGAAGGGCCACTCCCTTGAGACGCACGACAGCCATGCGCACCGGACTGTCCGCACTCCTCCTCCTCGGCGCCTGGGCCACCGCGAGCGCGCTGCCCGCCTCCGCCGCGCAATCCCCCGCACGCCCGGCAACGGCACCCGCCTCCCCCGAACTCGTCTCCGCCATGCAGCGCGATCTGGGCCTGACCAGGAGTCGGGCCGAGGCACGGCTGGCCGCGGAGAAGTCGGCGACGGCCGTGGAGCGGAAGGCGAAGCACGCGGCGGGATCGTCGTACGGCGGCTCCTGGTTCGACGCCGGGAGCGGGAAACTGACCATCGCCGTCACCCCGGGCGCGAACACCGAGGCGATACGCGCGACCGGCTCGAACGTCCGCCTCGTGAAACACAGCGCGGCGCGGCTCGACGCGGCGAAGGCGCGCATCGACGCACTGTCCGCGCCCGCCGGCGTCAGCAGCTGGTACGTCGACCCCAGGGCCAACAAGGTCGTCGTGAACGTCGTCGCGGCGCGACAGGGTGACAACGATGTCCGAGGTTTCCTGGCGCGCGCCCGCCAAACGGGCCCCGTGACGGTGAGGCAGACCGCCGAGGCACCGCGGACCTTCGCCGCCGGTACCGTGGGCGGCGACCCCTACTACACCGGCAACTTCCGCTGTTCCATCGGCTTCTCGGTGCACGGCGGCTTCGTCACCGCCGGGCACTGCGGTGGGACCGGTGCCGCGGTGTACGGCTGGGACCGCTCGTACATCGGCAACTTCCAGGGATCGTCGTTCCCCGGCGACGACTACGCCTGGGTGAACGTCGGCAGCGGCTGGTGGACGGTACCGGTGGTCCTGGGCTGGGGCACGATTCCCGACCAGCTCGTGCGTGGCTCGGCCGAAGCCCCCGTCGGTGCTTCCATCTGCCGCTCGGGTTCCACGACCAAATGGCGCTGCGGCACCGTCCTGGCGAAGAACGAGACGGTCAACTACAGCGTGGGGGCCGTCCACCAGATGACGAAGACGAGCGTCTGCGCCGAGGGCGGTGACTCCGGCGGCTCCTTCATCAGCGGTGACCAGGCACAGGGTGTCACCTCCGGCGGCTGGGGGAACTGCGGCTCCGGCGGCGAGACCTGGTACCAGCCCGTCAACGAGATCCTCAATCGCTACGGGCTGAGGCTGCACACCGCCTGACCCTCCACCACCACGAATGAGCGGGCTCCGTCACCGACCGGCGGACGGAGCCCGCTCATTCGGCACACCCCGCCCCGGCCCGCGGGTGGACGCGGTGGTGTGGCGCGAGATCCTGGAGTGCGACGGCGTCCGGCGCACACCGCGCGCCGTGCCGGGAGGAGCGTCATGACCAACGTGGACGTGCATCAGCATCTGTGGAGCCCGTCGCTGGTGGCGGCCCTGCGGTCCCGCCGCGAACCGCCGTTCCTGGACGGCTGGACCCTGTTCCTGGCCGGTGAGCCGCCCTATGAGATCCCTCCCGCCGACCACGACGTCGCCCGGCGCGCGGGACTCGCCGCCGCCGACGGCCTCGACCGCGCGCTCGTCTCGCTGTCCTCCCCGATCGGCGTGGAGTGGCTGCCCGCGGCCGAGGCGCGGCCCCTGCTCGACGCCTACCACGACGGCGTTGTGGACCTGCCCGAGCCGTTCGGCGCCTGGGCCGCCGCCTGTGTACGGGACGTCGACGCGGACGCGACGGCGAAGGTCCTCGACCGGGGCTTCGTCGGCCTCCAGCTCCCGGCGAACGCCCTGGCCGACGCGGCCGGGTACGCGCGCTGTGCCCCGTTGCTCGGCCTCCTCGAGGAGCGCGGCCTCCCCCTGTTCGTCCACCCGGGCCCCGCCGCCGGCGAGCCGCGGGGTCCCGGGTGGTGGCCCGCGATGGTTCCCTACGTCCAGCAGATGCACGCCGCCTGGTTCGCCTTCCGGGCCTTCGGCCGGCCGCGCCATCCACGCCTCAGGGTGTGCTTCGCGCTGCTGGCCGGGCTCGCCCCGCTGCACGGTGAGCGCTTCGCCGCCCGGGGTGACGGCGGGGCCGGGGCCGACCCGGACGTGTTCGTCGAGACGTCCTCGTACGGTCCTCGCGCCGTCGAGGCGATCGTCCGCGCGCTGGGTGTCGACGCCGTCGTCCAGGGCTCGGACCGGCCGTACGCCGAGCCGCCGCGGCACCCCGGCTTCGGCCTGGGCGGAGCCGCGGCGTACGCGTTCCGCATAGCCAATCCGCGGCGGCTCCTCACGGGAGAGGCCTGAACCGGGCGCGTCCTCAACGCGGGCCGCGCCCATGGCCACGGCCCTCGCACACCGTGCCCGAGGTGACGCCGGGGGCGAGGCGGGCCGGGTCCAGTCCGTCCAGGATCCGGCACATGCGGGTGATGACGTGCGTGGTGTCGGGGTCCCAGAGTCGGACCGTGCCGTCGGACCCGACGGAGGCCAGGGTGGTGCCGTCGGGGCTGTAGGCCACGGACTGCACCGCGTCGTCGTGGCCGGTGAGGGTGGCGGTCAGCCGGCGCGAACGGGCGGACCAGAGGCGGACGGTGCGGTCGAAGCCGCCGGTGGCCAGGGTCTGGCCGTCAGGGCTGAAAGCGAGACTCCGCACCGGTCCGGTGTGGGCGGTCATGGCCGCGCCGATCTGGCTGCGGCCGGCCGTGTCCCACAGGCGGGCGGTACGGTCGTTGCCGGCGGTGGCCAGGGTGGTGCCGTCGGGGCTGAACGCCACGCCCCACACCGCACCCGTGTGGCCGCGCAGGGGCCGGCCGATCTGCCGCCTGGCCGTCACGGACCACAGCCGGACGGTGCGGTCGTCGGACGCGGTCGCCAGCGTCCGGCCGTCGCGGCTGAAAGCGACGCCGTTGACGTAGTCCGTGTGGCCGGTGAGTTCGGCGGTCTGCCTGCCCGTGCTGACCGACCACAGGCGGGCGGTGTGATCGTCCCCGGCGGTCGCCAGCGTTCGATTGTCCGGTGCGAAGGCGACGGCGAACACGGTGCCGCGGTGACCGCGGAAGGTGGTCAGCTTCTTGCGGTGGATGTCCCACAGCCGCACCGTGCCGTCGTCGCTCGCCGTGGCCAGCAGCCGCCCGTCCCGGCTGAAGGCGACGTCGCGCAGGCGGCCGTGGTGCCCTTTGAGGAAGGTGCCGGCGGCGGCCGGTTCGGTGTAGGGCCACAGGGCGAGTGTCCCGTGGTCGCCGGCGGTGGCGAGCGTGCGGCCCTCGGGCGCGAAGGCCACCGCGGACACGGGCACATCGGCTCCGGTTGCCAGGGAGGAACCGGCCAGGTTCCACAACGCCAGGGTGTGGTCGAAGCCGGCGGTGGCGAGCGTGCGGCCGTCCGGGCCGAACGCCACACCCAGGACGTAGTCGCTGTGCCCATGGTGGATGGCGAGGAGAGAGCGGCTGCCGGTGTCCCACAGCCTGACCGTCCCGTCTCCGCACGCGGCGGCGAGCGTGTCACGCCGCGGGTGGAACGCGAGCGCGTTGATGTCGTCGCCGGGGCCGGTCAGAGCGCCGGTCGGGGTGCCGTCGGCCGGGTCCCACAGGGTGACGGTCCGGTCGTCGCCGCCGGTGGCCAGGGTGCGGCCGTCCGTGCTGAAGGCGACCGCGATGATCTGTCCGGCGGCCCGCAGGTCGCGGAGGGGCTGCCGGGTCCGTGTGTCCCACAGGCGCAGGGAGCCGCCGGTACCACCCGCCGCCAGCGTGCGGCCGTCCGGGGAGAAGGCCACGGCCTTGACCGGAGCGTCGGCCTCCAGTGTCCTGGCGCGGCCGGGCCTGCTGCCCGCCGGCGCCCACAGGCGGACCTCACCCCGGCCGCCGCGGGCCGAGGCGCCACCCGCTGCCAGGGTCCGTCCGTCGGGGGCGAACGCCACGGCCACCCGGTTGCGGCCCAGACCGGTCAGGACAGCCGTCGGCCGCGTGGGCGGGCTGTGCGGATCGCGGACGTCCCACACGCGGGCGGTGCCGTCCCTGCTGCCGGCCGCCAGGGCGTGTCCGTCGCGGCTGAACACCACGGTCGACACGGGCTTCGCGGAGGCCTTGATCGTCGCCAGCGCACGCCGTGTGCGGGCGTCCCACAGTCGCACGGCGCCGTCGTTCCCGCCGGTGGCCAGGGTATGGCCGTCCGGGCTGTGGGCGACCGTGTTCACCGGCGCCCTTCCCACGGTGATCCGCCCGGCGAAGGCCTGCGTCTGGGTACTGAGCAGCGCACCTCGGGTCTGCGCGTCGGGACTGATCCGGTACGCCTCGCGGGCGAGCCGCAGGGACTCCTCCGGCTGTCCGGTGGCGAGCCGTGCCGACTGGGCCGCGAGTGCGTGTGCCAGGGCGACACGCCGCTCCTGTGCGGTGGTGCGCCACTGCTGCACGGCCAGGAGTCCGACGACGAGCGCGGCTGCGAGCGCTCCGGTCAGGGCGACGAGCAGTTGACGGCGCCTGCGCGCCTGCCGCTGGTCGGCGGCGGCCTCGCGCTCCTGCTGCCGCTCCCCGGCGGCGAGGAACTCCGCTTCCAGCGCGTCGAGTCCCGCGCGGTGGTCCTCGTCGGCGGCCCACTCGCGCAGCACGGCCAGGCGGGTACCGCGATAGAGGGCGGCCGGGTCGCGGCCCTCGCGCTGCCAGGCCCGTGCGGCCTCGGTGAGCTGCTGGTGAACCAGGAGACCCGCCCGGTCCGCGGCGATCCAGCCGCGCAGCCTGGGCCAGGCACGCAGCAGCGCCTCGTGGCTGATCTCGATGGTGTCGGCGTCGGCCGTGAGCAGCCTGGCCCGGACGAAGACATCGACCACGGCACAAGCCCTGTCGGGATCGGCGAAGCCTGCCGTCAACTGGTCACGGCGGCACCGGCGGCGGGTCTCCCCCGCGTCCTCGTCGACGCGGACCAGACGCAGCAGCAGCCGGCGCGCGAGGGGACGGCCCGCCTCGTCCAGGCCGGACCAGACCCGCTCCGCCGTCGTGGTCACCGCACCGTGCAGGCCGCCTGTGAGTTCCCAGGCGGCCACCGTCATGGTGGCGTCCCGGCGCTGCTGCCAGGTCGCCAGCAGGGCGTGGGAGAGCAGCGGCAGCACGCCCAGGGCGGCGCGGGCCGGGCCGTCCGCCGCTCCGTCGGAGCCGACGCCCAGGTCGCGCAGGGCGAGTTCGGCGAGACCGGGCTCCAGGGTGAGCCCGGCGAGGCGGGCAGGTCCGGTGATGGCCTCGCGAAGCTGCTGGGCGCCCATGGCCGGGAGGACGAACAGGCCGTCGGAGAGGGCCGGCACGAGCTGCGGGTACGTCAGACAGCGTCCGTAGAAGTCGCCGCGGACGCCGAGGACCACCAAGGCGCGGGGCGCCGACAGCTCGCCGTCCGCGCCCGGGAGCGGGTCCGCGAGGGCGCGCAGGAGCCGTACGTACGCGGTGCGTTCGGCCTCGTCGGAGCAGAGGGTGAAGATCTCCTCGAACTGGTCGACGACCAGGACCAGCCGATGGTCGGCCGGGGCACGCCCGGGGGCGCGGGCGTCGAGGGCGGAGCCGACCGCACGGGCCGTCGGCGTGCCGTCGTCTTCCCGGTCCGGGACCGGCACGCTGCCACCCAGCGCGGCGCCGATCCGCCGGGTCAGTTCGTGCAGGGGCTGGGAGGTGGGGGTGCACACGGCCACCGGCCAGTGCCGCGATCCCGGCAGGGCCCCGGCCCGGAGCGCCGGCACGAGCCCGGCTCCCAACAGCGACGACTTGCCCGCTCCGGACGGCGCGACGACGGCCAGCGGACCGCCGTCCGCGAGGTGCTCGCCCAGACGTCGCGTCAGGGCCGCGGTGTCCTTGTCCCGGCCGAAGAACCACTGGGCGTCACCGGGACCGAACGCGGCCAGGCCACGGTACGGGCAGACGTCCTGCGCCGGCGCCGGCGGAGTCTGCGGTCCGGCCTTCGCGCGCTTGTTCCGGACCGGGCGGGGAACGAGACGCATCAGCTCACCGCCCGCGCCCAGAGCCTCGTCACAGCAACGGGCGAGGTCGGCGTTCGCGGGCTTCTCACCGGTCTCGATCTTGCTGAGGTACCCCTTGCTGTAGTGCACCCGTCCGGACAGCGCCGCGAGCGAGACTCCGGCCTGGGTGCGCAGCCTTCGCAGTTCGGACCCGAAGGAGGGCGGGGCGGCTTCGGGGAGCTCCTGGGTGTCCGTGCCGGGGACGGCAGGGGGTTGCGGGACCGTCGGCCGTGCGGCGTCCTCCGGCGTGTCCCGGACGTCCTCGGTCCCGCCTGTTGCACGGCGCAGTGGGTCATCCGTCCCTCTCATGGCGATACCTGCCCGTCCCTGATGCGTCGGTCGTGTCGACGCCGGACGCTAGGGCACGGGCGGACCCGGGGCGGGCCGGGCCGTGGGATGTTGACCTTTTCGGGTACGGCCGGCACCGCTTTCGGGTGACCGCTGGAGAAAGGGCCCCCGGCCGCTCCGGAACCGTGGGTTCCTGAGCGGCCGGGGAGCCCGGTCACGCGCCGCCGTTCAGCAGTGGTCCGCGATCGCGTCGAGCTTGGCGCCGAAGCCCCGGTCGTAGTTGTCGGCGTAGTCACCGGCCTGCACCGGGCGGCTCTCCTTGGTGCCGTTGTTGTAGTTGATGAAGCAGCCGGAGCGGTTGGCCCGGAAGGAGTACGTGTGGTCGTGGAAGGCAGGCGGTACATCGACGTAGCCGCCCCGCCAGATGTACAGGTCACCACCGCCGTTCCTCCCGGTCCACAGGCAGATGGCGTTGGCCTCGCAGGAGGGAGCGGCTGCGGCGGGGGTCGCGGTGGAGGTCAGGCAGGCCATGGCCAGGGCTCCGGCGATGAGCAGGGCGTGGGGCTTCCTCATGATGTGTCCCTTCGTGTGCGGTGGTTGCCGCGGTGTCGTGTTCGCTTCGGGTTGGTGGCTGCTTCTCGGGAAGGCCGGCCGGTGACGTCCGGCATGGATCGCGCCGACGCGGCGAGGTGTCCAGGGCGTGGGCGGGAGCCCGGCGCGGCTTTCCGGCGGGAGTCCGTGCGGAGTCAGTCGACGATGTTGACGGGCCGGTAGGCGTGGTAGCCGTCCCTGCCGTTGACGCCGTAGGAGTGCTGCTTCCAGCGCGTGCCGACGCCGCCGGCCTGCTCGTAGGACTTGTAGACGGTGTGCGCTGCATCGGCCCAGCCGTCGAAGATGACGACGTGCCGGTTGTTCGGGTCATCGCTGTTGGCCTTGATGACCAGGTCGCCGGGAGCGAGCTCGTTCATGGCGATCCGCCGGGTCCAGCCGTCGTTCTTGAGCTTGACGGTGTTGGGGCCGGGCGCGCCCAGACTGAGGGCCATGGAGGCGTAACCGGAGCAGTCCTGGCGGTACTCGTTCTTCCAGTACTTGGACTGGCTGTAGGGCACCGGCCTGCCGTTGTTGGCGGTGAGCCAGGTCTTGGCGCGCTCCAGCACCTGAGCACGGGTGACGCCGGGTGCGGCCTGGGCGGCACGGGCCTCGCCGATCACCCGGACGGTGGTCGCGGAGGCAGGCTGGGCCGCCGGAGCGGTTGCGGCGGTCAGCGCGACGGATCCGCCGCACAGCACAGTGGCCAGCGCCCAGAGGGACAGGGCTCGAGTCGTCTTCACGGTCATGGTTTCTCCGAACCTCGTGCAGGTGACCGGCGGGAGCGGGAGTCGGTGCGCTCACGCCGCCGGGGGCGAGCCGGCTCGCTCTACCCCGGTGCTTGGAGTTTCGGAGCGGGACCAACGGGGTTGAATGGGTTTCCCGTTTCCCAAAGCGACGGGAAACGGGAAACAGGTCGTGACGTGGGCATTTCGTTGACTCGCGTCGCCGCGGCTGCCCCGCTGACGCGCTCCATCGTCCCGGCCGTCGCCGCCGCCACCGAGCAGCTGCTCAACGCCTGTTGGGTTGCGGGGAACACCGCGTGCCCGGACGCGGCCCTGGAAGCGTTCGGGCAGGGGGGGTACCCCCCGTTGACGCTCGGTCACAGGAGGGCCGGGGGAGGGCTCTTTCGTGCGCGCCTCGTTCTTCGCCGGGCGCAGCAGGTCCTCGCCGGAACTCCGCACGCGGGAAGGCGCGGAGCGGCACCGGTACGTCGGGCTCCCGGCCCAGGACGGGGTGCCCGCTGTCTCCTACGGTGACGTCACGCGGTCCTCTCCGGCCGGACCCGCGCCGCGGGCGGTCACTTCCCCACCGGCTCGGGGAGCGGCACGGGCTGCCCGGTCCTCAGTGACTCGTAGGCCGCCAGGACGATCCGCAGGCTCCGCAGTCCCGCCTCGCCGTCCGGCCGGGGGCGGTGACCGGTGCGTACGGCGTCGAGGAACTCCTCCAGCATGGCGGCGTCGAGGTCGTCCCCGCCGGGTTCCCAGCGGGAGCGGGCGGTGGTGGAGTCGAAGCCGCCGAGCAGCCGGGGGAAGGCGTCGAACTCGACGATGCCCCGCTCGGCGACGCAGGTCAGGGCCAGGCCGCCCCAGGTGGGGTGGTCCTTCGGGTGGCTCCAGCTGCAGTCGATGGCCGCGACGACGCCGCCCGGGTACCGGACGGTGACCAGCCCCGCCGTCTCCACCCCGCCTTCCGTGCTCCCGGAGGGGTGACCGCTGCCCAGGAGGTCATTGGCCTGGGCGTAGACCTCCACCGCCTGCTCCCCGTCCAGCAGCACGTCCATCAGGTCGGCGATGTGCACGGTGTGGTCCATCACCGCGCCGCCGCCCGCCAGTTCCCGGTCACCGAACCACGATCGTGCACCGCTCGGGTTCCAGCCGTTGTTGGAGCCGTGGACGCTGACCAGCGAGCCGAGCGAGCCATCCTCGACGGCGCGGTGCAGCGCGTGGAACGCCGCGCCGAAGCGGACGGGGTAGGCGGTCATCAGGGCGACCCCGGCGCGGGCGCAGGCGTCGATCATCGCCCGGGCGTCCGCCTCCGTCGTCGCGAGGGGTTTCTCGCACAGGACGTGCGCGCCGACGGACGCTGCCCGCTCGACCAGGTGACGGTGCCGGGAGTTCTCGCTGGTCACGACGACCGCGTCGGGGCGCCGCGCGAACACCTCGTCCCAGTCGGCGCTGTACGGCACGCCGAGCCGCCCGGCCAGTGCCGCTCCCCGGTCCGGGTCGTCCGGCGGGGCGCCGGGGTCGGCGGTGAGCAGCTCCACGTCGTCGCGGTCGCGCAGCAGCTTCATGTAGGTCGGGGCGTGGACGTGGGCGAAGGACAGGACGGCGATCCTCATGCGGACGTTCCCTCCAGCGACGGGACGAGCTCGACGGCCCGTCCGGTGCGGGTCGATTCGGCGGCGGCTTCGGCGATCCGGACGGCGGCCACACCGTCGGCAGCGCTCACCCGGGGCTCGGCCCCTCCCGCGAAAGCGCCGGCGAGTTCCCGTATCTGGGTGACGTAGGGTGACTCGCCGAAGTCACCGGCCGGTATGCCATCGGCGGGCCCGGTGCCGGCCGTGCCGACGATCCGCAGTCCGGGCGAGGCGAGCGAGTCGTGCCGCAGGGTGCCGCCGGTTCCGGCGATGTGGAACGTCGTGCGGAACGGGGTGGCGGGGGGTGCCCAGACGCCCACGATCTGTGTGATGACACCTGAGGTGTGGGTGAGGACCGCGGTGCCCGTGGCGACCGCGCCGTCCGGCGCCGGGGCGGTCAGATGGCCGGCCTGCCGCGCGTGGACGCGTACGACCTCGCCGAACAGCCAGCGGGCGATGTCCATGTCGTGGATCATCTGGTCGACCAGGATGCCGCCGGAGCGCGCCGGGTCGGCGAACCAGCCGCTCCAGGTGGGGTAGCGCCCGGTGCGGGTGAAGCGGGCCACCGCGACGCGGCCGAGTCCGCCGCCGGTGACCAGGTCGTGCAGCCTGGCGTAGGCGGGGAACCAGCGGACCACGTGGCCCGGGTAGAGCCGTACCCCCGCGGCGTCCGCGGCGGCGGCCATCTCCTCGGCGTCGGTGGTGCGCAGTGCCAGTGGTTTCTCGCACAGGACGTGGGCCCCGGACTCGATGGCGGCCAGGGCGATCTCGTGGTGGGTGTCGGTGGGGGTGCAGACGTCCACCACGTCCGCCCCCTCGATCGCCGCCTCCCGCGAGCCGGCCGAGCTCTGGCCGAACTGGCGTGCCAGGGTGGGGGCCTGGCCGTCGGGGGCGTAGACGCGGACGCGGGCTCCGAGCGCGGTCCAGGCGGGCAGGTGGGTGCGCGCGATGCCGCCCGCTCCGATCAGCGCGACGTCGAGTTGTGCCATCTGGTGGGGGTCTCCTAGCCCTTGAGGGCGCCGCTGAGCACGCCGTTGATGAAGTGCCGCTGGAAGAACAGGTAGACGAGGACGACGGGGGCGATCACGATCAGGGTGGCCGCGGCCAGCAGGGGCACGTCGACGTTGTACTGGCCGGTGAAGAAGCCGAGTCCGGCGGGCGCGGTGCGCTTCGCCGGGTCCTGGATGAGGATCAGCGGGAGCAGGAACTGGTTCCAGCTCCACACGAAGTACAGCACCCCGAGGGTGGTCACGGCCGGGCGCGAACTGGGCATCAGCACGCGCCACAGCGTCGTCCAGGACGAGGCGCCGTCGAGGCGCGCGGCCTCGATGAGACTGCGGGGCATGGTGGCGAAGTGGGCCCGCATCCAGAAGACGCCGAACGGCATGAAGGCGGCGATCTCGGCGAGGGCCAGCCCGGGCACGGTGTTGGTGAGGCCGAGGGCGCGCAGGTCGTAGTAGAGCGGGATGACGGTGACCTCGGTGGGGATGGACAGCCCGAGCAGTACGTAGCCGTAGAGCTTGCCGCCGCCGGGGACGTCCATGGTGGCCAGCGCGTATCCGGCGAGGGTGGCGCACAGGACGGCCGCGGGGACGACGGCCAGCGCGATCACGGCGCTGGAGCGCAGCAGCGGGCCGAAGCCCGCGGCGGACCAGGCGTTGACGAAGTTCTCCAAATGGATGCCGTCGGGCCAGGCGAGTCCGGTCAGTGGGGTGCCCGCGGGCTGCAGGGAGGCGAGGAGCAGGGACAGGAACGGGACGAGGACGACGGCGACGAAGACCGCCAGCACGGCGGGTGCCGCCACATCGCGCCGCTGACGCGCCGTCATGGGGCCTCCCGGGACAGCCGGTTGATGACGAGGACGGCCAGCCCGATGACCGCCGTCAGCACCACGGCCAGTGCGCTGGCCAGGCCCACGGCACCGCCGCCGAAGGCCAGCCGGTAGATGAGGATGCCGGGCACGACGGTGCTGTTGCCGGGGCCGCCGCCGGTGGTGATGTAGATCAGGTCGAAGCTGGACAGGGCGGCGATCACGGTGATCGACAGGGCGACCGCGATCTCCGGCCGCAGCAGCGGGACGGTGACGGACCAGAACTCGCGTACCGGTCCGGCGCCGTCCATCCGGGCGGCCTCGTAGATCTCCTGGTCGATGCGCTGTGTCCCGGACAGGAACAGCACCATGCACAGCCCGGCCACCACCCAGGTCCCGATCAGTCCCACGGCAGGCAGCGACCAGGTGAAGCTGCCGAGCCACGAGTCGGTCAGGTGTCCGAGGCCGATCGCTCGCAGCGCCTGGTTGAG
This sequence comes from Streptomyces sp. NPDC030840, assembly GCF_055572015.1. Taxonomy (NCBI): domain Bacteria; kingdom Bacillati; phylum Actinomycetota; class Actinomycetes; order Kitasatosporales; family Streptomycetaceae; genus Streptomyces; species Streptomyces sp. NPDC030840. The sequence goes on along the minus strand of NZ_JBVIEE010000005.1, from coordinate 415,999 downwards.
GGTGCCGTCCTCGGCGTACACCCAGCGCCAGATGATGGCGACCGCGACCAGCGGGATGACCTGCGGCAGGAACAGCAGCGTACGGATCAGGGAGGTGCCCCGGCGGCCGGAGCGGCGGGCGACGAGCGCCGCCGACACCAGGCCGAGGCCGATGGGCAGGACGGAGAAGAAGAGGATGAGCGCCCCCGCGTGCCAGGCGGCGGCCCGCAGCTGCGGATCGGTCGCGACCCGGCGGTAGTTGTCGATCCCGACGAAGGACGGCAGGGTCACTCCGTCCCAGTCGAAGAACGACAGGTAGGCGGTGTGCAGGGCCGGGAGGACGGCGAACAGCGTGTACGGCAGCAGCGCGGGCAGGACGTACAGCAGCGCCACGGCCCGGCGGCGTCTGCGCGTGGCGGTCCGTGAGCCGGCCGGTGGGCCGGTGCCTTGGTGGACGGGGGGTGCGGCCCGTCGGGTGGTCGTGGTCGTCATGTCGTCATGTCGTCCCAAGCGGGTCGGGTGGGTGCGGCGGGTCCGTCGCACAAGTGGTCAGGAATGGAACTGGTCGTAGTCGGCCTGGAGGGCGGCGAGGAACTTCTCTGGCGTGACCTTGCCTCCGGCGAGCAGTTGGAGCTGCGTGGTGACGGTGTCGGGCATGGTCGGGGTGGAGGCGTTCTGGATGAAGGGCTGCAGCCCGGAGTCCTTGACGATCCCCTGCCAGCTGGTGCGCACGTCGCCGAGCAGCCCGGTCTGCCGGGGCATCGCGGCGGCGTCGGGGGCCATGAAGCCCGCCTTGGCGGTGACGGCGGAGGCCTGCCGGGTGGCGCAGAAGTCGAGGAAGGCGGCCGCCGCCGCGGGGTTCTTCGACTTGCTGGAGACGCAGTAGTAGACGCCGGCACCAGTGGTGCGCACGGCGCCGCCCTTGTTGCTCGGTGGCATGTTGAACAGTCCCGCGTTCTCGCCGAGGCCCTTGGCGACGGCCGCGGCGGCCCAGTTGCCGCTGATGCGGAAGACGCCCTTGCCCTCGGCGAACGCGGCGGTGGCGTCGTTGTCGCTGAGACCGTTGACCTTGGGGGTCACATAGCCCTTGTCGACCCAGCGCTTGAGGGTGGTCGCCGCGCGCACCGCCTCGGGACCGGTGATCTTGGCGCCCTTGTGGCCGAACGCCCAGGCCTCGCGGTCCTCCGGCCTGAGGTAGACCGACAGCAGGACGTTGAACGGGTGGTTGAGGCCGCCGTCGAGGTTGCCCTCGACGAGCGCGGTCTCCCCGGCCGCCCTGGCCTTGGCGAACATCGCCTCCAGCTCGTCCACGGTGGCGGGCGGTACGGTCAGGCCGAGCTTCCTCAACTTGGACTTGTTGTAGTAGACGCCCTCGAACGACAGCCCGCCGGGCACGCCGTAGAGGGCTCCGGTTCCGGCGGTCTTCCCGTCGGAACTGAAGGTGATCTGGTCCAGGCCGGGAAACTTGCCCGACCAGCCGTACGCCTTGCCGAAGGCGCTGACGTCGAGCAGGAGACGGCCCTTGACCAGGTTGTTCATACCGGAGACGAACTGGGCTATGTCGGGTGCGGAGTCGGCCGACATGGTGGTGTTGATGCTCTTGAGGTAGTCGTCCCAACCGGTGTACTGGCGCTTGAAGGTGACGTTCGGGTACTTCTCACGGAACGCGGCGAGCAGACCCGGGGTCATGGTCGTGTCGTCCGCGTCGGCGACCACCAGGGTGATCTTCTTGTCGGTCGGTACGGCGGTGGAGGCGGGCGAGGCACTGCCCGCGTCGGAGGACTTGGCGCCGGGCGCGAGGGTGTCGCTGCACCCGGCGAGCAGTGCCGAGCCGCCGGCGGCGGCCAGAGAGGTGGCGGCGAGGAACGCGCGTCTGGACAGCGGGGTGGGGATGTGGCTCATAACGGTCTCCTGGAACGGAGGGAGGGCGAGGCGGAGAGCTGAGGGGCCCGCGGCGAACCGCTGGTCCTGGAGTGCTGCGAGGGCGAGTGCCGGGGAGGTGCGCGGGCGCGTGGAGATGAGCGCGGTGCGCGTGGGCGCCGGGTGGTTTAATAAAGCAGTTGCGTTTCATAATCGGGATCCGGCCATGGCGCGTCAAGAGTGGAGTGCAGGCTGTTCCCGACAACAGGTCCGCGTCCAGGAGGTTGACCCTTGACCACACCCACGGGCTCCGGGGCCGACGCCTCACCGGAGCCGGATGCCGTCTGGCCGCTCAGCGGCGCCACGGAGCCGGGACCGCCGGCGGCGGTTCCCTCGGTCGTGGGCGTGGCCGATCTACGCGCCACCAACGCGGCGGCCGTACTCGCCGTCGTCCGCTCCGCCGACCCGCATCCCCGGCTGTCGGAGCTGGCCAAGGCGACCCGTCTGTCCCGGCCGACCGTGGAGGCGATCGCGGAGGAACTCGCCGACAGCGGCCTGATCGAGGTCGCCCCCACACCGTCCGCCCGGGGCCAGCGCTCCCCCGGCCGCCCTGCCCGGCGGTTCCGTTTCCGCCCCCACGCGGGTTTCGTGGTCGGTGTCGACGTACGACCCCGTTCCCTCACCGCGTGCCTGGCCGACCTCGACGGCGAACCCGTCGCCGTGGAGCGCCGCACCGTCAGAGCCGACCTGGCGGGCCCGGCCCGCGCCAAGGCCGTGACCTCGGCGGTCCGGGCCGCCCTGGACCGGGCGGCGGTGGGCGTCTCCCAGGTGTGGGCCGCCACCGTCGGCACCCCGGGCCTGGTCGACAGGGGCAACACCCGGGTCCGGCAGGCCGACAACCTCCGTACCTGGACCGAGGTGGACATCGTCGGCGTCCTGCGCGAGCTCCTCGGATGCCCGGTCGCCGTCGAGAACGACGCCAACCTGGCCGCGCTCGGCGAACAGTGGCGCGGGGTGGGGGGAACTCCGCCCGACCCGGCGACCGGTGAGATGGTCTTCGTCCTGCTCGGCGAACGTCTCGGTTCCGGTGTGATCACCGGTGGCCGCCTGCTGCGCGGCCACCACGGCGCGGCGGGCGAGATCGGGTTCATCCGCTTCTCCGGCGACGGCCCCGCGGACCGCCCCGGGCTGGACCCGCTGCCCGCCGGCACCATCCGCGACGCGGCCGCCGCCCACCCGGGCGCGGTCGCCGCCGTCGAGGCCTACGGACGGCGGCTGGCCGACGGCCTCGCCCCCGTACTCCTCGCCCTGGACCCGGCCCTGGTCGTCCTCGGCACCGGCCTCTTCCCGGACCCGGCCGCGCTCCCCGCGGCTGAGGTCCTGCGGAGCGCCGCCCAGCACCACGCCGACGGCCTCCTCGTGGACCCCCCGCGCTGGCACCTGTCCGCGCTGGGCGACGGCGCCGTCCTCACCGGCGCGGTCCGCTTCGCGCTGTCGTCGGTCGAGGTGGTGCTCCGAACCCGCCCCACGAGCCTCCACACCCGCCGGGCGACTCGCGACGCGTAGACACACGTGCCCCGGACCGCGTGAGGCCACCGGGGGACTCACCTGACGAAGACTCACGAAGTCAAGGGGAGCTACCCATCAGTCATACGTTCCACGGGAAGTTGACCGAGTCACCACACTTGCCACACATACGAAGCCTAGGTTCTGCATGATTCGTACGACCCAGGCCGGGAGGGGCAGCACCAGTGCCCGGAATTGACGAGTGTCTGCTGGAGGCCATGAGACTGCCCGGCGCCCGAGGTGCCGCCGTGGTCGACTGGACCAGCGGGCTGGCTCTGGGCACGGCCGGGGAGTCACCGAGCGATGACCATGAGGCCACAGCGGCCGAGACGGCGGAGCTCGCAAGGATAGCGGCGGAGTACCAGTCCTTCGCCCCCGCCGACGGCTCCGGCTGGTCGGACGACGACGTTCCGGTCGAGGATCTGATCATCACCAACCGCGACGGGTACCACGTGGTGCAGTTCGTCCGCACCACCTTCGACAGCAGTGTCTTCCTGTACCTGTGGCTCGGCCGCGCCGAGGGGAATCTCGCCCTGGCCCGCATCCGGCTGCGCGAGATGGCTCGGCAGCTTGTGGTGGGATGACCACGTTGCCGACGCTCTCCCCCGACCCGTCCTCCGGGAGCCCCGCCACCGCTCCCGCCGGCTCTCCGATGCTGCACCGGCTCGCGGCCGAGAAGGCCACCGGGTCCCTCATGAGAGAGCGGGGCACTCTCTATCTGGCCGACGGACAGGTGATCCACGCGGAGAGCCCGGACACGCCCGGCCTGGACGTGCTGCTCACGGCAGGTGGTGCCCTGTCTCCGGAGCAGTGGGACGAGGCTCTCAGCGAGGCCGGACCCCAACAGCGGGTGGGACGGTTCCTGGTGGAGCGGGGCCACTTCCCCGAGGGCGCGCTGGAGCTGTGCCATCTCGGGGCGCTGTACGACGCGGCGTTCTTCGCGCTCGGGCAGGGCGGTGGTCCGGCCCGCTTCCGGTACGGGATGGCCCACTGGATGGGGGCGGTACGTCCCGTACCCGTCGACATGGTGCAGCGCGAGTCCTCGCGCCGACGGCAGTTGCTGCACGAGATCTGGCCCGAGGACGACACGGACACCCAACCGCTCGTGCGGACCGGCCTCGACCTCGACACGGGCCTGACACGGCGCCAGCACGCGGTCCTCGAACTGGTCGACGGGGTGCGTACGGCATCGGACATCTCCCGGGCCCTGGGCCGGCCCGCCTTCCACACCCTCGTCGACGTCCGCCGGCTCGCCGCCGCCGGAATCGTGACGGCGGCCCGGCGACCACCACGGGCCGCCACCGCGCCCACCCGGCTTCCGGAGACTTCGGCCGGTCCCGACGTCGCCCTGCTGCGCCGGATCAAGAACGCCTTGGAGGCCTTGTGATGCGCGCTGTCCGGCAGCGCGCCGAGAGGAGACACCTCATGGCCGCCCAGGCCGAAGTCCTCGATGAACTCCAGCGGCTCCTCGCGCGCCTCCCCCAGCTGACCGGTGCCCTCGCGGCCAGTGTCGACGGTCTCGTGCTGGCACAGGACACCCGTGGAGTGGAACCGGAGGGACTGGCCGCCCTCACCGCGGCAGTCCAGGCAGTCGCCCTGAGGCTTGCCGACGCCAGCGGCCAGGGCGACTTCCGCGAACTGCTCGTCCGCAGCGCGAACGGCTACGTCGCCACCTACGCCGCCGGTCCGTCCGCCGTGCTGACCCTGCTCGCCGAGCCACGGGTGAATGTCGGCCGGCTGCACCTGGAAGGACGCCGATCCGGTCAGCGCATCGCCGGCCTGCTGGGGGCCGCCGTCCAGCAGCCCGACCGCACTCCGAGGCAGCCGCCCGCCACCACCGGCGCCGCCCTGCCGGTGCGGACCCCCTCCGTACGGGACTCCGCCGCACGCGACTCCTCCGCACGGACCGGCCGCGCCCGGCACTCAGCCACCGGGGAGGCCCCGACCACGTAGGCCCCCCTCTCACCGCACCGCAGTTCAGCACCGGTCCGGCACCACGAGCGGACCGGCAGCGGCACGAAAGGAACACGACCCGTCATGGCGAACACCGAAGCAGCACTGAAGGAAGCCCTTGCGACGATCGAGGGCGCGACCGGCGCCGCACTCGTCGACTACACCAGCGGGATGGCACTCGGAACCATCGGAGGGGGCACCGACTTCGACCTGAACGTGGCGGCCGCCGGCAACACCGACGTCGTCCGAGCCAAGCTGCGCACCATGGATCACCTCGGCCTCAAGGAGTCGATCGAGGACATCCTCATCACCCTGGACACCCAGTACCACCTGATCCGGCTGCTCAAGGGGAAGGGAGGCAACGGCCTCTTCCTCTACCTCGTCCTGGACTCCGGACGCGCCAACCTCGCCATGGCCCGCCATCAGCTGAGGAGGATCGAGTCGCAACTCGAGGTCTGACTCCGGCCGGCCTGGGGTCCGAAGGCCGAGCGCCGGCGGGGCACGGCAGTCCGGAACGCACCCCGTGCACGGGATGGCACCGCACCGGCTGTGCGGCGAGGATGCTCTCCCCCACGCCGAGGATCCGAGGGCCTCCCGACGGGTTCGCACGCGGCACCCAGCCGCCGCGAACGCGTCCTGCTCCTACCTGCGGGGGCCTCAGCGGCAGCTACCGCGCCAACTGGTGGGCGTGTCCGACCGGCCGGCCGGACACGGCCGGCCGGTCGGGACCGGGACGTCGGGGGTGTCTACCACCCGGAGGACACCGTGAGCGTCGGGCCCGCTCACAACGGCGACGAGCGCATGTTCATCAGGATGTGGCGGCCCGACGACAGAGGTCCCGTGCACGCTGCGGCAGTTGTGCCGTGCGCGGTCATGCGGATGAAGTACGGCAAGTACAGCGCCCGTACCAAGGTGACCAGGCCCGCTCCGGGTTACCGGTCCGCCTGGCCGAAGGGGCGTGGACCGGCGATCTGACCGCCTTTCACCCACCTGGGTCGCCGCGCACGCGTACGGCTGGAAGTGACCCCGCCTTGTGCGCCCGCGCTCAGCGGCCCGAGCGGATGAGGCCCGTCAGATAGCGCCACAGCGACGAGCGCTGCCGGACGGCCGGATCCGGCACCACGGTTGCGGGCGCCTCGGCCGCCTCGGGCGCCGGACCGGACGCCGGCGGCCGCTGGGGCGCCACGGAGGCGAGTTCGTACCGTACGGGCAGCGAACGCAGGCCACGCATGAACGGGGAGGAGCGCCACGGCAGTTGGTCGGCGGGCAGGGCGAGGTCCACGTTGGAGAACCGCTCGAACAGCCGGCCCACGCCCACCGCCGCGACCGTCGAGGCCAGCTCACGCGCCGGGCACTGACGGGGGCCCGCACCCCACGACAGGTGGGCCCGGGTGCTGATCGTGCTGCCCTGCGCCACGTGGTCGGCGAACAACGGGTCGGCGTGCGCGGCGGCGGAGGAGACCCACACCGGGTCGCCCGCCCGGATGGTGTACCGCCCGAGCGGGGTGTCCCTGGCCGCGAAGCGCGGCACGAAGTTCACCAGCGGCGGCTTGCGCATGACCACCCGGTTCATGGTCTCCCTGACCATCCCGGCGGACAGGCTGGCCCTCACGTCGCCCGCCCCGGAGATCACCTCGACCACGGTGTTGGAGATGAGGATGCCGACGTGGTCGGAGGTCATGCCCAGCAGCATGAACAGCTCCCGGGCCAGCTCGTCGAGGGAGAGGTCGGGGTGCGCGGCCAGCAGGTACGAGGGGAAGTCGTCCCCCGGTTCCTTCAGCTTCACCGCGGCCAGTTCCGCCAGTGTCGCCAGCAGCCGCTCCAGGGCGGGTTCCGCGTCCGGACCCGCGTCCAGGACGCGCCACATGTCCATCAGCGCGTCGTCGCCCTGCGAGCCGGGGAAGCCGAGCAGATGGCTGGCCACCATCAGCGGCAGCGGCCGGGAGAACTGTGCGGACAGGTCCGCGACTCCCGTGCCGCCGCCCTGGCCTATCAAGGTGATCAGTTCGTCGGCGTAGGCGGTGACGGCCGCCTTCAGCCGGTTCGCCTGGGCATGGCGCGGGTCCTGGAACGGCTTGAGGGCCGCGTCCCACGCCGTCCGCAGCGGCCGGTATCCCGGCCCGCCCTGGATCAGGATGTGGTTGACCTCCAGGGACGGGCCGAGAGGCCAGTCGGCCGGCACCCTGCCCTCGGAGCGGGCCCGCCAGTTCTCCAGTCCCTTGGGCCACCCGTCGTCGTCCTGGAGCACCTGGAGCGCCTCGCGGTAGCCCAGCACCAGCCAGGCGGGCACGCCGAGCAGGTCGACCGGCGCGACCGGACCGTGCTGCTGGCGCAGCCGCTCGTACACCAGTGAGGGGCGCGTCTCGTAGTCCCGGGTCAGCAGCGGCTGCGGCGACAACGCCTCCAGCCGAGCGTCCTCCCGCTCTCCGTCCAGATCCACGGACCTGCCGTCGCCCAGGTGGGATTCCGTCACCTTGCCCCCTCCGACACTCCCCGTACCGGCGCACTGTCGGTCGGTAACTCCGAAACGGTGGGGACCCTACCCCACAGTAGGGCCGGTGGAGGACACCGGGGGGTACAAGTCGTCGCGGTGAACACGGTGAGGAACAGGCTCGGTCACAGTGGCGCGGTCAGGGTCGCCCACACGGCGTTGCCGCCGGTGAGCAGCGACCGGTCGACTCCCCAGGCGTCGGCGATCTCCTGGACGAGGAGCAGTCCGCGGCCGTTCTCGTCGTCGGGCCCGGGCTCGCACCGGGGCAGTCCGCGGCCTGTGCCGTCCTGATCGTGCACTTCGAGGCGGAGGCACCCGCCCGTGACGAGCCCCGCGCCGCAGAGGAACCGCGCGCCGACCGTGTGGAGTACGGCGTTGGCGGCCAGCTCCGACACGAGCAGTTCCGCGTCCGCGCGCAGCTCACCGGGCAGGCGCCACGCGATGAGCCGGGCACTCATGGAGTGGCGGGCGGCTCTGACGCTGGAGCGCCGCGCCGGGAGGTCGAGCCAGTGGGACCGATCCGGGCTCGCGGCGTCCATGAGCCGGGGGGAGGAAGTCGTGTGGGGGGACACGGTGTCGCCTTCCATCGTGGGGCGGGCGCAATAAGGAGGAGTAAGGAGGGGAGAAGGGTGAGCGACGGGTCCGGCCCGGGAGCACACGGCTTGGGATCCGAACGTCCGAGCACGCCAACTTTGCCGACTTCTGGGGGAGTTGACGAGGATGTGCTCGTTGCCCGGCGAGATCGCTCACACAAGCAACTATGCTCACAGCCGAGTTCATGCTGCAACTGCCTGCCTGATAATTTCAGGCAGGCGGTTTCTGCCTGGTGGTTTCCGTCTGGCAACATCATCAAGTCACTGTCAGACTCGTGCTCATGACAGCCCCGAGGAGGCAGAGCGTGAGCGAGGCCCGTTCCGGCGCCGGCACCAGCGCACCCACCGTGCTCCGCATGATCCTCGGCAAACGGCTGCAGGACATGCGGCAGGACGCGGGAGTGTCACTGGACGACGCCGCGACGGCCCTGCGCGTGAAGCCCCTGACCATCCGCCGTCTGGAAAAGGCGGAAGTGGCCCTGAAGCCCCTCTACGTCGAGAAGCTGCTGGAGACCTACGGGGCCGGCCACCAGGAGATCGACGAGTTCATCGCGCTGGCCGAGCAGGCCAACAGGCCCGGCTGGTGGCACCCGTACCGCGATGTGCTGCCCGCCTGGTTCACCGCCTACGTGAGCCTGGAGACCGGCGCGAAGACCCTGCGCACGTACGAACCCCACTACGTCACGGGCCTGCTGCAGACCTACGGATACGCACGCGCCCTGCTGCGCGCGGGCTTCCCCCACGACAGTGACGAGGACCTGGAACGGAGGGTCAGTCTGCGGCTGCGCCGCCAGAGCCTGCTGGAGAGACCCGACCCGCCCACCCTGTGGGTCGTGATGGAGGAGGCGGTCCTGCACCGCGCCGTGGGCGGACCCGAGGTGATGCGCGAGCAGATCGACCGGCTCCTCGCGGCGTCGGAACTGGACCACGTCAGCGTCGACATCGTGCCGTTCTCCGCCGGCGCCCATGTCGGGGTGTGCGCCCCCTTCACGTATTTCCGGTTCGAGGAGCGGGAGTTGCCGGACATCGTCTACAGCGAGATCCTCTCCGGCTCCATGTATCTCGACCAGCGCCCCGACGTCGTGGCCCATCTCGAGGCGCACAACCGGATGTCCCTGCTGACCTCCTCGGCGGACAGCAGGGCCCTGTTGCACCGTATGCGCAAGGAGTACTCATGACCACGCCCGACGGCAGTGTGTACAACGGGATGCCCGCGTCGGCCCTCGGCGAGCAGGGCTGGGAGTGTCCGTGGAGCGGTCCCAACGGAGGCCAGTGCGTGGAGACGAAGCAGCTCGCGGACGGCCGCGTGGCCCTGCGGCAGTCGACCGACCCGTCCGGCCCCGCGCTGATCTACACGCCGGAGGAGATCGCCGCGTTCGTCGCGGGAGTCAAACAGGGGCTCGCCGATCATCTGGCGGCCGGCACCTGACGGCCGGCTGAACCGGAGCAGGAGCCGCCGGGAGGCGGGCCCCACGACCCGCCCGGCACGCCGGCTCACCTCACCGAAGGGAACACCATGACCACCCCCCACACCGCGCGGGACATCGACACCAGTCGGCCGCACTCCGCCCGCATGTACGACTACTACCTCGGCGGCAAGGACCACTTCGACATCGACAAGCAGGCGGCCGAGACGGTCGCCGCCGCCTATCCCGGCATCTTCGTGTGCGCCCGCGAGAACCGCGCCTTCATGCACCGGGCCACCCGCGTCCTCGCGCGGGAGCACGGCATCCGCCAGTGGCTCGACATAGGCACCGGCATCCCCACCGAGCCGAACCTGCACCAGGTGGCCCAGGCCGTGGTGCCCGACGCCAGGGTGGTCTACGCCGACAACGACCCCCTCGTCCTCAAGTACGCCGAACGCCTCATGCGCAGCACGCCCCAGGGGCGGACCACCTACCTCGAAGCGGACGTCAACGACCCCGAGGCACTCCTGGGCGCCCCCGAACTCGCCGAGGTCCTGGACCTGAGCCGGCCCGTGGCCCTGTCCCTGAACGCGCTCATGCACTTCGTCACCGACGCCCAGGACCCGTACGGAATCGTCGGCCGCCTGCTGGGCGCCCTGCCTTCGGGCAGCGCCCTCGCGCTGAGCCACTGCACGCCCGAATTCGACCCGGCCACGTGGCAGAAGGTCACCGACATCTACACGAACGCCGGAACTCCCGTGCAGTTCCGTTCCCGCAAGGACGTGGCGCGCTTCTTCGACGGTCTCGACCTCCTCGATCCCGGCATCACCGTCGGCCACCGGTGGCGCCCGGACACCGCGGCGGGCGGGACCACTCCCACGGACGCCGAGGTCAGTCTGTGGACCGGGGTCGGTATCAAGCCGTAGGCACCGCGGCGAGGGGCGCCGGCGTGTTCCCCTCGTGTCCTCCACGGAGAGGGTGTGTGGCTTTTCGGTCATGGTCATGACGTGCACCTGTCGGATTCGGCCGTCCGGTGGCAGGCTGCCTTCCTGACTGCGCGCAGTAACACCCCTGCCTGACCGGGCGGTTGGTCCTCCACCGCCCGGCCCCCTCGCAGAAGGAGACCGCGTGAAAGGCAGCCTCAACAGGCTCGACTCATCCGGCGGCACCCGTGCCCGCCGCACCCTTCTCGGCGTTCTGGCCGGCGTCGCCGCGCTGCTGGCTACGGGTGTCACCGCCGCGCCGCCGAGCGCCGCCGCCCCGGAACCCGGGGTGGTGGCACTCTCGGCGCAGGAGCACGCCCGTGGTTTCTGGACCCCGGAACGGATGCGTGGGGCCGCTCCGCTCGACCTGCTCTCGGTCGACCGCTCCGAGGTGACGGCCTCGTCCCCGCGCGGGGACGAGAAGGCCGTCGTCGCACCCAGTTCGCCGGCGGCCGGCGTCGGGGCACAGGCCATACCCCACAGCGGCGGACCCTGGACCGGGGGCGGCGCCGTGGTGCGGACCGCGGGGCGCGTGTTCTTCACCTACCAGGGCCGTACCGCCTCCTGCTCCGGCAACGCCGTCACGAGCGCCAACAAGAGCACGGTGATCACCGCCGGCCACTGCGTCAAGCTGGAGGGGGCCTGGCACACCAACTGGGTGTTCGTTCCCGGCTACCACGACGGGCAGGCGCCGTACGGCAAGTGGACGGCCGCCAAGACCCTGTCCACCCCGCAGTGGACGGCCAGTGAGGACATCAACTACGACATCGGTGCGGCCGTGGTCGCCCCGCTCGACGGCAAGAAGCTGACCGACGTCGTCGGCGGCCAGGGCCTCGCCTTCAACACCGGCTACAACAAGGCCATGTACGCCTTCGGCTTCCCCGCCGCCGCTCCGTACGACGGCGAGAAGTTCATCTACTGCAGCGGCACCACCTACCGGGACTTCCTGCTGTCCGACGACCACGGCCTGACCTGCGACATGACCGGCGGCTCCAGCGGCGGTCCCTGGTTCACCCAGTTCAACGAGGCCACCGGTACCGGGCTGCAGTCCTCGGTGAACAGCTTCAAGTACAACTTCCTGCCCACGGCCATGTACGGGCCGTACTTCGGCGCGGACGCGCAGAACCTCTACCAGACGGCCCAGTCGTCCTGAGCGACCGTCCCGCCCGTGGCCGGCCGTACGGCAGCGCGGGCGGATCGGCAGCTGCTCCCGCGGAGGGCACCGGCACTGTCTTGACCGAGACCGTGCCGGTGCCCTCCCCCGGGGCCCGGGCCAGGGAGTCAGCCGAGAAAGCTCAGCCGCACGTGACGGTTGGGGTTGTCCTTGTTCGTGTCGACGAGACACACGGACTGCCACGTGCCCAGCTCCAGCCGTCCGTCGACGACGGGCAGCGTGGCGTGCGGGGCCACGAAGGCCGGGAGGACGTGGTCGCGCCCGTGGCCGGGGCTGCCGTGACGGTGCTGCCAGCGGTCGTCCGCGGGGAGCAAGGAGTGGAGCGCGGCAAGGAGGTCGTCGTCACTGCCGGCGCCGGTCTCGATCACGGCCACTCCGGCGGTCGCGTGGGGAACGAAGACGTTGAGCAGACCGCCCCGTCCGGCGGCCACCTCCCGCAGGAACTCCTCGCACTCGTGGGTGAGGTCGACGACCCTCTCCCGGGAACCGGAGGCGACGTTCAGGACTCGTGTGGTGAAAGCATCGGACATGCTTCCATCCTCACGCACCCGACGGCTCTCACGCGCCAGCGACGGCCGGTCCCGTATCGAGGAGTACCACGCGCCGGGCATCGAGCACGTCGTGCCCTCCGGCACGCGCCCTCGGAGGGTACGTGGGACCGTGCCCCGGGAAGATCCATGCCCCCGGCGCGGTTGGTAGAAGCGTGAACAGTATCGGGGTACGAGACGTCGATGTCGTGGTCATCGGCGCTGGGCAGGCCGGACTGTCCAGTGCCTATCACCTGCGGCGCGCCGGCTTCGAACCGGAGCGGGACTTCGTGGTGCTGGACCACGCACCACGTGCGGGCGGAGCATGGCAGTTCCGCTGGCCGTCGCTGACGTACGGCAAGGTGCACGGGATGCACGCGCTGCCCGGCATGGAGCTGACGGGCGCGGACCCCGCGCGCCCCTCGTCCGATGTCATCGCGGAGTACTTCGACACCTACGAACGGACCTTCCACCTGCGTGTACGCCGACCGGTCGACGTGCGCGCGGTACGAGTGGGCGAGGGAGGGCGCCTGCTCGTCGAGACCTCGGCGGGAACGTGGTCGACGCGGGCCCTGATCAATGCGACCGGCACCTGGGACCGGCCGTTCTGGCCGCGCTACCCCGGTCAGGAGAGCTTCCGCGGGCGCCAGTTGCACACGGCGCAGTACCCGGGTCCTGAGGCGTTCGCCGGGCAGCGGGTGGTGGTCGTCGGCGGAGGCGCGTCCGGTACGCAGCATCTGCTGGAAATCGCCCCGTACGCCGCCGCGACCACGTGGGTGACCAGGCGTCCGCCGGTCTTCCGCGAGGGCCCCTTCGATCAGGAGGCCGGGCGGGGGGCCGTCGCGCTCGTCGAGGAGCGAGTCCGGCAGGGGCTGCCGCCGCGGAGCGTGGTGTCGGTGACGGGGCTGCCGCTGAACGACGCGATCCGCCAGGGCATCGCGGACGGGGTGCTCGACCGGCTGCCGATGTTCCACCGCGTCACCCCGGACGGGGTGGAGTGGGACGACGGGCGGCGCGTCGACGCCGACGTCATCCTGTGGGCGACCGGTTTCCGCGCCGCACTCGATCATCTGGCGCCGCTGCGGCTGCGCGAGCCAGGCGGCGGCATCCGTGTCGACGGCACGCGCGTGGTCGCCGATCCACGGATCCATCTGGTGGGGTACGGGCCGTCGGCGAGCACGATCGGCGCCAACCGGGCGGGACGCTCGGCGGTACGGGACATCAAGCGGCTGCTTGCCGAGGAGCCGCTCGCCGCGTGACCTTGTGCCGCGTCATGCCCGGCGAGTGACGCGCCGACGCACGACGCCCCGGCGCGCCATGCCCCGGCGCGGCGTCACCTGGCCGTCGCCCGTGCGCTCTTCCGGTTGCGGTTGAACTCCGCGACGTTTCGCTGGTGCTCCGCGAAACTGGCGGTGAAGCGGGTGTCGCCCGGTTTGACCGTGACGAAGTAGAGCCAGTCCCCGGGGGCCGGGTTGATCGCGGCGCGCAGCGCCTCCTCGCCGGGATTCCCGATCGGCGTGGGCGGCAGGCCCATGCGTTGGTAGGAGTTGTACGGGCTGTTGAGCCTCGTCTCCTTCTCGGTGGTGTCCAGCGTGAAGCGGTTCAGCGCGTAGTTGATGGTCGAGTCCATCTGCAGCGGAATTCCCCGCTCCAGACGGTTGAAGATCACCCTGGCCACCTTGCCCATGTCGGCCTTGCTGGCGGCCTCGGCCTGCACGATGCTCGCGATGGTGACCGCCTGGTAGACGTTCATGGCGTTGCGCTGCGCGCCGGCGGTGACCTGGCCTCCGTTCAGCCGCTGGTTCGCGGTGCCGACCATCGCTGCCAGCAGGGACTCCGGGGTCGTCTGCGCGTCGAGGGAGTACGCCGCCGGGTAGAGGTAGCCCTCCGGGTTGCCCCCTGCCTCGGCCGGGAGTTTCAGCGCAGCCTTGCCCAGGGACTTCTTGGTGGTGCCCGCGGGCAGGGCGAGGGCCTTGTCCACGGCCGCGTAGACCTGGGCCGCCCGCCAGCCCTCGGGGATCACCAGGGATGTGGGGCGCGGCTTCCCACCGCCGATGTCGATGATCAGCAGCGGCACCACCACGGCGGTAGCCGCCACCACGGCTCCGGTCACGATGACGGCGATCCGGCCCCGGCGCGTCAGTCGAACCTTGCTCCGTGACGGACTGTAGATCTGCATGCGGGCACGGTAACCCGAACAAGCTCATAAACCCGGCATATCGTCATCTTGTCGGCTCCGACAGGCGTCACGGTTTCCCCGGCGCCACGACGTGCGTCTCGACGTCACTGTGTCTCGACGTCACTGCGCCTTGGCTGTGTCGGCGCCTGGCCGTCCCGGCGTCTCGGCATCTCAGCGTCTCGGCGTCACGAGCGCGTCGGTTCCAGCCGGGCATCCCGGCGCACGAGGGCCGCGTAGCGCCCGCCCTGTTCCAGCAACTCCTCGTGCGTGCCCCGTTCGACCGCACGGCCGGAGTCGAGGACCACGATCTGGTCGGCGCCGCGGATGGTGGACAGCCGGTGGGCGATGGTCAGCGTGGTCCGGTTGGCCGACAGCGCGTCGATGGCCTCCTGCACAGCGCGCTCCGTGCGGGTGTCGAGGGCACTGGTCGCCTCGTCGAGGATGAGGACGGGCGGGTCGCGCAGGATGGTGCGGGCGATCGCGAGGCGCTGCTTCTCGCCGCCGGAGAACCGGTGGCCGCGCTCACCGACGATCGTGTCGTACCCGTCGGGCAGACCGGCGATGTGGTCGTGGATCTGCGCCGCCTGCGCCGCCGCGCGCAGCTCCTCGTCGGTGGCGTCCGGCTTGGCGAAGCGCAGGTTGTCCGCCACGGAGGCGTGGAAGAGGTACGTCTCCTGGGAGACGACGCCGATCGCGCGCGCGAGCGTGTCGAAGTCGAGGTCGCGCACGTCGACCCCGTCGAGCGTCACGCGGCCGCCGGTGACGTCGTACAGCCGTGGCACCAGGTGGCTGAGCGTGGACTTCCCTGCGCCAGTGGGGCCGACGACGGCGAGGCTGCCGCCGGCGGGGACCGTGATGTCGATGCCGTCGAGTATCGGGCCGCTCTTGTCGTCGTAGTGGAAGGCGACGTTCTCGAACCGGACTTCCCCCTTGACCTGGTCGAGGTGGATCGGGTGTTCCGGCTCGGTGATGTCGATGGGCAGATCGAGGTACTCGAAGATGCGCTGGAAGAGGGCGAGCGAGGTCTGGATCTGGACGCCGGTGGAGAGAAGGCTGACGGTCGGCCGGAACAGGCCCTGCTGGAGCGAGACGAAGGCGACCAGGGTCCCTATCGACACGGCCGGCCCGCCGAACTGGAGAGCCAGTCCCGCCGTCCAGTAGATGACGGCCGGCATCGCGGCCATGACGATGGAGATGACGGCCATGCGCCACCGTCCGGCCATGTTCGACCGCACTTCGAGCTCGACGAGGCCCTCCGACTCCTCGGCGAAGGACTTCGTCAGCGAGTCGGCGCGCCCCATCGTGCGGCCGAGGACGATGCCGCTGACGGACAGCGACTCGGTGACGGTCGCCGCCATGGCGGCCATCTGCTTCTGACGCTGGGTGGTGATCTTCTTGCGCTCCCTGCCGACGCGGCGGCTGATCCACACGAACAGCGGCAGCAGGAGCAGGGAGACGACGGTCAGCCGCCAGTCCAGGGCGACCATCGCGACGATGGTGGCGACGACGCTGGTGAGGTTGGAGACCAACGAGGTGGCGGTGGAGGTGACCGTCGCCTGCATGCCCCCGATGTCGTTGGCGATGCGCGACTGGACCTCCCCGGTGCGGGTCCGCGTGAAGAACGCCAGTGACATGCGCTGCAAGCGGCCGTAGACGGCGGTGCGCAGATCGTGCATGACGCGCTGGCCGACCGTCGTGGAGATCAGGGTCTGCAGCACGCCGAAGACACTGGTGAGGACCGCGCCGAGGATCATGCCGAGCGCGAGCAGGGACAACAGACCCGTCCGGCCCTCGGGAATCGCCGTGTCGAGGATCTCCTTGAGCAGGAAGGGCGTGACGACCGAGACCAGCGACGCGGCGCCGACGAGCAGGCCGACGACGGCGAGGCGGCCGCGGTACGGACGGAAGAGCTTCAGGATGCGGCGCACCTGCCGTGGCTGACCCGGATCGGTGCGCGGAGGTGTCCAGGGTGCGGGTTCGTCGGGGTGCATGGGCTCCTACGTGATGTGTGGACGACCCCGCACCGGGAAAGGACGGAACCGCCGAGACGGGCCGGCCTTTCCGTGCGCAGGGATCAAGCGGTCTGGTGGAGCATAGCTCATTGTTACCTATGTTCACAATGAACAGCGTCCTGATATTGTTCCCGCATGACCACACCCGACGCCGACGGCCTGCTCGCCGAGCAGTTGCTGCGGCTCACCCGCCGCGTGCACCGCATCCAGAAGCGCCATCTGCAGCGGTCCGGACTGGACATCACCCCGGCGCAGTCCCGGCTGCTGCGCACCCTCACGCACTACGGCTCACCTCCACGCATGGCCGACCTGGCCGAGCACCTGGAGGTGGTACCCCGGGCCGTGACGACGCTGGTCGACGGACTGGAGGCGAGTGGGCGGGTGCGCCGCGTACCCGACCCCTCCAACCGGCGAGTGATACGCATCGAGCTGACGGACGAGGGACGCGCGGCCCTGAGAGAGCTGCGAGGCGCCCGCCGGGCAGCGGCGGAGGAGATCCTCGCCCCTCTGGCGGACGAGCAGCGCGAGGTACTGGGCGGCCTGCTGAACACGCTTGTCGACGGCGTGGTCACGGCGGCCGGAGCCGAGCACGGCTGATCGCCGGCGCCGCGCCGGCCGCGCCCGCCCACGACACGGAGCCCGAACTCAACGACAAACGGAGAATTGTCTCCAATTGCTACAGTGGCCCCATGGGGACACCAGGAAACGCCGAGACACCCAAACGGACGCTGCGCGCGGACGCCCTGCGCAACCGCCGGCGGATCGTGGAAGCCGCGAGCGAACTCTTCCAGGAGCGCGGCCTCGGCGTACCGCTGGACGAGATCGCCGAGCGGGCCGGCGTGGGCGCCGGTACCCTCTACCGCCGCTTCCCCACCAAGGAGAGCCTGGTCGAAGCGGTCGCCGAGGACAAACTCCAGTTGTGGGTCACGGCCACCGGCAAGGCACTGGAGCACGAGGATCCCTGGACCGGCTTCACCTCACTGATCGAGTGGATCTGCGCCACGATGGCGGCCGACCGGGGCTTCAGCGACCTGCTCAGCATCCGGCTCACCAACTCGGAGGTGGCGGCGCGGTGTCGCGAGGCCGGCGAACAGGCCATGGCCGACCTCGTCCGCCGGGCCCAGGAAGCCGGCGACCTCCGCTCCGACTTCGTACCGGAGGACTTCCTCCTCTTCCTGATCGCCAACGCCGCCGTGATGCACGTGACCAAGGAGGCCGCGCCTCACGCCTGGCGCCGCCTGCTCGCCTTCCTCCTGGAGGGCTGCCAAGCCGCCCGCACCGGGCCCCTTCCGGCCGCCCCGACACCACTCCAGATGGAACGGGCCCTGCTCGGCAATGCCCAGCTGAAGGGCGTCGGCCCCTGCCCCGGGACCAGCTGAGTCGAACCCCTCCCCGCATTCACCTCAAACACTCTGCCCTCACTGGGGCATGACGACAGACGCGCGGTGTCCCGGGGGCGTTTCGCCCGATGCCAACATCGGCTCCAGCATGTGAGCTGCACCACATACATCCTAAGCGGAGAACATGGTCCGATTATAGTTCACCTGGAGCTGACACCGGGCACGTCCGGCCACGTCGGGCCGCCCACGGCCGGTCAGGAGGCTGCCGTGATCCCCAACTCGCCCAAGAAGGACACGTGGGCACCGCGCGTTCGCCGCCTCGCCTACGACCTTGTCACCGGCCGGGTCCCGCGCCCACCGGACAGGGAGAGACGGCGTCGGCTGCTGCTCGGCACGGCGGCCACGGCCGGGACGCTGTCCGTCTTCCTCCTCCTTCTCGATCTGACGGTGACCCGGAGGACACCCTCCGCAAGCGCTCAGACGGCATCCGCCGGGGAGCTCTCACACCGCTATCGCGAGAGTCTCCTGGACGGCTGGGCCGTCCTCCAGAACGGCGCCGCGCAAGTCCTCCTGCGGCTCGACACCCTCGGCCCCTGGCTGCTGCTCGCGCTCACCCTGCTGTGGTGCGGCCACCGCCTCCACGGCAGGTCATGGAATGTGAGACTGCGGGACGCCGGGGCCTCCCGGTTCCGATGTTGACGCCTTGCCCGGCAGTGCGGAGGGGTCCAGCGCCCAGCGACGGCGCCAGGCCCCTCCGCCGCACTGCCGTCAGGTGCCCGCGGGAGCCTTCGAGGCGTCACCCGGAGCCTCGGCGGCGCTCTTCGGCGACTCGGACCCACCCTCGCCGGCGTCCTTGTCCGCGACGCTCTTCCCCGCGGCGTCCTGCCCCTCGGCGTCCTGCCCCTCGGCGTCCTCGTCCTCCACGAACACGATCTCCCCGTCCAGCATCTTCCTGGCCCTCACCGTGTCGAGCGCCCCTTCCCACTTCGAGACCGCGAACACGGCGACGCAGTTGCCGAGCAGGTTCGTGGCGACGCGCATCGAGTCCATGATGCGGTCGACGCCGAGCAGAAGGGCCACGGCCCCGGCGGGGATGGCGCCGAGCGCGGAAGCGGTGGCCGACAGAGCGAGGAAGGCGGATCCCGGAATGCCCGCCATACCCTTGCTGGTCAGCATGAGGACCAGGATCACGGTGATCTGCTGGCTCAGACTGAGGTCCACGCCCACGGCCTGGGCGATGAAGAGCGTGCCGATGGACAGGTAGATGGAGGCGCCGTCGAGGTTGAAGGAGTAGCCAGTGGGCAGCACCAGGCCCACGGCGTCGTCGCGGGTGCCCGCCTGGCGCAGCTTCTGCATCATGCGCGGCATGACGGTCTCGCTGGAGGCCGTGCCCAGCGCGAGCAGCATCTCCTCCCGCGTGTAGCGCACGAACTTCCACAGGTTGAGCCCTGTGACCAGCTTCAACGCGAGACCGAGCAGGACGAGGAAGACGGCGGCGACGGCGTAGCAGAGGACGATGAGCTTGCCGTACGTCTCCATCACCCCGAGGCCGTACTCGCCCACGAGGTGGACCATCGCGCCGAACACGGCGAGCGGTGCCAGCTTCATCACGAAGCCGACGATCGCGAAGATGATCTCCTGGGCCTGCTCGATGGCCGGCAGGATCGCGGGGACCTTGGTGTGGCCGAGATGCAGCAGCGCGGCACCCACCAGGCAGGCGAGCACCAGGACCTGGAGCAGCGAGTTCTCCGCGAACGCACCGATCGCGCTCTGCGGCAGCGCGTTCAGGATGAACTCGGTGGTGGACGGCAGCGCACCGCCGGCGGTCTTGTCGTCGACCGCGGAGGCGTCGAGCTTCGACGGGTCGACGTTCATCCCGGCGCCGGGGGCGAAGACGTTGGCGGCGATGAGGCCGATGAGCAGCGCGGCCGTGGAGGCCACCTCGAACCAGATCAGGGCCTTGAGGCCGATCCGCCCGAAGGCCTTGAGGTTTCCGGCCTTGGCGATGCCGACGACGACCACGCAGAACACGAGCGGCGAGATCACCGTCTTGATGAGGCGCACGAAACCGTCGCCGAGCGGCTGGAAGGTCGTGGCCGTGTCCGGCCACAACCTCCCGACGACGATGCCGAGCACCAGGGCGACGGCGACCTGGGCGAACAGTGAGGTACGCAGTATGCGTGCGACGCGTCGCGGCAGGGACGGTACGGACTGCGGCACGAGCACTCCTCCGACGAGACTTTCTGGCATGCGGAAAAGTGCTTCCGCGCCGATCACTATTGAGGAGTTGCCGCTCGTGGAGAAGACCCCCGCGTTTCCGCCGCGTAAATCTCCGAACAGGCTTCACATCACACGCATTTCATCTCAACAGCCGTCGCTGTCCTCCGTCAGCACGCCCTGCGCGGTGACCAGAGAACGGTCGTAGCAGCCGCCCGACCCGAACAGCCGGTAGCGCTCGCTGGTCGTACCGACCGCGTGGCGCTGGTCGCGCGGCACGTTCGCCGTATACGTGGCGTCGCCCGTGTACGTGTCGTCGAGCAGGGACCAGGCGGTACGCCGCCCACCGCGCATCTCGGTCACCGCCGCCTGGTCACCGAGGGTCAGGACCGTTCTCAGCCGGTCACCCGCGCCGAGGGTCGTCGTGCCGTCCATCGTGTACGTACGGTGCGTCCGCGTCGTCCGGGCCGGTCCGCGCCCGTCCACGGTGACCGTCTCGTTGTCGGTCCAGGTCGCCTTCAGGCCGTCCGGGTTCTCACCGTCCGCCCATGTGTGCACGGAGGCGTTCGTCAACGCGCGACTCACCGTCGTCGTCACCCGTCCGTGTGAGGTGTGGACGTAACCGGCGACCGTCAGCCGGTGGCCGCCCTCGGTGTCGAGCCGGTGTTCGGAACCGGGCGTGTAGGCCGAGGAGTTCGCGAGATCCCCGGCCCTGACCCCGGTGAGCCCACCACTGACGTGCTTGCTCTTGGCGTCCTGCCAGACGAGGACGTTGACCGGCGCACTCCAGCCCGTCTGCCCCTCGGGAACGCCGACGACCGAGACCTCGACCCGGTGCGGGCGGCCGTCGTTGAGGAGCCCGGCGAAGGGTGTGAGGTCGTACTCGACGGGCTTGATGTCGAAGGCGCGGGGCCCCGGAATCACGTACCAGAGGAAGGGGTTGGACCAGCCGCCGGTCCACACGGTCGGGAACGGCGCGGCGATGCCCGCCAGTTGACCGTCCACCTTGATCTGCACCTCGCGGTACGGCCCGTTGTCCGCCTTGCAGGAGTACGGTGCCGGGTCGGGCACCGTCAGGTACCAGTACTCCTCGCAGCCGCCGCCGGAGCCGGTGGCGTACACCTCCGCGACGACGCGTTCACTGTTGCGGGGTGTGGTGAGGGTGCCGTCGTGAAGAGTGAGGACCTGGTCGGGGGTCCTGGCCGCGTCCGGCCTGCCCGCGTAGAAGGTCAGCGTGACCTTGACGTCGAGGATGCCCGTGTAGGTGTCGTCGACGACGTTGCCGATGAGCATCTCCACGGGCTGCGCGGTGCGCAGGGTGTCGCCGTAGCGCGTGACGTCCTTCTCGACGGACCACTCGATGCCGTCGGGCGAGGGCTGCGGGGTCGACGTGCGGAAGACCTCGACGCCGCCGATGTGCAGATAGCCGAGCCGGTCGTACTGGCGGCCCTTGACCTTGCCGTCGAGGCGGAGGACCACTGTGCTCCAGCGGTCGCCGCATCCGCGCGGGGGCTCGTACGTCCCCCTGTACGGCGTGAAGTCCTTGAACTGCGCCTCGGCGACGGTTACTTCACAGGCCTTGCCGCCGGGCTTCGGGACCGGCGGTGCGGCCGTGACCGGGTCGTGCCAGTCGGTGCCGAACTCGGCGGGCACGTCGGCGGAGGAGGCCGGCTGTGCGGGGCTCGCTCCCAGGAGGGTGCTCGCCAGGAGGGTCGCTCCGGCGATCATGGACATGATGATCCGGCATCTCATGGCGGTGTTCTACGGGGAGTTGACCCGTACCGCAATGACACCTCAGGTCACATGCGCCGCGACAGGTCACCTGCGCACGCGACGAGCCCTCAGGGCGCTCATGCCTTCAGCTCCGCCTTGTCCCCCATGACGATCACGGGGTGCTGGGCCGGATCGAGAGTGCGCAGCAGGTACTTCATGCCGGACTTGGACAGGCTCACGCACGCGGACGTACCGCTTCCGTGGTCCATGTGCAGCCAGATGCTGCCGCCCTTGGACTGGCCCTCGGGGCGGGTGGGGTCGTTCGGCGAGGTGCCCTTGACGCGGTTGTAGTCGATGGCGATGACGTAGTCGAAGTCGTGCCAGTGCGACTTGGCCCAGTAGTGCGGCGCCTGGAAGGACGCCGACTCGGTGTACGGGAGCTTCGCGCCGGGGTCGGGGAGGACGCCGCCCGCGTCGCTGAGCGAGAACACGCCGACAGGACTGCGCTTGTCGCCCTCACGGTGGTTCGTGGTCCATCCCTTCTTACCGTTGTGGCCCTTCCAGCTGCGGGTCTTGTCCCAGGTGGAGCCGTTCTTCGTGTAGAGGACGATCGTTGAGTCCGCGTCGTCCCTGCCCTCGCCGTAGACGGCCACCACCTGCCGCGAGTTGGCCGGTATCTGCCCCCGCAGGCGGTCACTGACGCCCGGAATGCTCCTGAGGTCGGTGGTGCGCGCCTTGGCCTGTCCGGTCCGGCCCTTGCCGCTCGCGCCGGACGTGGCCTCGCCACTCCCGCCCGAACCTCCGCACGCCGCCAGGGACATCACCATCACGCCGCAGACCGCCGCCGCCATCCGCGTGCGCATCACGCCGTTCGCACCGCCTGTACCCATGCCGACCATGGTCGCACCACACGGAGGACCGCTGCCGGCACCCCCCGGCCTTTCCGGCCATATGCGGTCGGTACAGGACAGAACTTTGCCGCGCGACGGAAAATCGTTTGCCTTCGACCACGGAATGACGCGAGCCTTTCACGGTTTGTTGCCGGCCTGCGCTCCGGTGGTCGCCGCTCGTCTTCGTCGGCGCCCTCCGGTTTGCTTGTGCCTCCCCCACCTCTCACCCCCACCTGATGCGAGCCACTGGGACGTCATGCAGATCCAAGACCTTCCGTATCCCGACCCGGGTGTGCCGGACGCGCACTCTGGGCCCCGATTCCTGCGGTGGCTCTTCCTGAACCAGCTCGACGGACAGCTCAAGTCCCTCGCCTGGGGGCTGCTGCACTTCACCGCCGTCTGTGGGCTGCCGTTCTGCGTGGGCCTCGCGGTGCAGGCCGTCGTCGACCGCTCCGGTTCCCGGCTGGCGCTGACCGGCGGGCTGATGGCTCTGTGCGCGGCGGGCATCGCACTGGGCGAGACCTTCCTGCACCGTGCCGCCGTCACCAACTGGATCACCGCCGCCGCGCGCGTGCAGCAGCTCCTGGCCCGCAAGACGGCCCAGCTGGGCTCGGCGTTGACGCGGCGCGTGGCGGCCGGTGAGGTCGTCGCGGTCTCCACTGGCGACGTGGAGAAGATCGGCTGGTTCGTGGAGGCCCTGTCCCGGTTCACCGCGGCCGCGCTCACCGTGGTGCTGGTCTGTGTCGGCCTCGCTGTCTACCAGCCCGCGCTCGGCATCGTTGTCGCCGTGGGCGTCCCTGTCCTCGCGCTCGCCGTGCTGCCCCTGCTGCCCAAGGCGACCCGGCGCGCCGACCACCAGCGGGAGAAGGCGGGCCGTGCCACCGAACTCGCCTCGGACACGGTCGCCGGTCTGCGGGTGCTGCGCGGCATCGGCGGTGAGGAGCTGTTCCTGGAGCGCTACCGCCGGGCCTCACAGGAGGTACGGCACGCGGCGGTGCGCAGCGCCCGCATGTGGGCCCTCATCTCCGCCATCCAGGTGCTGATGCCGGGTCTGCTGATGATCGCGGTCGTCTGGTACGGCGTGCATCTGGCCCGCGAGGGCCGGGTCACCGTGGGTGAACTCGTGACTGTGTACAGCTCGGTCATGCTGCTGACGTATCCGTTGCGGCACTTCGAGGAGATCGCCATGGCGTACTCCTTCTCGCGGCCGTCCGCCAAGCGTGCCGCCCGGGTGCTGTCGCTGGAGCGCGCCACGGACACCGAGGGCTCGCGGGAGGCGGTCGTCCCGTCCGGCGACCTGTACGACCCGGCGACCGGACTCCTCGCTCCCGCCGGCCGGTTCACCGCCGTGGTGTGCGGCGACCCGGATGCGGCGGGGCTGCTGGCGGAGCGGCTGGGCGGGCATCCGGCCGAGGAGGGCACCTCGGTGCTGCTGGGCGGCGTTCCGCTCGACGAACTGCCGCTGCCCAGCGCCCGTACGGCCGTCCTGGTCCAGGACAAGGACCCCGTGCTGTTGTCCGGTTCGCTGCGCGAGTTGCTCGACGTGCCGGCCTCGGGCGAGGTGAGCGCCGACGAGGCGCTGGCCGCGGCCCAGTGCGGGGACGTCCTGGACGCGCTCGCCCAGGGCTCGCTGGACGCCGAGGACCCGCTGGACGCGCGCATCACCGAGCGCGGCCGGTCCCTGTCCGGCGGCCAGCGGCAGCGGCTGGCGCTGGCCCGGTCGCTGATCACGGACCCGGAGGTGCTCGTCCTTGACGAGCCGACGTCCGCCGTCGACTCGCACACCGAGGCCCGGATCGCCGAAGGGGTCCGGGCACTGCGCGCGGGCCGCACGACGGTCGTGTTCACGTCCTCTCCGCTGTTGCTGGACCGTGCCGACCGGGTCGTGCTGGTCCACGACTCGGAGGTCGTGGCCGTGGGCGTGCACCGCGAGCTGGTGCACAGCGAGCCGCGGTACCGGGCGGTCGTGACCCGCGAGACGGAGGACGAGGCCGCGCTGCGCGAGGCCCTCGACATGGAGCGGGTGGAAGAGAGCGTCCCGCACGTCGAGGAAGACCAAGAACAACAGGAACACCAGGAACACCAGGAAGCGGGCCGGGAAATTGCCGCCGTACGCGGCCCGGCCGCGCGCGGCGTACGGGAAGAGATCGAGGAGACAGCATGATCGGCGTGGCGCCACCGGCGTACGACCCGGCCACCCCGACCACGGCGAACACCCTGCCCGTGGGCGCGCCCGCGACCGTACGCGCCTATGTGACCGAGTTGCTCCGCCGGCACCGGCGTGCCTTCGTCCTTCTCGTCAGTGTGAACACGCTCGCTGTCGTGGCATCGATGGCCGGGCCCTGGCTGCTCGGCGATCTGGTCGAGCGCGTCTCCGACGGCGCCCGGGAGCTGCACCTGGAGCTCACGGCGGCACTGTTCCTCGTCGCACTCGTGGTCCAGGCCGTGTTCGTGCGGCAGCTGCGGCTGCGCGGCGCCATGCTCGGCGAGCGGATGCTGGCCGATCTGCG
This sequence comes from Streptomyces sp. NPDC030840, assembly GCF_055572015.1. Taxonomy (NCBI): domain Bacteria; kingdom Bacillati; phylum Actinomycetota; class Actinomycetes; order Kitasatosporales; family Streptomycetaceae; genus Streptomyces; species Streptomyces sp. NPDC030840. Next base: position 390,606 of record NZ_JBVIEE010000005.1, on the reverse strand, counting down.
CGAGGACTTCCTCGTGCGGTCGGTGGGGCTGCCGCCGGGCGTGCTGGAGCGGGCGGGGACGGGTGACCTGCTGTCCCGGATCACCACGGACATCGACCGGCTCGCCAACGCGATGCGTGAAGCGGTGCCCCAGCTCACGATCGGTGTGGTGTGGGCGGGGCTGCTGCTCGGCGGGCTCGCCGTGACCGCGCCGCCGCTCGCGCCCGCCGTGCTGCTGGCTCTGCCGCTGCTGGTGGTGGGCTGCCGGTGGTACTTCAGGCGGGCGCCCTCCGCCTACCGGTCGGAGGCCGCCGGGTACGCCGCCGTGGCCGCCGTCCTCGCGGAGACCGTGGACGCCGGCCGTACGGTCGAGGCGCACCGGCTCGGCGAGCGGCGCATCGCGCTGTCTGATCGCCGCATCCGGGAGTGGACGGCGTGGGAGCGCTACACGCTCTGGCTGCGGTCGGTGCTGTTCCCCGTCGTCAACATCACGCATGTCACGGTCCTCGGTTCGGTCCTGATGATCGGCGGCGTGTTCGTGCTGCAGGGGTGGATCGGGATCGGCCAGCTCACGACGGGCGCGCTCATCGCGCAGATGCTCGTGGACCCGGTGGGCCTGATCCTGCGCTGGTACGACGAGCTGCAGGTCGCCCAGGTGTCGCTGGCCCGGCTGGTGGGCGTGCGCGACATCGAGCCGGAGGCCGGTGACGGCTCCGTCGTCCCCGACGGACGCCATGTGCACGCCGACAAGGTCCGCTTCGGGTACCGCCCCGACGTCGACGTCCTGCGCAAGGTCTCCCTTGAGGTGGCCCCGGGCACCCGGCTCGCCCTCGTCGGCCCGTCCGGCGCGGGCAAGTCCACGCTGGGCAGGCTGCTCGCCGGGATCTACGCGCCCCGCGACGGCCGTATCACCCTCGGCGGCGCCGAGCTGTCCCGTATGCCGGCCGAGGACGTCCGTTCCCATGTGGCACTGGTCAACCAGGAGCACCACGTCTTCGTGGGCTCGCTGCGCGACAACCTGCTGCTGGCCCGCACGGGTGCGCAGGACGCCGAGCTGTGGGCGGCCCTCGGCGCGGTCGACGCGGACGGCTGGGCCCGCGCACTGGACGAGGGCCTCGACACCGAGGTCGGCTCGGGAGGGCTCGCGCTGACCCCGGCGCAGGCGCAGCAGATAGCGCTGGCCCGGCTGGTCCTGGCCGACCCGCACACGCTGGTCCTGGACGAGGCCACCTCGCTCCTCGACCCGCGCGCGGCCCGCCACCTGGAGCGCTCCCTCGCCCGCGTCCTCGACGGCCGCACCGTCGTCGCCATCGCCCACCGCCTGCACACCGCCCACGACGCCGACGTCATCGCCGTCGTCGAGAACGGCCGCATCACCGAGCTGGGCAGCCATGACGAGCTCGTGGCGGCGGAGGGGGCGTACGCGGCGCTGTGGAGGTCCTGGCACGGGTGACGGGGCCGGGCCCGGCGGGAGGGCACGGATGCCGGTGTCCGGCTCCGGGGTGCCCGGAGCGGAGACCCGCCGTACCCGGCGGGACCGGCACGAGTGACGGGACCGGAGACCCGCCATGCCCGGCAGGACCGGCCAGGGTGACCCGACCGGAGACCCGCCATGCCCGGCAGGACCGGCCAGGGTGACCCGACCGGAGACCCGCCATGCCCGGC
>NZ_JBVIEE010000005.1:253618-388865 GCF_055572015.1 Streptomyces sp. NPDC030840 | reverse complement strand
GGCAGGACCGGCCAGGGTGACCCGACCGAAGACCCGCCATACCCGGCAGGACCGGCCAGGGTGACCCGACCGAAGACCCGCCATACCCGGCAGGACCGGCCAGGGTGACCCGACCGAAGACCCGCCATACCCGGCAGGACGCCCGTCCCGCCGGGCACGGCAGAGCCGGTCCGTGTCGGGCGCGGCACCGCCGAGACGCCGGGCGGCCTGCCGTTGCACGGTGCCGAAGCCGGGTGGAACGCTGGAGAGGTGGCACCGGGCCCCGTCCCACCGACTGGAGGAAGCCGTGGACAGCACCGAAGGATGGGGGGACGACGTCTACCAGCCCGACGCATCCGAGATCCAGGACGACTCCGGACTGCTGGATGCCGAGGACACCCTGGAGAGCGACGGGGTCGCCGATCCGCTGGACCGGGGCTGGTCACCGCCGGAGCGGCCCTGGGCGGTGGAGCGCCCCGACGTGACCGCCGCCGAGCGCCGACGCGGCGAGAGCCTTGAGCAGCGGCTGTCCGAGGAACTGCCGGACGTCCGGACCCCCGACGGGGACGGCATCGGCGACTGTCAGGGCACCGATGGCGAGCCCTTGGACAACGAGGTGGGTGCCTTCCGCTCCGGCCGTCTCGTCGCACCCGACGAGGGCGCGCACGAGGACGAGGAGAGCGGACTGATCGCCACCGACGTGGGCATCGACGGTGCGGCGGCGTCGGCCGAGGAGGCCGCGGTGCACGTGGTGGACGAGGACGCCCGGTTCGGCTGAAGCCCCGAAGAGGCACGGCTGGGCCCATCTCCCCGAAGCACTACGCCTCCCGCGAAGGAGCACCATGCAACAGGACAAGCACCCCGACTACCACCCCGTGGTCTTCCGCGACCGGGCCGCCGGATACGCCTTCCTCACCCGGTCGACCGCCGGCAGCGATCAGACCATCGAGTGGGACGACGGCGAGACGTACCCGGTCGTGGACGTCGAGATCTCCTCGGAAAGCCACCCGTTCTACACGGGAAAGGCACGGACCGTTGACGCGGAGGGCCGGATCGCCCGGTTCGAGCGGCGTTACGGCAGCGGGGGCACGGCCTGAGACGACCCGGGCCCGCCCAGATCATCCCGGAGCCCGCTCAGATGAAGTTCAGCGCCGCCGCGCAGCCCACTCCCCCGAGCAGCATGAACACCGGCATCAGCACCCTCAGCTCGACCCAGCTCCCGGCACGGAACCGCATGGCCTTCGGCGGGCCCACCGGGTACCAGCGCTTGCGGCCCACGGGGATGGGCCACAGGATCGGGCAGCCGGAGATCGTCAGCGCGTCCCCGATGTCGTGCACCAGGGCGCCGAGGAGAACGGGCAGTCCGAGCCACATGTACTCCTGCCCCGGCGCGCTGAACAACCAGTCCGCCCCGTTGCCCGGCTTGTCCAGTATCCCGGCGAGGATCCAGGCGCTGGTGGCGGCCAGCAGCCACACCAGCACGTCGCTGCTGGAGCCGCGGGCCGCCCGCCACAGCAGCCCCTCGATGGCGAGCACCAGGTGCACGAAGAGGATGGCCAGCACGGCCCACCGGCCCCCGGTCATCGCGGCGACGGCGAAGCCCACGCCGATCATCACCGCCCACAGCCAGGTGTGCGTCAGCGTGCGGTGCCCGCCGGAGCGGCGCGGGTCGCCCTGCTTCTTCGTCGCCTTGTAGACGGCGTACGAGAGTTTGTCGACGATCTCGCACAGCCAGCGCGAGAGGGGGCCGAAGGACCGCGAGATGGTGGCGGCCTTGTGGTCCAGGTCCGGGGCCAGCGCGGCGCCGGCACATATCAGTGAGCCGACCAGCAGGACCGGCCAGGGCATCGTGTGGCCCGCCGCCGTGGCCGCCGCGCCGACGCCGAGCCAGGCCGCGGCCCCCGACAGTGAGTGTGCTGGTCCCATCATGGCCGCATCCCGCCCCATTCCTGTTGTGCCGCTGCCCAGTTGTCCGTGTGCTGTGACATCGTGCGCTGACGTCGTGTCGGCGCCACAGCGTAACGTTCATGATCTTCGCACCCGCAGCCGATTCCCCCATCGGGCGGGAGGGCAGGCAAGATGGGTGCGTGACCCTCATCGATCAGCTGCCGCAGACCGCCGACCCCGACGCCTTGTTCGACGCCTTCGAGTCATGGGCCCAGGAGCGCGGTCTCACCCTCTATCCGCACCAGGAGGAGGCGCTGATCGAGGTGGTCTCCGGGGCCAACGTCATCGTGTCGACGCCCACCGGCTCCGGCAAGAGCATGATCGCCGCGGGTGCCCATTTCGCGGCGCTCGCCCGGGACGAGGTCACCTTCTACACGGCGCCGATCAAGGCCCTCGTCTCGGAGAAGTTCTTCGAGCTGTGCAAGCTCTTCGGCACCGAGAACGTCGGCATGCTGACCGGTGACGCCTCCGTGAACGCGGACGCGCCCGTCATCTGCTGCACCGCCGAGGTGCTGGCGTCGATCGCGCTGCGCGACGGCAAGGACGCCGACGTCGGCCAGGTCGTGATGGACGAGTTCCACTTCTACGCGGAGGGCGATCGCGGCTGGGCCTGGCAGATCCCGATCCTTGAGCTGCCGCAGGCGCAGTTCATCCTGATGTCGGCGACGCTCGGCGACGTCTCGATGTTCGAGAAGGACCTCACCCGCCGTACGGGCCGCCCCACCGCGGTGGTCCGCTCCGCGACCCGGCCCGTCCCCCTCTCCTACGACTACCGGCTCACTCCGCTCACGGAGACGCTCACCGAGCTGCTTCAGACCAAGCAGGCTCCCGTCTACATCGTGCACTTCACCCAGGCGCAGGCCGTGGAGCGGGCGCAGGCCCTGATGAGCATCAACATGTGCTCGCGGGAGGAGAAGGACCAGATCGCCGAGCTGATCGGCAACTTCCGCTTCACCACCAAGTTCGGCCGCAACCTGTCCCGTTACGTACGGCACGGCATCGGTGTGCACCACGCCGGCATGCTGCCCAAGTACCGGCGTCTGGTGGAGAAGCTGGCCCAGGCCGGTCTGCTGAAGGTCATCTGCGGCACGGACACGCTCGGCGTCGGCGTCAACGTGCCCATCCGCACCGTGCTGTTCACCGCCCTGACGAAGTACGACGGCAACCGGGTGCGGACCCTGCGTGCCCGTGAGTTCCACCAGATCGCGGGACGGGCCGGGCGGGCCGGCTTCGACACGGCGGGCTTCGTGGTGGCGCAGGCTCCCGAGCACGTCATCGAGAACGAGAAGGCGCTCGCCAAGGCCGGCGACGATCCGAAGAAGCGCCGCAAGGTGGTCCGCAAGAAGGCCCCCGAGGGCTTCGTCGGCTGGACGGAGAACACCTTCGAGAAGCTCATCGCCTCCGAGCCGGAACCCCTCACGTCCCGCTTCCGCGTCACGCACACGATGCTGCTGTCGGTCATCGCCCGCCCCGGCAACGCCTTCGAGGCGATGCGGCGCCTGCTGGAGGACAACCACGAGCCGCGCAAGCAGCAGTTGCGGCACATCCGGCGGGCGATCGCCATCTACCGCTCGCTCCTCGACGGCGGCATCGTGGAGAAGCTCGACGAGCCGGACGCCACGGGCCGCATCGTGCGCCTGACGGTCGACCTCCAGCAGGACTTCGCCCTCAACCAGCCGCTGTCGACGTTCGCCCTCGCCGCGTTCGAGCTGCTGGACCCCGAGTCCCCCTCCTACGCCCTCGACATGGTGTCGGTCGTCGAGTCGACGCTGGACGACCCGCGCCAGATCCTCGCCGCCCAGCAGAACAAGGCACGCGGTGAGGCCGTGGCCGCGATGAAGGCGGACGGCGTCGAGTACGAGGAGCGTATGGAGCGGCTCCAGGACGTGTCGTACCCCAAGCCGCTGGAGGAGCTCCTCTTCCACGCGTACAACACGTACCGCAAGAGCCACCCGTGGGTGGGCGACCATCCGCTGTCGCCGAAGTCGGTCATCCGCGACATGTACGAACGGGCGCTGTCCTTCACCGAGTTCGTGTCGTTCTACGAGCTGGCCCGCACCGAGGGCATCGTGCTGCGCTACCTGGCCAGTGCCTACAAGGCCCTCGACCACACCGTCCCGGACGACCTCAAGTCGGACGACCTGGAGGACCTGATCGCCTGGCTCGGTGAGATGGTGCGCCAGGTCGACTCCAGCCTTCTCGACGAGTGGGAGCAGCTCGCCAACCCGGAGGAGATGACCGCCGAGGAGGCCCAGGAGAAGGCCGACCAGGTCAAGCCGGTCACCTCCAACGCGCGCGCCTTCCGCGTCCTCGTCCGCAACGCCATGTTCCGCCGCGTGGAGCTCGCCGCGCTCGACCAGATCGACGAACTCGGCGAGATGGACGCGGAGTCCGGCTGGGACGCCGAGCGGTGGGGCGAGGCGATGGACAGGTACTGGGACGAGTACGAGGAGCTGGGCACCGGCCCGGACGCGCGCGGTCCCCGGCTGCTGATGATCGAGGAGGAGCCGCAGAACGGGCTGTGGCGGGTCCGCCAGACCTTCGCCGACCCGAACGGCGATCATGACTGGGGCATCAGCGCGGAGGTCGACCTCGCGGCCTCCGACGCCGAGGGACGCGCCGTCGTCAAGGTCACCGACGTCGGCCAGTTGTGAACAGACGCCGGACGGCTGTGAGCACAGGAGAGGCCAGCACATGACGACCAACCCCGCCGAGCGCCTTGTCGACCTGCTCGACCTGGAGCAGATCGAGGTCAACATCTTCCGTGGTCGCAGCCCGCAGGAGTCCCTGCAGCGGGTCTTCGGCGGCCAGGTTGCCGGCCAGGCGCTGGTCGCCGCCGGGCGCACCACGGAGGGCGACCGGCCGGTGCACTCGCTGCACGCGTACTTCCTGCGTCCCGGCCGCCCGGGCGTGCCCATCGTGTACCAGGTCGAGCGGGTCAGGGACGGGCGGTCGTTCACCACCCGGCGGGTCACCGCCGTGCAGCAGGGCCGCACGATCTTCAACCTCACCGCCTCCTTCCACAAGCCGGAGGAGGGAAGCTTCGAGCACCAGCTGCCGCCGGCCCGACAGGTGCCGGACCCCGAGTCGCTGCCGACGCTCGCCGAGGAGATCAAGCAGCATCTGGGCGCGCTGCCGGAGCAGTTGGAGCGCATGGCACGGCGTCAGCCCTTCGACATCCGTTATGTGGACCGGCTGCGCTGGACCCACGACGAGGTCGAGAACGCCGAGCCGCGCAGCGCGGTGTGGATGCGGGCGGTCGGACCGCTGGGCGACGACCCTCTCGTGCACACCTGCGCCCTGACGTACGCGAGCGACATGACCCTTCTGGACGCGGTCCGCATTCCGGTGGAACCCCTGTGGGGCCCGCGCGGTTTCGACATGGCGTCGCTGGACCACGCGATGTGGTTCCACCGGCCGTTCCGGGCCGACGACTGGCTCCTCTACGACCAGGAATCGCCGATCGCCGTGGGCGGCCGCGGGCTGGCGCGCGGGCGGATCTACGACCGTGAGGGACAACTGGTCGTGTCGGTCGTACAGGAGGGACTCTTCCGCAAGCTCGGCTGAGCCTGCCGGAGGAGCCGCCACTCCTGCGAACCGTCGTCCATGCGCCTCCTCACGGCCTGCGTCGCTCCCCACGAGGCGCCGGTGCGGTCGAGGCCGCGCAGTGAACGCACCGCTTCCGGGCGTGCGGTGGCGCGGCCTCGGTGAGGTCAGCCGTCGTGCTCCGCGCCTATGAGGACGAAGGCCATCGTGGCCGGCTGGTCGCTGCGGTTGCGCCAGGCGTGGCGGGTGCCGTTATGGATCACGATGTCACCCTCCGACACCCGCGTGCAGTTCCCGTCGTCGGGTTCGAGGACGAGCTCGCCGCGCAGCTCGATGCCGTAGTCCACGGTGGCCTCGTCCCGACCACTGAGCGCAACGAGAGTGCTATCGTTGGCATACGGAAAGTCACGCGCCCAGCCAGCTCGATCCAGGGGGCCATCACGTGATCACGACCAGGGACATCGCCGAACGCCTCGGAGTCTCCGTCTCGACGGTCGGCCGGGCACTCGCCGACGACCCGCGCATCAGCGAGCAGACCAAGTTCCGGGTCCGCCAGGCCGCTTCCGAGATGGGGTACGTCGGCAACCGCGCGGCGCGGATGATGCGCGGCGCGTCCAGCAACGTGGTCGCCCTGGTGATCCCGGACATCCGCAACAGCTTCTACTCCACCATCGCGCACGAGCTGTCCAAGAACATGGAGGCCGAGGGCTTCCAGCTGATGCTCTCGGAGACCGACGACGACCGGATGATGGAGCTGCGCCACCTGCGGGAGCTGTCCGCGACCCGCGTGGCGGGCGTCATCATCGTGCCCACGGCACGCCCGCACAACGACTCCGTCAAGCTCCTGCGCACGGTGCCTCATCTGCAGCTGCTGCGCCGCCACCCCTCGCTCGGCTCCCAGTGGTTCGGTGTGGACGACCACGAGGTACTGCGACAGGCCACGGCCCACCTGGTGGCCCAGGGCCACACTCGCATCGCGTACCTGGGCGGCCCCACGGAACTGCCCACCGGCGCGGAGCGCCTGCGCGGCTTCCGCAGCGGCCTGAGCGAGGGCGGACTCCCGGACGACGCCGGGCGCGCGGAGCTGGGACCGCCGTCGTCGGTGGACCACGGCCGCCGGACCGTGCGCCGGCTGCTGAAGGATCCGAACCCGCCCACCGCGCTCGTGATGGGATCGACCCAGCTCACCCTGGGGGTCCTCGAAGAGTTGGCCGAGCAGGGCGTGCGGGTGCCCGGGGAACTGTCCGTGGTGGGGTTCGGAGACGAGCCGGGGTTCTCCTGGTGGGGTCCCGGACTCACCACGATCGGGCTGCCGATCCAGGAGATGGCCACCGGCTGCGCGCTGTGGATGATGCGACGGCTCAAGACCACGCCGAGCAACGACGGCCCGTACACCTCGGTCTCACCCGGATCGCTCGTCCTGCGCGGCAGCACGGCGCCTCCCGGGTGAGGCCGCCGGGCAGACGGCCCGGCCCAGGGCCTGTCCGACAATTCCCGTCTGCCTCGCGACGCCATGCACGCTCCCCCACTGCCTCAACAGCGTGGGAGGTGCCTCCCCTCGCCGCACCGGGCGCAAGCCCAAGTACGTCCGGTACGAGGGTCTGCGCACGGCACTCCCCCAGTCTCCGGCCGGGGGACCCGCAGAGCACACACCTACAGCGACATCAGCGGCTCCGCCGCGGGCGCGAGGCCTCCCTCCGGGCACGACGGGGATTTCAAGACACGCCCAGTCGGGCGCGCAGGACTGCCGCACCGTCCCCCTCAAGGTCCTCGCAGGCTGCTGCACGGCCTGCCATCCCCATCACCAGGGAGAGGGTCGGCCCTCGGAGCAGATCCCCCGAGCCGGTGGTGAACGGTCCGTCTGTGGCCTCGACCCGCAAGCCCGCGATTGCAGTGTTGCTCGCGACAGTGAAGTCACGGCTGGCGAAGAACCGGGCCACGGCGGTCGTCGTGGCCACCGGGGGTGTCCGCACCAGACCCAATGGCCGGCGGATGTCCTCACTGTGGACGACTATTTCGCCCAGCCAGGCCGCAGTATGTCCTGACGGCCCGGCGGGCCCGGCGACAACTTCGCGAAATCGCCGCAAGGTCTCTTGAGGTGTAGCGCCACGGTGCTTTGCGAGTCGTCTGTCGTTGTGCAGATCGGGGTCGAACCGCGCGGCGAGCATACTCAGCAGCCAGCGCCACATCCTCGTGCTGGCGCCCGCCGTCAGATGGGCTACGACCTCCTCCACGGTCCAGCGTTCACACAGTGATGCTTTCGCCCACTGGGCCTCGCTGAGTTCGGCAAGGTCTTGAGCGAGCGCCAACCGCTCGACGTGGATCGCCCGTTCCAGGGCTTTCCGAGTTTCCGAAACGTGTGGTTCAGCCATAGGGCGGCCTCCAGTGACCGGGTGTCCTCCATCAGACTCCTTTCGCCGCCCAAACTCATCGACCGCACCTGCGTAGCAAGCCAATTCGACCTTCCAGTGTCGAAAACGGTCCTCGAAGTAAGCCGCTCACCTGGGCATTCCCCTGCCGCTGAGGCGGCCTTCGTCTGATCATGTACTCCGATCAAAGTGCGCTGAACGAGACGAGGGTCGTGAGGGCGGGTCATCGACGGCGGGGGGCCTGCGGTGCGGCTGACGCCGGTGGACCGGCTGGCCGGGAGCCGGAGCCCTGGCCACTCTGAGCCGGATACTGACCCGGGGGGGGGGGGGGGGGGGGGGGGGGGGGGGGGGGGGGGGGGGGGGTGGGGGGGGGGGGGGGGGGGGGGGGGCGGGGGTTCGCAACCCCGGGTCAGTACGTTCCGCTGCGCAGCCGGCGCATGACGGGCGCGACGCGTACGAGTTCGTCGAGCACCTGCTCGGCCGCGGCCTCATGTATCTTGCCGGGCCGGAACGCGCCCTCCTCGACGAGTTCGCTGACGAAGGGGACGCTCACGGTCGGGCCGATCGGCAGCATCCTGAGGTTCGCCACGACCTGCTTTGCCATCTGCACCGCCCGGGTGCCCGCCGACGCACCTCCGTAGCTGACGAACGCGGCCGGAGATCGATCCGGAGGACCTGGCGCACATCTCGCCGTACCTGACCGAGCACATCAACCGGTTCGGCGAGTACAGCACCCACGACTCGGCATCCAGCCCGAGGCGTACGACCCGATCATGCCGCCCGCGCAACGGAACGCGTGCACCGCTGAGATGCAGGCCGCGGGCGTTGACTGGCGCCTCGCGGTCTACGGCGGCGCCTTGCACGCCTTCCACCACCCGCCGGTCGACCACCCCGCAGTCCCCGGCGTCGGCTACCACCCGCTCACTGGCGGCGGGCAGCCACCCCCCGCGTAAGCTGGGGTGCCACCGCGAACAGGTCACCCACCACCCATTGGTCCGCGAGGTCGAGGATCGGCCCCTCCGGTTCCTTGTTGACCGCGACGATCGTCTTGGAGGTCTGCATCCCGGCGAGGTGCTGGATGGCGCCGGAGATGCCCAGGGCGATGTACAGCTGGGGCGAGACGGACGTGCCGGTCTGTCCGACCTGGTACGAGCGCGGCTAGTAGCCGGCGTCGACCGCGGCGCGCGAGGCGCCCACCGCGCCTCCCTGGGCGTCGGCCAGTTCCTCGACCACCTGGAAACCGTCGACGCTCGCGACCCCGCGGCCTCGGGAGACGACGACGGTCGCCTCCGTGAGCCCGGGGCGGTCGCCCGCTGGTGCGGCGCACCGGGCCGTGACGCGGGCGGGTGCCTCGGGGTCGACCGCCAGCAGGGGGAGTGTCCGCTCCACCGCCTCCGCGGGATGCTCCTCCGGCTCGAAGGCACCCGGGCGCACGATGATCAGCGGTACGCCATGGGTGACCTGGGAACGCACCGTGTACGAGCCCCCCCGAAGACGATCTGGGTGACAACGCCGGAGGAGTCCACGTCGACCGCGTCGATCAGCAGCCCGGCGTCCAGCCGCGCGGCGAGACGCGCGACCACCTCCCTGCCGTCCGTCGTGGCGGAGACAAGGGCGGCGGCGGGAGCGGCGTCGCGGACCGCGAGTTCCAGGGCGTCGACGGCGGGCGTGACGAGGAACTCGCCCGCCTCGGTGGCTTCGGCCGCGTGGACGCTCGTGGCGCCGTATCGGGCGAGGTGCTCCCTGAGGCGCCCGCGGTGCCGGGGGTTCCCACGACGACGAAGGCCGGGTCGCCCAGCCGCCGTGCGGCAGCCAGGAGTTCGTATGTGGTGTTGTGGACGCGTTCCCCGTCGTGGTCGACGAGGACGAGGACATCGGGCATGGGTGCCTGTTTCTCGGTGGTCAGCGGAACGCCGGGTAACCGGTGAGCGCCTGCCCGACGACCAGGGTGTGCATCTCACTGGTTCCTTCGTAGGTCAGGACGGACTCCAGGTTGTTGGCGTGGCGCAGCGGCGAGTACTCGAGGGAGATGCCGTTGGCCCCCAGGATCGTGCGGCACTCCCGGGCGATGGCGATCGCCTCGCGGACGTTGTTGAGCTTGCCGACGCTGATCTGCTCGGGGCGGATGCGGTGCCGGTCCTTGAGCCGGCCCAGGTGGACGGCGAGCAGTGCGGCGTTGCCCACGGACACGCTCATGTCGGCGAGCTTCTTCTGGGTGAGCTGGAAGGCGCTGATCGGCTTGTCGAACTGCACGCGGGAGTCGGCGTACTCGATGGCCGCCTGGATGCAGTCGCGGGCCGCGCCGACGGCGCCGAACAGGATGCCGAAGCGGGCCTCGTTCAGGCAGGACAGCGGTCCGCGCAGGCCCTCGGCGAGCGGCAGCCGCGCCGAGTCGGGCAGCCGTACGTTGTCGAAGTACAGCTCCGAGGTGACGGACGCGCGCAGCGACATCTTCTGCTTGATGTCCTGGGTGGTGAAACCGGGTGTCCCGCGTGGTACGAGGAAGCCACGCACCCCGTCCTCGGTTTGCGCCCAGACGGTGGCCACGTCGGCGATGCCGCCGTTGGTGATCCACATCTTGGAGCCGTTCAGGATCCAGTCGTCGCCGTCGCGGACGGCCCTGGTGCGCATCCCGGCGGGATTGCTGCCGAAGTCGGGCTCGGTCAGACCGAAGCAGCCGATCGCCTCGCCGGCGGCGAGCCGCGGCAGCCACTGGAGCTTCTGTTCCTCCGAGCCCCACTTCCAGATGGAGAACATCGACAGCGAGCCCTGCACGGACACGAAGCTGCGGAAGCCGGAGTCCGCCGCCTCCAGTTCCAGGCAGGCGAGGCCGTAGCTGACCGCGTTCGTCCCGGCGCAGCCGTAGCCTTCGAGGTGCATGCCGAGCACACCCAGCTTGCCGAGTTCTGGGGCGAGTTCGCGTGCGAAGTGCGCGTTCTCGAACCACTCGCCGATGTGCGGGCGCACCCGGTCGTCGAGGAACCTGGCGACAGTGGCCTGGATCTCGCGCTCCTCGTCGCTGAGGGTGGAGGAGAAGTCGAGCAGGTCGAGGGGGTCCTTCATCGGCTTGCGGGTCACGGTCGGCTCCTGGTTGTCGTGGTTGTCGTGGTGGTCATGGTGGTCGGTTCGGTCGTGGTGCCGGTTCCGGTTCCGGTTCCGGTGTAGAAGATCTCCGCGGTGTGCTGGCCGAGGCCCGGCGGGGGCAGGCGGTACCGGGCGGGCGTGCCGCTCAGTGCGATGGGGTTCGCGACCTGACGGGAGGGCCGGCCCTCCGCCCCGTCAGCGGATCTCGCGGCGGGGATGTCGACAATGCCGGGCAGGCCGAGCTTCTCGGCGAACCCGAACACCTCGTCAAGGGTGTTGACCGGCCCCGCGGGCACCCCCGCGTCCAGCAGGACGGCCGACCAGTGGTCCGCGCCCGCGGCACTCAGCCGTGCGGTCAGGACGTCCCGCAGTTCCGTGCGGTGGGCGACGCGGTCGGCGTTGGTGCGGAAGCGGTCGTCGAGGGCGAGAGCGGGATCCCCGAGGAGGTCGGCGAGCGCGGCGAACTGCCGGTCGTTGCCCACCGCGAGCGCGATCGGACGATCGGCGGTGGCGAAGGTCTCATAGGGGGCGATACTCGGGTGCGCGTTGCCCATGCGCCCCGGAACCACACCGGCGACGGCGAACGCCGAGGCCTGGTTGACCATGGCGGACAGCAGCGAGCTGAGGAGGTTCACCTCCACGTGCTGTCCCTCCCCGCTGGCGTCCCGGTGCCGGAGGGCCGCGAGGATGCCGAGCGAGGCGTGCAGGCCGGTGATCACATCGACCAGGGCCACGCCCGCCTTCACCGGCTCCCCCGTCGTCTCCCCCGTCACGCTCATCAGACCGCCGACGGCCTGCACGAACAGGTCGTATCCGGGGATCGCGGCACCCGCACCGCTGCCGAAACCGCTGATCGAGCAGTAGACCAGCCCCGGGTGCTGCGAGCGGAGTTCGCGAGGGCCGAGGCCGAGCCGTTCCATGGTGCCGGGACGGAAGTTCTCCACCAGCACGTCGGACTCGGCGACCAGGGCGCGGGCCTGTGCGACGCCGGCGTCGGTCGTGAGGTCCAGCGTGACGGACCTCTTGTTCCGGTTGGCGCCCAGGAAATAGGTCGACGTGCCGTCGTGGTCGACCGGAGGCAGCCAGGCCCGGGTGTCGTCCCCGGTGCCGGGCCGTTCGACCTTCACCACGTCGGCGCCGAGGTCGGCGAGGAGCATCGTGGCGTAGGGGCCCGCGAGAACCCGGGAGAAGTCGGCCACGCGCAGTCCCTCCAACGCGCCCCACCCCGCTCCCCCGACAACGCCGGCCCGTCCGTCCGGCGCACTGTACTGGGTGCCCACGCACCCTCCTCTCTGTTCGTCCCGCGTACGAAGGACGGCCTCGCCTTCGCTGTTTCCCGTCACCACCAGGGCTCCGAGGACGGCGGGCGGGTGAGTTCGACGGCGGGAATTCCCTGCCCGAGGGGGGCGACAGCCCGTACGACAGTCACCCTCGACCCGACCCGGACCTGCGCCGTCCCGGTGACCTGGCAGAGCAGGTTGAAGCCCTCCTCCATCGCGACGAACCACGTGTTGTGCGGGACGTGGCCGTGTCTGCGAAGGACGACTCCATCGCCCGCGCTGCGCTCCCACTGGAGGGCCATGGCCCGCAGGCACGGCAGAACGAACGGCGGTAGGCCGCAGTGCCGCACCAGAGGCAGCGCTGGAAGAGCAGGTGGCCGGGGCCGACCGGGGTGTTCGGCGCGACGGGCGCGGTCGCCGTGGCGGCGGCCGCCTCGTGGTCGTCTCGCGACTCGGTCCGTCCGCGGGTTTCTGTCTGGAGCATCGCGGCCTCCTGCACGCAGTCCGGTGACCGGAAACGAGAGGAAAACGGGTAGATCGGAATCCGCTCCGGCTCCACCACCCTGTCTCCGCGGCCGATCGCCGGTCAACGACGACTGACGCATCTTTGTGCGTGGAACGCGTTCCGTTCCCCTAGGTCAGGGCTCGGTGCCCCCGGGGCCCGTCGCGGGCCCCTGATCGAAACCCTCCGAACAGGTCTTTACGTCTGCGTTCCGCACGGCGATGACGTGACACGTGCGAGGGCGTTCTGGTGACAGACGTGACTGTCCGCGCCCATGCCGGGCTGAAAGGCTCGGTGTCACGCGGCCGAGGGGGATACGCATGGACAAGCGGTACGAGGTGTACGCACTCGCCGACGAGCACTTCTACGAGACGCCCGACAGGCTGTCGGCGGGTGCCGACGGCATCGTGACCGCCGGTGACGTACGGACGGCGCCGACGTATCAGGTGGCCGGGCGTGAGGTGCCACAGGGGTGGCGTGCGGAGCGGTTCGGCGACTGGCTGGCCATGACCCCGGTCGACGCCGACGGCCGGTCACTGCCCGCCCCCACGCAGGGCTGGAAGGTCCACGTCTCCGCCACCCGGGCGAACGCGGAACGGATCGCGGCCGAGGTGTGGGACTACTGCGTGCCGCGGCTGATCCCCTTCAAGTTCGTGCCGGGCCCCCATCTGCTGCACCTGCGGAACGCCAAGTACGCGCCCCGCGACGGCAGCGGCAAGTTCGTCACGATCTACCCGGCCGACGAGAAGCAACTGCACCTCGTTCTGCGCGAGTTGGGCGAGCGACTCGCCGGCCTTGAGGGGCCGTACATCCTGACGGACCTGCGGTGGAACGACGGGCCGCTGTACGTGCGGTACGGCGCCTTCGCGCGCTCGTTCGTGGTCGACGAGCGTGGTTCGCTGGTGCCCGCGGTGCGTGACGGCGAAGGCACACTGGTGCCGGACCGGCGGGAGCCGTCCTTCCGGGTGCCGGAGTGGGTGACGCTGCCGGCGTTCCTCGAGCCCCAGCTCGCGGCGCGGAACACGACGACGGTCGGTGACCTGCCGTACCGCATCGAGAAGGCGCTGCACTTCTCCAACGGCGGCGGCGTGTACGCGGGCACCGACACCCGCGACGGCCGCCGGGTGGTCCTCAAGGAGGGGCGCCCGCACGCGGGGCTCGCCGCGGACGGTGCCGACGCGATCGCCCGGCTGGAGCGCGAGAAGTCCGCCCTGGAACGGCTGTCGGGGCTGGGTGTCGTGCCCGAGGTGCGCGACTGGTTCCTGCTCGGTGACCACCGTTTCCTGGTCATGGACTTCGTGGAGGGGCGCCCGCTCAACTCCTTCTTCGCCGAGCGGCATCCGCTGCTCGCGCCCGATCCGGACCCCGAGCGGGTCTCCTCGTACACGCGGTGGGCTCTGCGGATGTACAGGGCCGTCGAGGAGGCGGTCGAGGCGGTGCACGCGCGCGGAATCGTCTTCAACGACCTGCACGCCTTCAACATCATGGTCGCCCCCGACGAGCGGTCGGTGTCCCTGCTGGACTTCGAGGCCGCCGCGCCCGTCGAGGAGAACGGCCGTCAGGTCGTCGCCCATCCGGGGTTCCTGGCCCCGCCCGACCGTACGGGCGCGGACGTCGACCGGTACGCCCTCGCGTGCCTGCGGCTCGCGCTGTTCCTGCCCGTCACGTCGCTGTTCGTGGTGGACCGGGGGAAGGCGGCGCATCTGGCCGAGGTCGTCGCGGGCCAGTTCCCGGACGTACCGCGGGAGTTCCTGGACGGGGCGGTCGCGGAGATCACCCGGGCCGGTTCCGGTCGTCGGGCGCCGACTCCCACGCAGGGGAGCGGGCCCGGTGCGCCCGCGCGCACCCGGCCCGTGCCGGCCTCGCCGTTCGCCGCGCTCGCCGAGCCGGGTGACTGGCCCTACAGCCGGGACTCGATGGTGAAGGCGATCCTGGCCTCCGCGACACCCGGACGCGACGACAGGCTCTTCCCCGGCGACGTCGCGCAGTTCACGGACGGCGGAGGGCTCGGGCTGGCGTACGGGGCGGCCGGTGTGCTGTACGCCCTCGCCGAAACCGGGGCGGAGCGGTACGAGGAAGGCGAACGCTGGCTGCTCGACCACACCGATCCCCTGCCACCGGGCACGCCGCTCGGCCTGTACGACGGAGTCGCGGGCGTCGCGTACGTCCTCGACCGCCTCGGACACCGGCAGCGGGCCCTGGACCTCGTCGACCGGGTGCTGCACGAGAAGTGGCAGAAGCTGTCGTCCGATCTGCGCGGCGGGCTGGCCGGGCTCGGCCTTGTCCTCGACCACCTGGGGCGTGCCACGGGCGAGACCTCACTGGACGAGCAGGCGGCCAAGGCCGCGGAACTGCTCGTACGGCGCCTCGGCGAACCCCGGCCCGCGCCTCCCAAGCGGCGTGCGGGGCTGTTGCGGGGCGCTGGCGGGCCGGCCCTGTTCCTGCTGCGGCGGTACGAGGCGACGGGCGACCGCGCCCTGCTGGAGGCGGCGGGCGAGGCACTGCGGCAGGACCTGGAGGTCTGCGTCCTCCAGCAGGACGGCGCGCTCGCCGTCGACGAGGGCTGGCGCACCATGCCGTACCTCGCCGATGGCAGCGTGGGGCTCGGAATGGTGATCGACGACTTCCTGGCCCACACCGACGGCGACGACGCGGCCTGGGGCGAGGACCTCGCCGGGGCGCGCTCCGGCATCCTCACGGCCGCCACCTATCGCTTCTACGCGCAGCCGGGGCTCTTCCAGGGCCGCGCCGGAATGATCCTGTACCTGGGCCGCACGGGTGCGCCGCGGCCACGGCTGGACGAACAGATCGCCGGACTGGGCTGGTACGCGATGCCGTACCAGGGCCAACTGGCCTTCCCCGGCCACCACATGATGCGGCTCTCGATGGACCTCGCCACCGGTACGGCCGGATGTCTGCTGGCGCTGGGCGCGACGCTCGCCGACGAGCCCACCGCCCACCTGCCCTTCCTGCCGGCCCTGCCGCCCCAGCAGCCGGGGCGGCCCCAAGGACGCGGCTCCGCACGCTGACGGAGTCGTGAGCAACACCGCACCAATCCCGTCCCCATCAGTGGTCCTTGAAGGAGGACCACGGAGAGAAAGGAACCAGCATGGCGCTGCTCGACCTGCAGACGATGGAAGCCGACGAGACCACCGGTGGTGGCGGGGGCGGTGGCCCCGTGAGCTCGCTGAGCGTGCTGTCCTGCGTCAGCGCGGCCAGCATCACCCTGTGTCTCTGATCGCCACGTTCGCGATGACACCGGCATGACCCGGCCCCGGGTGCTCCTTCCTCGCACGGGAGGGAGCACCCGGGGCCCTTCGGCACGCCGGGGCTTTCGGCCCGCCGGGCTCGTACGACCCATGCACGTGGAGCACGAGGAGGCGTATGACGACGCTCGCAACCGACGGTCCCGCGCCGTCCACCACCGCGCTCGTACGCTCGGCCACCCGCCGCAGCGGCGCGCGCTGTGTGCTGCTGGCCCTGGCCACCACAGCTGTCGCGACGGCGAACCTGCTGCTGCCCGCCGCGCTGGGCCGGGCACTCGATCTGCTGCTGGCGGGCGGCGCCGGCACCGGGCGCTGGGTGCTGTGGTGCGTCCTGCTCGTGCTGCTGCTCACCGTCCTGGACGCGGCCGAGACCGTCCTCGGCGGGACCACGAGCGCGGGGACCACGGCATGGCTGCGCCGACGGCTCCTCGACCATGTACTGGCCGTCGGGCCGCGCGCCACCGGCCGCTTCGGATCCGGGGACCTCGTAGCGAGGCTCGCCGGGAACGCCGCTCAGGCCGGCACGGCACCCACCGCCCTCGCCGGACTGGCGGCCGCGCTCGCCGCACCGGTCGGCGCGGTGGTGGCGCTCGCGCTGATCAGTCCCTGGACGGCGGCGGTGTTCGTCGTGGGGGCACCGGTCCTGATGCTGCTGCTGCGCGCGTTCACGCGGGACTCGTCGGAGTGCGTGGCCCGCTACCAGCGGGTCCAGGGCCGGATCGCGGACACGCTGTCCGAGGCCATCGGCGGCCACCGTACGATCGCCGCCGCGGCGGCGGAGGAACGGACGACGGTTCGTGTCCTGCGTCACCTGCCCGAACTGTCCCGTGAGGGGCACCGGATGTGGCGGGTGCAGGGGCGGGCCTCCGCGCAGGCGGTGGCCGTGGCGCCGCTGCTGCAGCTCGGTGTGCTGGCCGTGGCGGGCGTCCTGCTCGGCGGGGGCACGCTGACCGTGGGTGAGTTCCTCGCGGCCTCCCGCTACGCCGTGCTGGCGGCCGGGGTCGGCGTCCTGGTCGGGCAGGTCGCGGAACTGGTGCGGGCCAGGGCGGCGGCCGGCCGTCTGGAAGAGGTGCTGGCGGAGCCCCCGACCGAGTACGGTGCGCGCCGGCTGCCTCCCGGACAGGCCCGGCTGGAACTGCGGGGCGTCACCGTGCGCCGTGGCGGGCGCACCGTCCTGGACGGCGTCGACCTGGTCGTACCGGCCGGGAGCACGCTCGCCGTGGTCGGCCGCTCGGGCACGGGCAAGTCACTCCTCGCGGCCGTGGCCGGGCGGCTGACGGACCCGGACGAGGGAGAGGTACGGCTCGACGGCGTTCCCCTGCGCGAACTGGACCGTGAGGAACTGCGCCGTGCCGTCTCCCATGCTTTCGAACGCCCCGCCCTGCTGGGCGGGTCCATCGAGGGCACCATCGCCTTCGGTGTTCCCGCACCCGACCCGGCCCGGGTGCGGGAAGCGGCCAGGGCGGCGCGCGCGGATCCCTTCGTCCGCCGTCTCCCCGAGGGCTATGCCACGCCCTGCGCCGGCGCTCCCCTGTCGGGTGGCGAGATCCAGCGCCTCGGACTCGCGCGGGCGTTCGCCCATCCCGGCCGGCTGATCGTCCTGGACGACGCGCTCTCCAGCCTCGACACGGTCACCGAGCGCGAGATCACCGAGGCCCTGCTGCGCCACACCCCGGGCAGCACGCGGCTGGTCGTCGCGCACCGCGCCTCCACGGCGGCCCGCGCGGACGCCGTGGCGTGGCTGGACGGAGGCAGGGTACGTGCGGTGGGACCGCACGCCGAGTTGTGGCGGACGGCGGACTACCGCAGGGCCTTCGGGGCGGATGGTGCCGATACCACGCGGGGCCCGGCACGGGACGGAGCCGGCCATGACCGGCATGCGTGACGGTGTGGGCCGGCGAGGGCTGCGGTTCCTGCGCCGGCGACGGGCGGTGGTCGTACGGCTGGCTCTGTGGTCGGTCCTGGAGACGGCGCAGACCTTCCTCCTGGGGTACGCGGTGGCCCGTGCCCTCGATGGCGGGTTCCTGGCCGGGCGGATGGACGTCGGGCTCGGGTGGCTGGCGGCTGGAGCGGCCGCCGTGGCCGTGGGCGCGTACGGGACGGCGCGGGTGTACGGCTGTGTGGCGGCGCTCGTCGAGCCGTTGCGGGACCGGCTGGTGCGCGGGGTGGTGGAGCGCGGCGTGCGGGAGGCGGACAGCGGCGCGCTCTCCGGGCTCACGCAACAGGTGGAGATCGCCCGGGACGCCTTCGCCGGGCTGGTGATGGTCTCGCGTTCGTTCGTGTTCACGGCCGCCGGTGCGCTCATCGGGTTGTTCTCGCTCGCGCCGCCGCTCCTGCTCGTGGTGGCTCCCGCGCTGGCCGCCGGTGTCGCTCTGTTCCTGGTCTCCTTGCGGCCGTTGGCCCGCAGGCAGGAGGTGTTCCTGGCGGCCGACGAGGCCCTCGCCTCCCATCTGGGTGCCGTCTGCCCCGGGTTGCGGGACATCACCGCGGGCGGTGCCGAGGAGCGGGTGGCCGCCGACGCCGGTGAACGGATCGACGCGGAGCTTCGCGCGGCCTGCTCCCTGGCCCGCTGGGGCGTTCTGCGGGTCCTGTCCCTCACGGTCGGCGGCCGGCTCCCCCTCGTGCTGCTTCTCGCGGCGGGCCCGTGGCTGCTGGGCCACGGCGTCACGGCGGGTGACCTCGTCGGCGCCCTTGCCTACGTCACCCAGTCCCTCCTGCCCGCCCTCCAGAACCTGGTCCACGGCCTGGGCACCAGCGGATCCCGCCTCGTGGTCGTGCTCCGCCGTCTGGCACCGCCCAAAGCGAGGCCCGCCGACGCGGCAGGCCCGGCCGACCCGGACACGGACACCGCTCACCGCCCGCGTGCCCCCGCCTCGGCGCCTTCGGGCGAGTCCGCAGACGCCGTGAGCCTCTCCTCCGTCACGTTCGCCTACGGCCCGACCAGCGCCCCGATCATCGAGGACCTCACCCTGAGGATCCCGCGAGGCACGCACACGGCCGTGGTGGGCCCCAGCGGCATCGGCAAGTCCACGCTCACCGCTCTCGTCGCCGGCATCCTGGAACCCGTAGGGGGCACCCTCCACTTGTGCGGACATCCCGTACCCGGCAGCACATCGCGCGCACAACGCGTCCTCATTCCGCAGGAGGCGTACGTCTTCAGGGGATCCCTCGCCGAAAACCTCGGCGAACTACGGCCGAAACCCGTGCCGGAGGACGAACTGCGGGCGGCGGCGGACGCCGTGGGACTCACCGGACTGATGGACCGGCTGGGCGGCCCCAACGCCGAGATCGAGCCCGGCGCGCTGTCCGCCGGGGAACGGCAGCTCGTGGCCCTGACCAGGGCCTATCTGTCCGACGCGCCCGTGGTCCTGCTCGACGAGGCGACCTGTCACCTCGACCCCGAGGCGGAGGAGCGCGCCGAGCGCGCCTTCGCCGGGCGCACGGGCACCACTCTCGTGGTGGTCGCCCACCGCATCGCCTCCGCCCGCCGCGCGGACCGGGTGCTGGTCATGGACGGGCGACGTGTCGAATACGGGCGCCACGACGCCCTGGTGGAGCGTTCGCCCCTCTACCGGGACCTGGTGGGCGCGTGGGAACCAGGGCGGCCCCTACAGCCACCCCTCGCCCTGGGAGATGCGGATGGCGTCGATCCTGTTGCGTGCCCCCGTCTTGCGGGTGATGGCTGCCATGTAGTTGCGCACGGTCCCGTGGGACAGGTGCAAACTTCCGGCGATCTCCGCGACCGAGGCGCCCTCGGCGGCCAGTGACAGCACGCTCAACTCCCGCCGGGTGAGCGGTATCTCTGCGGCCTTGAGAAAACCGAAGCCCAGGGAGTCGTCGATGAAACGGCGCCCCGCGGCCACCTCCCGAATCGCTGACACCAACCGCTCCGGCGATCCCTCCTTGGCCACGTACCCCAGCGCCCCGGCCTCCGCCGCGCGCTTCAGAAGCCCGGGTCTGTTTGCCTGCGCAAGCACCAGCAACCTGGGCTCGGCGCTGTCCGAACCCGCACCGCGCAGCTCGGTGAGCCCAGGCACCCCGGAGGCGTCCGCGGAATCCAGGTCCACCGCGCAGACATGCGGCCGCACGGCCCTCACCCGTCGGGGCGCGTCGCGCCCCGACACGTCGTGTATCTCCAAGTCGGGCTCGCGGCGGAGCCACTCCGCCAGGACCGACCGCACCAGACACGCGTCGTGCACCAGTAACACCCGGATCAACGTCGCCCCCTCCAACTCCCCGTTCACCGCTCCCACCCTCTGAGCGCGTGCCCATTGTTGGCGCATGCGACCGTCCCTGGTCGGGAAGATCCAGCCATCGGGGTGCGAGGGGGCGCACAGGGAGCGCCCGCAAGCCCGGTCGCGCAACGATCGAGTGGGCATGCATCGCGGCCAACGGGGTACGGCGGTGACTCCTGTGCGAAGTGGGGCTGCCCAGGACAGCAGCCACTTCAGGGGCGGCCAGGGTTTCCGCGACGCAGCCATCCGAGCAGGCCCCGCCGTTTCCCCGGAGCCTGGCCGGGCCGGCGCGACGCCTGACCTGACAGTCCTGCGGACCGTGCGGCACCCGACGCCCGCGCCACGGGCAGAGGCACCGGCCCCCCGAACCGTGCCTCATCCTCCGGCGGAGCCTTCGGCCCGGGCCGTGGCGCCGGCCGGTGCTCCCGGGCCTCGCCCACGGTCTGCCGCAGATCAGACCGCAACCAGTCGATCTCGTCGGGGTCCTGGGCCGTGGTGATCCTCGTGGCGACCTGCGCGGCCGGTGACCCGGGCGCGCCATGGGCCGGCTGCGGAGGTCGGAGGCGGTTGACGTAGGCGCGCTCGTAGGGGTCCGGGACGATCTCCGCGACCTGGACGGGGTCGAGGAGGGACGCCACGGCCGCGGCTCGCGCCCAGGAGTCCTCGGCCTGGCGCAGCAGGGATCCGAGCCGGCGTCCTCGCCAGTTGCGGGGGCGGAGGTCCAGGCCGGTGTCCAACTGGCCCCGCAGATGCTGCGGCGTACGTCCGCGCAGCATCGGCGCGTTCTTCTCGTCCGCGGCGAACTGCCGCAGTTCCTCCGCCAGATACAGCCACACCACCGCCCTGTAGCGGTTGAGATGGAACGTGACCGGAGCCACCTGACCAAGGCGGGCGAGGCGGGTGAACCGGGCGCTCGTCACGTCCATCAGGGCCGCGCCCTCCGTCGTGCCCACCACCCGGACACGCTCCCTCAGCGCTTCGAGAAAGCCGTTCTCCGACCTCAGTCGATCGAGCTCCGCCCGTGTGACCCGGGTACCTCCGCCTCCCTCGTCAACGGCCGTCCGGATACATCCCAGGTGGACGGCGAGGTCGAACTCTCGCCGCTTCAGCCCCAGTTCCCGCGCGGCATGGTTCTGTGAGAGTGACCTGCCGCGTACCCGGGGGCGAGCCGGCGTGGCGGGCAGGGTGGGCGTGACGGACTGCGTTACGGAGTGCCTGACGGACTGGGTGGCGGTGTTGCCGGACATGACGGTTCTCCCCCGTGTGCTGACGTGCCGGGCGCCGGTTCTGCGCCGCTTCGGAAAAGACCGTAGCCGCTTTGCCGGACATCACCGCCTGCCTGTGGATAACTCCGCAGGGCCGGGAGACCTAGCAGGTCAGAGGCTCAAGGCCGCGCACGTCGAGGCTGTTCGCGCTGAGGCTGTTCACGCTGATGCTGCTCGCGTGGGGGTTGTACGCGTGGCGGTTGTCCGCGTTCAGGATGGCGCGCGTCCACGTCGAGGTGCTCTCCGACACGGTTCACGAGCAGGGTCATCTCGTAGGCGACCTGCCCGATGTCGGCGTCCGCGGCGCTGAGCACGCACAGGCAGCTGCCCTCGCCCGCGGCGGTGACGAACAGCACCGCGTCGTCGAACTCCACCATCGTCTGACGCACGTGCCCGGCGCCGAAGTGGCGGCCGGATCCCTTGGCGAGGCTGTGCAGTCCGGAGGAGACGGCGGCGAGGTGTTCGGCGTCCTCGCGCCTCAATCCCGTGCTCGCGCCCCTCACGAGCCCGTCGCTGGACAGCACCATGGCGTGCTGGACCTGTTCCACACGCTCGGTCAGGTCGTCCAACAGCCGGCTCAGTCCCGCGTTCTGCGGCATGTTCAGCTCTCCCCGTGGTGTTGTCCCCCTGGCTGGAGGATCCGGCGAATCAGCCTTCCCCACCACCGCCGCACGAGCAAGCAGGATGGAGCCATGGCACAGAAGATGACCGACGAGCAATGGCGGGCCTTCGTTTCACACGGGACCCGCACCGGCAAACTCTCGACCGTCCGTGCTGACGGGCGGCCCCACGTCACCCCGATCTGGTTCGTGCTGGACGGTGACGACCTGGTCTTCAACACCGGGAAGGACAGCGTCAAGGGGCGCAATCTGGCCAGGGACGGCCGGGTCGCCCTGTGCGTGGACGACGACCGGCCCCCGTACGACTTCGTCGTCGTGGAGGGGACGGCCGAGTTGTCCGAGAACCTTGACGAGGTCCGGCACTGGGCCACACGGATCGGCGCACGCTACATGGGCGAGGACCGCGCCGAGGAGTTCGGGGCCCGTAACGGTGTTCCGGGTGAACTCCTCGTCCGTGTACGGCTGGACAAGATTCTCGCGTACGCGCGTGTAGCCGACTAGGAACCGCTGTCAGCCCACGGAGTCGAGCAGCCGGGCGGTGTGCATCCGCCCGGCGTACTCGACGAGCCGTATCAGCACCTCCTTCCCGGAGTCGCGGTCGCGGGCGTCGCACAGGACCACAGGCGTTCCCCGGTCGAGGTCGAGGGCGCGCGCCACGTCGTGCGCGCCGTACGTGTGGGCGCCCGCGAAGCAGTTGACGGCGACCACGAACGGGATCTGCCGGTGCTCGAAGTAGTCCACCGCGGGGAAGCAGTCCGCCAGTCGGCGGGTGTCCGCGAGGACGACCGCGCCGAGGGCGCCCTGCGCCAACTCGTCCCACAGGAACCAGAACCGGTCCTGGCCCGGAGTGCCGAAGAGGTAGAGCGACAGTCCTGATCTGATGGTGATGCGCCCGAAGTCCATGGCCACGGTGGTGGTTACCTTCTGGTCCACACCGCCCGTGTCGTCCACCGAGCGGCCCGCCTCACTCAGCAGTTCCTCGGTGCGCAGCGGTCTGATCTCGCTGACCGCCCCCACAAGGGTGGTCTTGCCCACGCCGAAACCACCGGCGACCAGGATCTTCAGCGCCAGGGCAGCCGTGTCCCCGCCTGTCGCGTCGGAATGCTCGGAGACCATTGATCACTTCTCTCAGGAGTCAAAGTGCGGTGTGCGGTCGGCACGGGTACGTGCGCACGAAGTCAGCATGATGGCAACTCCTCATACCTTTCGGGGCGTTCGATCGCATGTTGACCGATCTGACCGGCTGCTGTTCGTTCGCGGATTGAACGCGTGCGGAAGTCTGCGCACGAGCGGGTTCTGCCAGGTTCCGCGCACGGACAGCGAGGAAGTCGAGGCGTCGTCATCTTCATCTTCATCTTCAGATCACCTACAGAGCCCTCAGTCCCTCGATCACCTCACGCAGGATGCGCTCGTCCGGCAGTTGCGCGGGAGGCACGGGTCGGCTGACGGCGACGTGCCCCCACTCCAGTAGGTCACCGAGAAGCACGCGCACCACGCCCAAGGGCAGGTCGGCGCCCGTGGCGAGCTCGGCGACCGACTGGGTCTCGGCCCGGCAGAGGTCGATCATCGCCCGGTGTTCGGGACCGAGTGAGGTGTCGTCGGCGCCGGGGGCCGCGGAGGTGAGCGTGACCATGGCTATGAGGTCGAACGGCACGCCCGTGGGGCCTGGTTGGGTGCGTCCGCCCGTCATGGCGTACGGGCGGACGAGCGGTCCGGCCTCGTGGTCGTACCACTGGCTGCCCGGCGGCGGTTGCGGGGCGCGCGGCCCGTCCTCGGTCATCTGCACGGGTCGTCCTCGGTCACCCGGTGACCGGCGGAGGCGCGGCGGCGCGCAAGGGTGTGCGCAGATGCTCGCCGACACGTTTCACCAAGCGCGCCATCTCGTACGCCACCAGACCGATGTCGGCGGTGACGGCCGTGAGGACGGCGAGGCAGGAGCTGTCGCCGGCCGCTGCCACGAACAGGAAGCCGTCGTCCATCTCCACCAGGGTCTGGCGGACACCACCGACGCCGAATTGGCGACCCGCCCCCTTGGCCAGGCTGTGGAAGCCGGAGGCGACCGCGGCCAGGTGCTCGGCGTCCTCGCGTTGCAGACCGGTGGACGCGCCCATGGCGAGCCCGTCGTTCGACAGCACCACGGCATGCCGTATGTCGCCGACACGAAGCACCATGTCGTCCAGCAGCCAGTCGAGTTCGCCGGACGGCTGGGCGGCTCTGGTGCTCGGGTCCTGGATCATGCGGGGTCTCCTTCGCTGGTGTCGCCGCCCGCCACGGGGCCGGGGAGGGTGTCACGGCGGCCGGGGGCCCTGCCTCCGCCGCGCATCCAGCCGGCGCGGTAGGCCGCCATGCGGTCGCGTACGAGTTCGGGGGTGCGCTCGTCGGCCCCGAGGTCTCGGAGGTTGGGTGCCGGTGGGTCGGGGCGCTGCTCGCGCAGTTGGGGCGCCATGTGCGCCTGCCGCACCCGGCGCGGGAGTTCGCCCGGCCCCTCGGTGTCCTGGACGGTGCGGTGCGGGCGCAAGGTGGCGACTTCAGGGGGCGTCGTGGTCGTGGGTGTGGCGTCCGCCGCCGAGCCCTCCTCCACGGCGGACGCCACGGGAGCCACCAGCGCCGGCCGCTCGGCGGGCTGCTGGAGCGGCTCCTGCCAAGGGGCGGCCGGTGGGCGCGCCCAGGCGCGGTCAGCGGCCTGCCCGGTATCCACGGCCCGGCCGCCTACGGCCTGGCCAGTGCCCACGGCTTGCTCTGCGGCCCGGGCGTGCCCTGCGGCCCGGGCGTGCCCTGCGGCCCGGGCGTGCCCTGCGTCCGGGGCGGGCCCGGCGTCCACGGCCGGACGAGGTGAACGCTCCGCCGCGCCCGGGCGCAGCAGGGCTGTCGGCAGCAGGACGACCGCGGTGGTTCCGCCGTAGGGCGAGGTCCGCAGGTGGACCTTGATGTCGTGCCGGGACGCGAGCCTGCTGACCACGAACAGACCGAGCCGGTCACTGTCGAACAGGTCGAGGGCTTCGGACTGTTCGATGCGCCGGTTGGCTTCGGCGAGTTTCTCCTTGCCCATGCCGAGGCCGCGGTCCTCGACCTCCACTGCGTAGCCGTTGCCGACCGGCTCACCGGTGACGCGCACGCGTGTGTGGGGTGGGGAGAACTGGGCGGCGTTCTCCACCAGTTCGGCCAGGAGGTGGGTGAGGTCGGCGACGGCGGTGCCCTCGATCTGCGCCTCCGGGAGTTGCCGTACCTCCACGCGCGCGTAGTCCTCCACTTCGGAGA
Source organism: Streptomyces sp. NPDC030840 (assembly GCF_055572015.1). NCBI lineage: Bacteria > Bacillati > Actinomycetota > Actinomycetes > Kitasatosporales > Streptomycetaceae > Streptomyces > Streptomyces sp. NPDC030840. Next base: position 363,514 of record NZ_JBVIEE010000005.1, on the reverse strand, counting down.
CGGCCGCACGGACCACGTTGGTCAGCGAGACAGGCATGCGCCAGGCACGGCCGGGGGCCGCCCCGGAGAGGATGATGAGGCTCTCCGCGTGCCGCCGCATGCGCGTGGTGAGGTGGTCCAGCCGGAAGAGGTCGCTCAGTTCGTCCGGGTCCTCGGATCTGCGCTCCATACTGTCCAGCAGGGTCAGCTGGCGGTGCACGAGGACCTGGCTGCGGCGGGCGAGGTTGACGAAGACCCCGGAGATGCCGCCGGCCAGCTCGGCGCGTTCGGCCGCGGCTCGGAGGGCGGCCCGGTGCACAATACCCAGGGCCTCGGCGACCTGTCCGGTCTCGTCCTCGGCGGGCTTCCCTGGCGGGGCCTCTGCGTCGACGTCGATCTCCTCCCCCGCGCGCAGCTTGCGCATGGCCTCGGGAAGTTGGCGACGGGCGATCTGCAGGGCGCTGTTCCTCAGGCTCACGAGCTCGACGACGAGGGCGCGTCCGATGCGCACTGAGATCACGAGTGACGCGGCGACGGCGACGAGCCCCAGGAGGACCGCGGCACCGGCCGGAGTGAGCAGGCCGCGTGTGAACGGGCCGGCCCGGTCCGCCACGCCGTGTGCGGCGCCCGTCTCGATCGCCCGCATGGCGTCCTGCACGCGCGCGTGCGCCGTGTTCCAGTCGTCCTCGGACACGGCACCCGCGGCCCTCGCGCCGGGGTGGGCCGCGAGCACCTGGTCCTCGAGTCTTGTCAGGGCCGCGTGGGCGCCACTTTTGACGAGGCCGCTCCAAGCGGTCCGGTCGGGTCCCCGCAGGTCCGCCACGGCTGTGCCGGTCAGGGTGCGACGGGTCTCGACGGCGCCGGTGTACAGCCGCAGCCGCTCACCGTCGAGTGCTCCGGTGAGCCGGGCGCCGGCGAGCACGGCGTCCTCCTGGGCCAGTGCCTCGCCGGCGCGTGAGAACTCGAGCAGGACACGCGCGTCGGAGCCGAGCTCGGCGTCCTGGACGCCGGTGAGGGCTCCTCCCACCCCGAAGGCCTTCACGATCGCCGCCGTGTAGCGGGTGTACGTCTGTCGCCAGCCTGCGCGTCCGTCGACCACGGTGGTCCGCAGCGCGCGCAGCTGCTCGGCCCCGGTGACGAAGGCATTCAGGCGCTCGGCGACCCCGGTGGGCAGTTCGGCGCCGTCCGCGACGGTGTGGCGGTCGCCCAGCCTCAGCTTGGCGACGGCGCGTTCCGAGCGCTCCGCCAGCTCCTCGAATTCGCTCTCCCGTCCCGGGGCGGGGCCGGTGGCCAGGCGCACGGCTGCGGTGCGCTCGGCCTGGAGCGCGGCGACGGCGGCTGCGACCGGGGCGCGCACGGAGGCGTCGACGCGCTGCGACTGCCGGAGGCGGGAGACGTCCTGGGCGGTACTGACGGTGGCGTACGCCCATAGGGCGAGCAGTGAGACGACGGGCACCATCAGCAAGCAGACGATCTTGGCCCGTACGGTGCGCGGGCGTACGCGCGGGCGTATGTACGAGCGTCGCGGGCCGGAAGATGCTGCGCTCAGGCCGGCGTCGGGGCCGGGGCGCTCATCGGCGGGCGGGCCCGCGTGAGCACGGCGGCCACGCGCCGGGGGCCGCGCCGACGGCTCGATGCCGGCTGCAGGGGTCCTGCGGGGTGTACGCATGGCCTCCTCGATCAGGGTGGTCAGAAGTGCCCGAGCAGCGGTCGCGCGCCTCAGTGAGCGGCGGTCTCGACGGGGCGCTGCGCGGACGCCGACGCCTCGCTCTCCCCGGCCGTCGGCGACAGCGCGACGAACGCCGAGGTCAGGAAGAGGTAGGACCCGAGGCCGACGGCGAGGGGGAAGATGAACTGCATCGCCGTGGCCCCGGGCAGGACCTCGCCGGAGGGAACGACACGCACGCTCACCGCGAGCATCGCGGTGTAGTGCATGCTGCTCACCGCACCGCCCATGACGAGGGAGGCGGCGGTGACGGCGACCGGTGAACTGATGTTGAGCGCGGCCCACAGGGCCGCCGTCGCCGCGACCACCGCGATCACCACGGAGAGCGCGACGAGCACCGGGTCGTAGCTCACGTCGCCGTGCAGGCGCACGGCCGCCATGCCCAGGTAGTGCATGCTCGCGACGCCGAGTCCTGTCGTGAGCCCGCCGAGGAGCAGCGCGCGGGTACGGTTCCGGCCGTACCCGACGGCGAAGACTCCCGCGCAGACGACGGCCATGGCGACGAGAAGGCTGAGGATCGTCAGCGGCACGTCGTAGCGGATTTCGGTGCCGCCGACGCTGAAGCCCAGCATGGCCACGAAGTGCATGGTCCAGATGCCGGTGCCGATCGCGGAGGCCGCGGTGACCAGCCAGTTGCGGCGCGACCTCCCGGTGGCCCCGAGCGCGCGAACGGTGCACCGCAGCCCGAGGGCGGCGCCCGTGCAGGCCATCACGTACGACAGCACGGGCGTCAGCCAGCCGAAGGCGGCGTGGTCCAGGTGTCCCATGGCCCAGGGACGCTAGTCCGCACAAGGGCGCACAAGGGGAGCACGTTTCGAAAGCTGGTGCAATATGACGCATATCTGGGATGGAACGATCGCGTCACGCTCGAACATGCGCACCGCGTCGGCCTCCGCTCGGGTGAGGGATCATTCGAACATGCGCAACGACCACACACGCGTCCAGGAGTTCTTCACCGCACGCGCCGCCGACTGGGACACGCGGTTCCCCGATGACGGCCCGGCGTACGCGGCAGCGGTCGCAGAGCTCGGGCTGAGTGCGGGCGATCGCGTCCTCGACGCGGGCTGCGGAACCGGACGGGCCCTGCCGCCCCTGCGTGCCGCCGTGGGGCCCTCCGGGGTCGTCGTCGGAGCCGATCTGACACCGGCCATGCTGGAGGCCGCCGTGCGGGCCGGACGGGATCGCCACGGGCAGTTGCTCCTCGCCGATGCGGCCGCCCTGCCCCTGCGCGCGGAGTCGCTCGACGCCGTGTTCGGGGCGGGACTCGTCGCGCACCTGCCCCGTCCCGCCGACAACCTGCGGGAGCTGGCACGGGTGGTGCGGCCCGGCGGCACGCTGGCGCTCTTCCACCCGATCGGCAGGGCGGCGCTGGCGGCACGTCAGGGCCGGCAGCTCACCCCGGACGACCTGCGGGCGGAGGGCAACCTGCGGCCGTTGCTCGCTGGGGCGGGCTGGCGGATGACGTCCTACGCGGACGAGGACGACCGGTTCCTGGCACTGGCCGAACGAGCCGGCTGATCCACCCGCGGCCGAAGCGCTCCACCGGGTAGTCCCTCTTCTGCCGCCGGCGTCGCAACCCTACGTTGGACATGAGCACTTGAACGATCAGTGACATCAACCGCAGGGGGAAGGCGTCCCACATGTTCAGCAGGCTCCGCAAGTACTTCGGCAGATTCGGCGGCTCCGAGCGCGCGGTCGTCGGCACCGGCGAGGACAAGCGCGGGCACAACCTCTTCGAGGCTGCCGCGGTGTACGTCGCGGCGTGCGCGGAGGACGATCAGGACCGGATCGACGAAGCCGCGGCGTGGGTGTCACCCGAGGCGCTCTCCTTCGGGGTGAGCGAACTGGCGTGCCGGGCTGTCATCGCGCTGGCGCGCGAGCGCGACGAGTCGCCCCAGCGGGTGGCACGCGACCTCCTCGGCCTGCCGGCCGCCTGACCGAGTGGCGGCGTACGGCCGATTCGTCCCGGTCCCCAGGGCGACCGCGGCGCTGTCCGGGGCTCCGCCGTCGTGACAACGGCCTTCCGGGCGCATTATGGTGCGCCGACGGACGAGAGCGATGGGGAGGCTGGGATGGCCGGGACGGACGAGGACGCCGTCGCCGCCGGGGACGACGCGCTGTATGTACTGACCGCGGTACTGCTGACACCGGCGCAGTTCCCCAGCGTGCTGGGCGACGACTATCCGGCGGCCTGCGCGGCGCTCGGCCTCGCACCGCTCACCGACGGTTACGGCCTCGTGCTGGGCCAGGACGGCGACGGGGCACGCTGGACGGTCGTCGTGGACGACGTGTCGCTGGTGGCCGTGGCCATCGCGTCGTGGGACTGCGGCATGGAGTACGACCTGTCGCCGGACGAGCGATCGGTCGTGGCCGCGCTGCCCGGCTGGCCCCTCGCGGTGGCCGTGGCGGCGCCCGGCGTGCCCGCTCCGCACGACCCCCCGCCGGAGATCGCCGAACGGCCACCCCTGTGCCCGCCGGACACCGAGGTCTGGGGCCCTGCCCAGCGCCGTCTGGGAGCCGACGAGATCGCTCTGCAGTGGGCCATCTGGCGGGAGCAGCTCGGCGACGACGCGTTCGTCAACCGCCAGGGCGGCGACGCGTCCGGCGCGGCTTCGGCGACCGAGGGTGGCACCTCACCGTCCGAGGACGGCGCAGGGCAGAGCAGCACCCGCAGCAATATCCGCCGAGTCCTCGCCGAGGCACGCGCCTACGTGGACACACCGCCGCCACTGGGACGCGTTCGCTCGTCCTTCGCGCCGGGTGACGCCCGGACCCTCCGCGCCGACGGTCCCGGCTGGTCCATGGTGGCCAGGACCGACGACATCGCGTTCCTCCTCATCGACGAGGAGCCCGGTGAGGTGCTGCCGGTGGGCCGGGGCCCGGAGCTCCCCGGCCTTCTGGAGTCCCTCGACAAGATCGCGGTACGCCCCAACTGAGCCCACCGGTCACCGGCCCGCACCGCGGGCCGGTGACGCCTCAGCGGCCGAGCTCCTTGCGCGAGACACGGCGCAGCCTGCGCCGCTGCGAGGGGTCCAGCATGAGATATGCGGCTGTCGGGATCCCCAGGACTATCAGGAGGTTGGCCCAGAAGGGGAAGGGCAGCAAGATCAACAGGATGATCCCGACCGCCGCGCCCCCTGCGGCGATCTTCGCGTTCTTCGACATCTTCGTCGCCTCCTTCGCGGCCACTGCCGCTCTCTGCCCTGAGAACGGGTCCGCCCTTCGGGCAGTTCCAGCCCCTGACCCTGACGCGCCCCTGACGGAACCCTGATGAATCCCTTAGGGCCATGAAGGGTGACCCACATCACTCTCTCATGATTCCCTTAGGGCGCTCGCGGTGCTGTACCCTCGGCGACTCCGACTCGGGTAGTCAAATTTGAGGAATACGCCATCGCCGAGCAGACAAGTCCCACCCCGACGCCACCGCAGATCGCCGAACTCGCTTGCTGCTGTGCCGTGTTCGTGCCCGCCGACCCGGCCCGTACCGGCCAGGTCGCCTTCTGGCGGCTCGACGGCACGGCGCCCCCCGTGGTCACCGCCGGCTCCACCGGCGAAATGACGGTCGTCGTGCCTGTCGGCGAGGACGTCGAGGCGGTGACCGTACCCGCTGTCCTGCTGCCGGTACGGGCCGCGTTGCCGATCCTCACGCGCGCGCGTGCCACCGCCCCCGCACACCGGGCGGCCGCGTTCTGGGGTGCGGCCACCGTGCTCGCGCTGCGGCTTGCCGCGCGGGGGCTGCTGCTCCCCGGCCTGTCCGCGGCCGACCACGACGAGTGGCGCATGGGCCCGCTGGGGGCCGACGACATGGAGGGAGTGCGTGACCTGGCCGCCGCGATGCCGCCCGAGGCCCACGCGGTGCCCCTGGACGGTGCGGAGCCGTTACGGCTCCCCGACCCGGAGCGACTGGTGCGCGCCTTCCTCGACGCGGTCGCCGACGCGCTGCCCCGCTCCCCCGCCGCGGCACTCGCGGCGGGTAACCCGGCGTTCGCAGCTTCGGAGCCGCAGCGTGTGCCCGAGCAGCGTGCCTGGGCGGCCGATGTCGCCGCCGGACACGACGCCGGCGTCCGCCTCTCCCTGCGGGTCGAGGTGCCGGGGCTCGCACCCGACGTGCCGGACGGGACGCGGCTGTCCTTCCGTGTCGTGCCGCAGGTCCACAGCGCCGGCGACCCCGCGCTCGTCGCGGATGCCTCCGCGGTGTGGGCCGGTACCGACGCCTTCGGTCCCCGCGCGCGGATGGACGCGCTGCTCACGCTCAGGCGCGCGGCCCGTGCCTGGTCGCCGCTGACGCCGCTGCTGTCCGCGACCGTACCGGACTCCCTGGAACTCGCCGACGACGAGGTCACCGAACTGCTCGGCGAGGGCACCCGCCTCCTGGCCGGGGCGGGCGTCGACGTGCACTGGCCCAGGCAGCTGGCGCGCGGCCTGACCGCCCGCGCGGTCATCGGGCCGCCGGAGGACGGGCAGGACCCGGCCACCACGCAGTCGGACACGCCGTCGTTCCTCTCGGCCGACGCGCTGCTCGCCTTCAACTGGTCGTTCGCGCTGGGCGACCAGCAGCTGACCCGGCAGGAGCTGGACCGTATCGCCGAGGCGAACCGCCCCATGGTGCGCTTGCGTGACCAGTGGGTCCTCGTGGACCCCGAGGAGCTGCGCCGCGCCCGCGCGCAGCAGGACCGCAAGGTCACACCCATCGACGCCCTCGGCGCGGCCCTCACGGGCTCGACGGAGATCGACGGACTCCGGGTCGACGTCCACCCCACGGGCTGGCTGGCGACGCTCCGGGAGCGGCTGGCGGAGCCGGAGGGGCAGGGCCCCGTCGGACAGCCCGCCACCCTCGCCGCCACGCTGCGCGACTACCAGCTGAGGGGCCTCAACTGGCTGGCCCGCATGACCTCCCTCGGGCTCGGCGGCTGTCTGGCCGACGACATGGGCCTGGGAAAGACCATCACCCTCATCGCCCTGCATCTGCACCGCCGGACCGACCCGTCGGCCGCCGGCCCGACGCTCGTGGTCTGCCCCACCTCGCTGATGGGCAACTGGCAGCGGGAGATCGAGAAGTTCGCACCGGGTGTCCCCGTGCGCCGCTTCCACGGCTCAAGTCGCGACCTGGAGGGTCTGGCCGACGACGAGTTCGTGCTCACCACGTACGGCACGATGCGCCTCGACGCACCGCGGCTGGCCGAGGTCACCTGGGGAATGGTCGTCGCGGACGAGGCGCAGCACGTGAAGAACCCGTACTCGGCCACGGCGAGGCACCTACGCGGCATCGGCGCACGCGCGCGCGTGGCACTCACCGGCACGCCCGTGGAGAACAACCTCTCCGAGCTGTGGGCGATCCTCGACTGGACGACACCTGGGCTGCTCGGCCGGCTCGGCACGTTCCGCGCCCAGTACGCGCGGGCGGTCGAAGCAGGCCAGGACCCCGCCGCGGCCGAGCGTCTCGCCCGGCTCGTGCGGCCGTTCCTGCTGCGCCGCCGCAAGTCGGACCCCGGTATCGCGCCCGAACTGCCGCCGAAGACCGAGACCGACCGTGCCGTGTCACTCACACAGGAGCAGGCGGGGCTGTACGAAGCCGTGGTGCGCGAGAGCCTCGCCGAGATCTCCGGTGCCGACCACATGGCCCGGCGCGGACTGGTCGTGAAACTGCTGACCGGGCTGAAGCAGATCTGCAACCACCCCGCACAGTTCCTCAAGGAGGAGCAGCCGCGAATCGAGGGCAGGTCGGGGAAGCTCGAACTACTGGACGAGCTGCTCGACACGATCCTCTCCGAGGAGGCGAGCGTCCTCGTCTTCACCCAGTACGTGCAGATGGCGCGGATCATCGAACAGCATCTGTCCACGCGCGGCGTGTCGTCTCAGTTCCTGCACGGCGGGACGCCGGTCCAGGAGCGCGAGGCGATGGTGCGGCGGTTCCAGGACGGCGACATCCCCGTCTTCCTGCTGTCGTTGAAGGCCGCCGGCACCGGGTTGAACCTGACCCGGGCCGAGCACGTCGTGCACTACGACCGCTGGTGGAACCCGGCCGTGGAGGCGCAGGCGACCGACCGCGCGTACCGCATCGGTCAGACCCGGCCCGTCCAGGTGCACCGCTTGATCGCGGAGGGAACGGTCGAGGACCGCATCGCCGAGATGCTGCTGCGCAAGCGGGAGTTGGCCGACGCGGTGCTCGGTTCGGGCGAGGCGGCGCTCACCGAGCTGTCCGACGCCGAACTGGCCGACCTGGTGGAGCTGCGAGGGGGCACACGATGAGGGAACAGGACACCGAGCGCACGTTCGCCGCGCTGGCGCCCGCGCGCGGGCGGGGCTTCGCCCAGACCTGGTGGGGGCAGGCATGGCTGAAGGCCCTGGAGGACACGGCCCTGGACTCCTCGCAGGTCAAGACCGGCCGCGGGCTCGCGCGGGCGGGGGCCGTGGGAGCCGTGTCGGTTCGCCCGGGGCGCATCACGGCCGTCGTCCGGGACCGCGACGGCACGGCGCACCGTGCGGACGTCCTGCTGCAGGAGCTGTCCGTGGAACAGTGGGACCGCTTCCTGGATCTGGCCGTCGAACGGGCCGGGCACATCGCTGCCCTGCTCGACCGTGAGATGCCACCGCATCTCGTCGAGGACGCCGCCGACGCCGGGGTGGAACTCCTGCCGGGGCTGGGCGACCTGGAGCCGGAATGCGACTGCGACGCCTGGGACCACTGTGGACACACCGCGGCGCTCTGCTACCAGATGGCGCGGCTGCTGGACCAGGATCCGTTCGTCCTGCTGCTGATGCGCGGGCGCGGTGAGCGCGAGGTGCTCGACGACCTGCACGTGCGCAGTGCCGTCCCGGGCGACGAGGAGCCCACGCCCTCCGAGCAAGCCCCCCGGAACGGCGTGGACGCCGCCGAGGCGTACGCGAGCGGCGGCGTCCTCCCGCCGCTTCCCTCGCGCCCCGAGCTGCCCGCGCAGCCCGGCTTCCCGCCTTCGCTGGACACCGAGACCCCGCCCGCCCCCGGCGTCGACCCGGCCGCTCTGACGTTTCTCGCGGCACGGGCCGCGGCGGAGGCCCACAGGCTGCTCTTCGCGGCTCTGGCGCCCGGGCACGGACAGGACGCGATCGAGGAGGAACTGACGCTCTCCGAGGATGCCGTCCGGCTCGCGGCGGACGCTTTTGGAACAGCGATCACCGGGCGTCTGGCCGAGGGGACGGGGCGCGATCGCGAGCGGCTGGACATCGCCGTGCGCGCCTGGCGGTACGGGGGTACGGCCGCGCTGTCGGTACTGGAGGACGAGTGGCTCCCGCAGGCGGAATCGCTCGCACGCGCGCGTGCCGCCCTGGAATCGGCCTGGGACGACGACGACCGGCCGTGGCTGAGCGCCGCCGGAAACCGCTGGACGGTGATCGGCGCCTCGACCCAGCTCCGTCTCGGCCGGGACGGCCGCTGGTGGCCGTACCGGGAGGAGCAGGGCCACTGGGTGCCCGCCGGCCCGGCAGCCCACGACCCTGCCACGGCGAAGGCTTCGGCGGGCGGCGAGGCATGAGCCGGGGGACCGGCACGCGGAGCGGTCGCGCGGCAGTGTCGCTCATTTCAGCGGCTTCGTGAGCTTCCGGTCGGCGCCGGTGCAGTCCGGGCGGGCCGCCCGCGAGGACGACCCGCCCGCAGCCACGGGCCGCCTGTACGGCGTCAGCGGCGCGAGTGCAGGTGACGTCATCGATCCCCATCCTGTGGCCGCGCGGGTCCGGGTACTGCGCGAGGGTGCCGCGCACGGTGCCCGCCGGCTGTCGGAAGGGGGACGCGAGCAGAACCCGCCTCACGTCTCCCTCCACGGCACCAGGGCGTGTCAGCCGCGCGCACCCAGCAGGTGGTCCATCGCCAGCTGGTCAAGCCGCTCGAAGGCCATCCCGCGCGCGGCGGCCGCCTCCGGGTCGAAGTCCTCGAAGGCCGTACGGTCGGCGAGCAGCGCCTTCAGGCCGTCGGCCGCCGTCGGCTGGGCCAGCTCGTCCAGCCGTGAGGCGCGCAGGGCCTCCTGGACCTCGGGGTCGGCGCGGAAGGCGGCCGCCCGCTCCTTGAGGATGAGGTAGTTGCGCATGCAACCGGCGGCCGACGCCCACACGCCGTCGAGGTCCTCGGTCCGCGGCGGCTTGAAGTCGAAGTGGCGCGGGCCCGCGTAACCGGCGTTCTCCAGGAGGTCGACCAGCCAGAAGGCGGAGCGCAGATCGCCCGCTCCGAAGCGCAGGTCCTGGTCGTACTTGATGCCGGACTGGCCGTTGAGGTCGATGTGGAAAAGCTTGCCCGCCCACAGTGCCTGGGCGATGCCGTGAGGGAAGTTGAGACCGGCCATCTGCTCGTGGCCCACCTCGGGGTTGACGCCGTACAGCTCGGGGCGCTCGAGGCGCTCGATGAAGGACAGGGCGTGGCCGACCGTGGGGAGCAGGATGTCACCGCGGGGCTCGTTCGGCTTGGGCTCGATCGCGAAGCGCAGGTCGTAGCCCTGGGAGGTCACGTACTCGCCGAGGAGGTCGAAGGCCTCCTTCATGCGGTCGAGCGCGGCGCGCACGTCCTTGGCGGCGCCCGACTCGGCGCCCTCGCGGCCGCCCCAGGCGACGTAGATCTTCGCGCCCAGTTCGACCGCAAGGTCGATGTTGCGGATCGTCTTGCGCAGCGCGTAGCGGCGTACGTCGCGGTCGTTGGCGGTGAACGCGCCGTCCTTGAAGACGGGGTGCGTGAAGAGGTTCGTGGTGGCCATCGGCACGGTCATGCCGGTCGCGTCGAGGGCCTGCCGGAAGCGCTTGATGTGTCCCTCGCGCTCGCTGTCGGAGGACCCGAAGGGGATCAGATCGTCGTCGTGGAAGGTCACACCGTAGGCGCCGAGTTCCGACAGACGCCGCACCGTCTCGACGGGGTCGAGGGCACGCCGGGTGGCGTCACCGAACGGGTCCCTCCCCTGCCAGCCGACGGTCCACAGGCCGAAGGTGAACCTGTCCTCGGGGGTGGGCTGGTAGTTCATGCCGCGGCTCCTTGCTCGCTCCGACTATTTCGTCATGGCGGTTAACAAATTAGTATGCGGAGGCATCTCTGGGAAGAGACGACGTGTCTCCTCGAGGAGACTGCGTGTGACAGCCGGGCCGTGCGGCCCGGGAGACGCCAGGTACCGGAAGCCCCCAGGTACCGGAAGACTCCAGGAACAGGAAGACTCCAGGTACCGGAAGACTCCAGGAACAGGACAGACCCCGCGAGCCGCGGAAGAGGGAGAGCCCGATGTCAGCAGCCGAGGGTCCACTCGTCGTCGGGGTGGACACATCCACCCAGTCCACCAAGGCCCTGGTCGTCGACGCGTCGACCGGCCGGGTGGTGGCGAGCGGGCAGGCACCGCACACCGTCTCCTCCGGGGCGGGCCGGGAGAGTGACCCGCGACAGTGGTGGGACGCGCTGTGTGCGGCGCTGCACCAGTGCGGGGAGGCTGCGCACGAGGCCGCCGCGGTGTCGATCGGCGGACAGCAGCACGGGCTCGTCACGCTCGACGCCCAGGGCGAGCCCGTCCGTCCGGCGCTCCTGTGGAACGACGTGCGCTCGGCACCGCAGGCCCGCCGCCTGGTGGAGGAGCTGGGAGGCGCGAAGGCATGGGCGGAGCGCACCGGAAGCGTGCCCGGAGCCTCGTTCACGGTCACGAAGTGGGCCTGGCTCGCGGAGAACGAGCCGGAGGCGGTCCGTGCGACAGCCGCCGTGCGCCTGCCGCACGACTACCTCACGGAACGCCTGACCGGGCAGGGCACCACGGACCGCGGTGACGTGTCCGGCACCGGGTGGTGGGCGTCCGGGACGGAGGCGTACGACGAGGAGACACTCGCCCGTGTGGGGCTCGACCCGGCGCTGCTGCCGCGTGTGGTCCGGCCGGGCGAGGTGGCCGGCACCGTGCGGGACACCCACGATCTGCCGTTCTCCAAGGGCACCCTGGTCGCCCCTGGCACCGGCGACAACGCGGCCGCCGCGCTGGGACTGGGCTTGCGTCCCGGCACGCCGGTGCTGAGCCTCGGCACCTCCGGCACGGTGTACGCCGTCTCGACGCGGCGCCCCGCCGACCCCACCGGCACCGTGGCGGGCTTCGCCGACGCCCGGGGGGACTGGCTGCCGCTGGCCTGCACCCTGAACTGCACGCTCGCCGTCGACCGCGTGGCCGAGCTGCTGGGCCTGGACCGCGAGGCCGTCGAACCCGGAACGAGCGTGACCCTGCTCCCCTACCTGGACGGCGAGCGCACCCCGGACCTGCCGCACGCCTCGGGCCTGCTGCACGGTCTGCGCCACGACACGACGGCCGGACAGCTCCTCCAGGCCGCGTACGACGGCGCGGTCCACTCACTGCTCGGCGCCCTGGACCTGGTCCTCGACGCGGACGCGGACCGTTCCGCGCCGCTGCTGCTCATCGGCGGGGGCGCGCGGGGAACGGCCTGGCAGCAGACGGTACGGCGACTGTCGGGGCGCCCCGTGCAGGTGCCCGAGGCCAAGGAACTGGTCGCGCTCGGCGCGGCCGCGCAGGCGGCCGGGCTCCTGACCGGCGAGGACCCGGCGGCGGTCGCCCGCCGCTGGGACACCGCGCGCGGGCCCGTCCTGGGCCAGGTGGAGCGGGACGAGGCGACGCTGACCAGGATCGCCGGGGTACTCTCCGACGCGGCGCCGCTGCTGGAGCGAGAGCCCGACAAGCGCTGACGGGGCCTCCTTCCCGATGGAGGTGCCCAACAAGGACAGCCCCAGGGGAAGGGCCCGTTGACGGGTTCGGCCCCTCACGAAGGGGACGGCCGGACGAGGACTGACGGAGGCATGACCGCACCGCTGCACGAGGCCCACCCCACGAGTCCAGGGCGCCGGCTGCCCGACACCCAGCAGGGCATGCGCCGTCGCAACCTCTCCCGGGTGCTGCACACCGTCAACGCCGAGGGGCCGCTGTCCCGTGCCGCCGTCGCCTCGCGCATCGGCCTGACGAGGGCAGCCGTGTCCACGCTGGTCGACGAGCTCATCCGTTCGGGCCTCCTGGAGGAGCTGGGGCCCGAGCGGCCCGGCCGGGTGGGCCGGCCCGGTTCCGCACTCGCCCTCAGCGGGCGCGGCCCGGCCGGGATCGGCGCGGAGATCGGCGTCGACCACCTCGCGGTGTGCGCGGTCGACCTGCGGGGCGAGGTACGGGCACGGGCCGTGCGGCACGGCGTCAACCGCGGCCGCTCGCCCGAGCCCGTGATCGGTGAACTGACGGCGCTGGTGGAACAGGTCGTCGCCGCGGCGGACCAGGAGGAGCTGTGGCCCGCGGGCCTCGCGGTCGCCGTACCGGGCCTGGTGGCACGCGATGCCCGCACGGTGGTGCGCGCCCCCAACCTCGACTGGCACGACACGGACCTCGGCGCGCTGTTGTCCGGCGGCCTGCCGTTGACGGTGGACAACGAGGCGAACTTCGGCGCCCTCGCCGAACTCTGGCTCGGGGAGGGAACCCCGCGCGACTTCCTGCACGTCTCCGCGGAGATCGGCATCGGTGGCGCGGTGGTCGTGGACGGCCGGCTGCTGCGCGGAGTCCGCGGTTTCGCGGGCGAGTTGGGACATGTGCCGGTCCGTCCGGAAGGACCGGAGTGCGCGTGTGGCGGGCGCGGGTGTCTGGAGCAGTACGCCGGTGAGGAGGCCGTCCTGCGGGCAGCCGGCCTGGCGCCGGGAGAACACCGTGTCGAGTTGCTGGCCGAACGTGCCGCGCGAGGCGACAAGGACGTACGGCGTGCCCTGCGCGGCGCCGGAACAGCGCTCGGTATCGCACTGACCGGTGCGGTCAACCTGCTGGACCCTGAGGCGGTGGTGCTGGGCGGCGCGCTGGCGGGCCTCGCACCCTGGCTGCTGCCGTCGCTGGAACGGGAGCTGGCCCGCCGCACGGCAGGCCCCGCCTGCGCCGTGACCGTGTCGCGGCTGGGTCCTGAGGGCCCGCTGCTGGGAGCGGCACACGCGGTGGTGCGGGGCGTGCTGGACGATCCGGTCTCGGTGGCTGCCGGGCGACCATGACCGACAGGGCCAACTGGGGACTTCCCCGGCGGCTTCCCCCTGCGGGTGACGAGGTTATCCACAATTCCGGTGTTGTCCACCGACATCGGCATGCTTCTCCTGCCTGATCGCAAGGCGCCGTACCTTGATTCACGCGAGGCGCAACCCGCCCTGGCGGTGACTGCGTGTTCGCTCGAAACGGGGGATCGCGCATCGGGGGGTCACATGGCCATGGAGACGAGCCGCCGCCTCACTTCCCCCCTCATCCCTCATCCCTCACCCCACCCACCACCAACCACCAACCACCAACCACCAAAGGCAATCACCATGGAGCGAGCCAGATCGTCCACCAGCCGGCGACGGCTGTTGAAGGGCGCGGCCCTCGCCGCGGTCCCCTACTCGTTACTGCCCGATCCCCGGGCCGGTGCGCAACCGCAGGCTCTCGACTACCCGCTCGCCACATGGCAGCCCGCGAGCGCGTTCAACTACACGGCTGCGGAGCGCCCGACGAGCCACTCCCTCGACTACGTGATCATCCACGTGACGCAGACGACGTACAGGAAGACGCTGACCATCTTCCAGGACCCGGGCAAGCAGGTGTCCGCCCACTACCTCGTCCGGTCGGCGGACGGGTCCGTCGCGCAGTGCGTGCGGGAGCGCGACATCGCCTGGCACGCGGGCAACTGGGACTACAACACGCGCAGCATCGGGATCGAGCACGAGGGCTGGGTGGACGAGCCCTCCTACTTCACCGGCGCGATGTACCGGCAGTCGGCCGAACTCACCGCGGCCGTCTGTGCCAGGTACGGCATCCCGAAGGACCGGGCGCACATCATCGGCCACCACGAGGTACCGGGCTCCGACCACACGGATCCCGGGCCGAACTGGGACTGGGAGCGGTACATGGGGCTGGTCACCTCCGCTTGACCCAGCGACGGGACCAGTCACTCACCCAGACCCGCGTCGGAGGTGATGGCCGAGGAACTTGTCGGGGCTCGTGGTGAGGACGACGATGGGGGGTGCGAGCCGCGTCGCCTTCCAGGGAGGCCGAATTGACCGATCCATGGGTGGCCCTGGAACCGGGGTCCGACCCCATCGAGCGAGTGCGAGTACTGCGCCGGGCACATGAGACGTTCACCCAGGCGGGCACGGTGGAGCGACCCGTGCGTTCCGTGGTGGCCGACTCGTGGCGGCGTTCGGCGAGGGCGGGAGTCGGCCCGGACGGCACCGCGAGCGTGGAGCTCACGGACGGGGACCTCGGTAGCTACCGATCGGAGCATCCACTGGCGCGGGTGATGCCGTTGGTCAGGGAGCTCATGGGCACCTTCGCGGCGGACGGCGAACATCTGCTGGCGGTGTGCGACGCACAGGGCAGGATGCTGTGGGTCGAGGGGCATCCGGCGACACTGCGGCGGGCGGACCGGATGAACTTCGTCCCCGGTGCGCGCTGGGCCGAGAGCGCGGTCGGCACCAACGCGCCGGGTACGGCGGTCGCCGTGGACCGGCCGGTGCAGGTGTTCGCGGCGGAGCACTTCATACGGCGGGTGCAGCCGTGGACGTGCGCGGCGGCGCCGGTGCACGATCCGCGCACCGGCCGGGTTCTCGGCGCGGTGGACATCACCGGTGGGGACGGGCTCGCGCATCCGCACAGCCTGGGCTTCGTGCAGGCGGTGGCGCGCGCCGCGGAGTCCCAGCTCGCGCTGCTCACTCCGTCCGAGCCGGCAGCCGCCGGGGCGCTCGGCCTGACGGCGCTCGGCCGGGACGAGGCACACCTGGTCGTGGACGGCCGGAGGATCAGGCTCAGCCGTCGCCACAGCGAGATCGTGGTGCTGCTGGCCCGTCACCCGGAGGGGCTGACCGGCGACGAGTTGCTGTGCGCTCTGTACGAGGACGAGTCGGTGACACCGGTGACCCTGCGCGCGGAACTGGCCCGGCTGCGCAGGCTGCTCGGCCCCGCGCTCCTGGGGTCGCGGCCGTACCGGCTCATGGTTCCGGTCGAGTCCGATGTGGCCGTCGTGGAGCGGAGGCTGGAGGCAGGCGCGGTCACGGGGGCCGCGACGGCGTACGGCGGTCCCCTGCTGCCGGGTTCGCAGGCACCGGCGGTGGTGCGGCTTCGGCAGCGACTGGCCGACGGGCTGCGCAGGGCGCTCGTCGCCCGCCGCGATCCCGACCTGCTGGCGGACTGGGCGCACGCACCCTGGGGCGAGGACGACCTCGACGTATGGCGCGCACTGGCAGCCGTCCGTCCGACGGCCGCGGTGCGGGCGCGCCTGGAGGAGCTGGAGTCCGAACTGGCGTCACCGCCGGGGTGGGCACCCGGCACCGCAACGTTGTCGCAACGTAGGTGTTCCTAGCCTCGCGGCGAGAGCTGCCCAACGGCGGGCAGCGCGTTCTCGGGAGGCAGGCACCATGACGCGTTACGCAGCGCCCGGCACCGACGGCGCGATCGTCTCGTACGAGGCGCGCTACGACCACTTCATCGGCGGGGAGTACGTGCCGCCGGCCACTGGGCGGTACTTCGAGAACCCCAGTCCGGTGAACGGTCAGCCGTTCACGGAGATCGCCCGGGGGACGGCCGAGGACGTGGAGCGGGCGCTGGACGCGGCGCACGCGGCGGCGCCCGCGTGGGGACGCACGTCCGTGGGCGAGCGTTCCGACATCCTCTTGAAGATCGCCGACCGGATGGAGGCGAACCTGGAGAAGCTGGCGGTCGCGGAGAGCTGGGAGAACGGCAAGCCGGTCCGGGAGACGCTGGCCGCCGACATCCCGCTCGCCATCGACCACTTCCGCTACTTCGCGGGGGCGATCCGCTCGCAGGAGGGTTCGCTCTCCGAGATCGACGACGACACGGTGGCGTACCACTTCCACGAGCCGCTCGGCGTGGTCGCGCAGATCATCCCGTGGAACTTCCCGATCCTCATGGCGACGTGGAAGCTCGCGCCCGCGCTGGCGGCGGGCAACGCGGTCGTCCTCAAGCCTGCCGAGCAGACGCCGGCGTCGATCCACTACTGGCTGAACCTGGTGGCCGATCTTTTGCCGCCGGGGGTGGTGAACATCGTCAACGGGTTCGGTGTGGAGGCAGGCAAGCCGCTGGCGTCGAGCTCACGCGTGGCTAAGGTGGCATTCACCGGCGAGACCACCACGGGGCGGCTGATCATGCAGTACGCCTCGGAGAACATCACTCCGGTCACGCTCGAACTGGGCGGCAAGTCGCCGAACATCTTCTTCGACGACGTCTCGTCGGCGAACGACGACTTCCGGGACAAGGCGCTCGAAGGTTTCACGATGTTCGCGCTCAACCAGGGCGAGGTGTGCACCTGCCCGTCGCGGGCGCTCGTGCAGCGCGGGCACTACGCGGAGTTCATGGAGGCGGCGGTCGCCCGCACCGAGCTGATCAAGCCCGGGCATCCACTCGACACGGACACGATGATCGGCGCCCAGGCCTCCAACGACCAGTTGGAGAAGATCCTCTCCTACCTGGACATCGGCCGCCAGGAGGGCGCGAGGGTGCTGACCGGCGGTGGACGCATCGAGCACGACGGCGAGCTGAAGGGCGGCTACTACGTCCAGCCGACCATCTTCGAGGGCGACAACCGCATGCGGATCTTCCAGGAGGAGATCTTCGGGCCGGTCGTGTCCGTGACGTCGTTCGACGACTTCGACGACGCGATGAAGATCGCCAACGACACGCTGTACGGCCTCGGGGCGGGCGTGTGGACGCGGGACGTCAACACCGCCTACCGCGCTGGCCGTTCCGTGCAGGCGGGCCGCGTCTGGACGAACTGCTACCACGCCTACCCGGCCCACGCCGCCTTCGGCGGCTACAAGGGCTCGGGCATCGGCCGTGAGACCCACAAGATGATGCTGGACCACTACCAGCAGACGAAGAACCTGCTCGTGAGCTACTCACCGAAGAAGCTGGGCTTCTTCTAGACGCACGAAAAAGGCGGCTGCCCGGCGCGGGCTCCGGCGGGTTCTGGGGAGTACAGCTGTTGTTCCTGACGAACCTGTCCCGCAGCCCGCGACCGGCGCCGATGATTGGTCCGGCCGCAGTTCGCCCAGGCTAGATGCGGTGGAGTTGGAATCGCTGGTTGGTGCTACCAGTGGCTGCCCACTGGGAGATGCGGGCTCCGTCGGCGGTGGAGGCCTCCCACACGTCCAGGGCGAGGCCGCTCTGCCGGTTGACCAGACTGATCACGCCACCGCCGTGGTCGACAATCCGCCACTGCCGGTCAGCGGCGTTCGCATCCGGCTGCTGGGTGATGTCGGCGCCGCTGCTGCTACTGGCGACCTGCAGGACCAGACCACTGTGCCCCACGCGGATCTTGTAGTGCCCGCCGTCGGAGGGCAGGAACTCGAAGTGCTGGTTGAGGCCGGCGGTGATCTGCCACTGGATCAGCCGCGCACCGGCGGCCGTGGACGCACCGTTGATGTCGGCGGCCTTGCCGCTGTGCTGGGCCACCAGCCGATAGGCCACGCCGGCCTCCACCGGCGACCCCGACCTGAGTGCGGACGCGCGGTAGGTCTTGCCGGCCTGGCCGGCGAACTCGATGAGATCGGCCTCGAGCCGCTTCGGCTGGACCGGCTCGCCGCTCGAATCGTCCTTCAGCGTGAAGTCGCCGGTGAAGATCCGACCGCGCACCCGGACGGCACCGGTTCGGTCGGGTGTGACGACGAACTCGGTCCGGCCGCTGCTCCACTCGGCGCCGACGGTGTATCCGCCCCGGCCGCGCAGTCCGCTCACACGACCGGTGGGCCAGGCGGCCGGCAGCGCCGGCAACACGTGCAGTTCGCCGTTGTGGCTCTGCAACAGCATCTCCGCGATGCCCGCGGTGGCGCCGAAGTTGCCGTCGATCTGGAACGGTGGGTGCAGGTCGAACATGTTGGGCGCGAGCCGGTCCGTCCGCACCAGGTCCCGGATCAGCTTGTGGGCCCGGGCGCCGTCCTCCAACCGCGCCCAGAAGTTGATCTTCCACGCGAGCGACCATCCCGTCCCGTCGTCACCGCGCAGCTCCAGCGTCCGCCGCGCGGCCTCGTGCAACTGGGGTGTCCCGCGCTTGGTGATCTGGTTGCTCGGATGCAGGCCGTACAGGTGGGAGACGTGCCGGTGAGTCCGCTCGGTCTCCACCCAGTCGGCCAGCCACTCCTGGATATTGCCCCTGGAGCCGACCCGCATCGGCGCCAGCCGGTCCCGGGCCGCAAGTGCCTGAGCGCGGAAGGTGGCGTCGACGCCGAGGACTTCGCCGGCGCGGGCGACGCCGCTGAAGAGGTCGCGCAGGATCTGGTTGTCCATGGTGGGCCCCGCGCAGACGGTGGCGTTCGCATGGTGAGGGAGTTCCGGAGAGTTCGACGGGTTGGTGACCAGGTGTCCGAGCGTCGGGTGGGCGACCAGGGTATCGAGGAAGAACTGGGCGGCGCCCTTCAGGGCCGGATAGTTCGAGCGGAGGAAGTCGATGTCACCGGTGAACAGGTAGTGGTCCCAGATCAGCGTGGCCAGCCATGCGCCGCCGGTCTGCCACATCCCCCACTGCGCTCCGTCGACGACCGAGGCGCCCCGCCACGCGTCGGTGTTGTGATGCGTCACCCAGCCGCCGGCGCCGTACTGCGCCTGGGCCACCCGGGCGCCGGTCACGGTCAGGTCGTTGATCATGTCGAAGACCGGGCGGAAGCATTCGGACAGGTTCGTCGTGTCGGCGGGCCAGTAGTTCATCGGCAGGTTGGCGTTGATGGTGAACTTCGAGTCCCAGGACGGAGCCATCTGGTCGTTCCAGATGCCCTGCAGGTTCGCCGGCTGGGTGCCCGGCCGCGAGGACGATATGAGCAGGTACCGGCCGAACTGGAACAACAGGGCGGAGAACTGCGGGTCGTTCACTTGCGCGTGCTGTGCGATCCGTACGTCGGTCGGCTGGTCGGCCGCCGCCGTACGTCCCAGATCGACCGACACCCGGTTGAACAGCGCCTGGTAGTCGGCGCGATGCCGGCTGCGTAGTTCGTCGATGCCGACGTCGCGGGCAGCGTTGAGGTGGCTCCGCGCGATCCCCTGGTAGTCGCCGTCGACCTTCCGGAAGTCGACGTAGCTGGAGCCGATCGACACCAGCACCGTCACGCTGGTGGCGCCGGAGACCCGCAGCGTGCCACCCGAGCTGCTGACCGTGCCGCCCGTCACGGCGGCGTGGGCCAGGGCGAGGAACCGGACCCGCCCGGCGATGCCCTCCATGGTGCCGGAGATGCCGTCGAGGGCGATCGTGGCCCCGTCCGGGCTGGACACCGTGGTCCGTTGTGGGCTGTCGAATGTGGCGTTGAAGGCGATGGAGTTGGCCCGGTCGGCCGTCAGCCGGACCACGATCACCTGGTCGGGTGTGCTGGCGAACACCTCACGCTGGTACCGCACGCCGTTCAGCACGTAGGTCGTGATGGCCGTGGCGGTGGTTAGGTCGAGCGTCCGGTTGTACTGCGACGCACCGCTGGCGCTGCCGAAGGAGAGTTGAAGGTTTCCGACCGGCTGGTAGGCCAGCTGTCCGGCCGGGCTGCCCAGCATCGTCTGATTGATCAGGTCCTGCGCCGGCCCCCACTGATCCGCGAAGACCCGCCGTCGGATCTCCGCGATGTTGGCCGCGCCGCGGGTGTTGGCGGAGTCGTACGGACCGCCGGCCCAGACGGTGTCCTCGTTGAGCTGCAGCCGTTCGGTGTCGACGTTGCCGAACACCATCGCGCCGAGGCGTCCGTTGCCGATCGGCAGTGCCCGCAGCCAGTCCGCGCCGGCCGGCTTGTCGTACCACAGGGCGAGGTCGTCGGCGGCCCGAACCTCCGGCGGCGCGGCCGAGCCGCCCCTGGCAAAGGCCGTCCACCCACCGGGCACGATCCCTGCTCCAGCCGCCGCCCCGGCGGCGAGAAACCGTCTGCGTGTCACATCGGACATCTCGTTCTCCCTTCACGGACTGGAGCAGGTCACTGACTTCGGTGATGACAAACCATCGGTGAACGAACGCCAGCCCTCGGTCAGATGAGGATCCGGGTGAATCCCTGCTCGACCGCGGGCCCGGTGGCGTCGTGGAACTCCAGCTCGTTGAGGCGCTCCAGGTCGAAGGCGACCGAGCCGAGCGACCCGTTGGTCTCCACGCGGAGCGCGTTCTTGCGCCCGGTGGCGAACCTCGTCGCCTCGCAGAACAGAACGACCCTTGAGCTGCCGGCAGACCGTCTACTGTGGCGTCGTTGTTGCCATCGGCTCGACCGCGGCCGGCGGTCACCGTCCACCGTGCCCACCGAGTCGGGCGTCGCGTCGCGCGTCAGTGTTCTGGATCTGCCATCTCTGGTTGTCGCCGCCCCAGCAGGTCCATAGCTGCACCTTGAAGGTGGCGGTGTTCACGTCGAGGCAGAGGCCGGGGCGCACGCTGCGGATGGTGCCGTCAGCGCCCACCGTCCAGCGTTGGTTGTCGCCGCCGTTACACGCCCACGTACCGACCACGGTGCCGTTCGTCGTCCCGCTGTTGTAGGCGTCCAGGCACTTCTGGCCCCCAAGTGCGGTGATCTGTCCGCCGGCCGTCAAGGTCCACTGCTGGCCGACCGTGTTGGCGCAGGTGGACACCTGGACCTGGATGTTCGCGGTGGTCCCGCCGGGGATGTCGAGGCAGCGCCCGGTGCTGACGGCGCGCAGCAGACTGGCCGGGGCCGGGACGTCGCCGTCCAGGCCCCAGCCGTATCTGAGGCGCTCGCGGCCGCTGGGGCTGGGGGTGCTGAGGGTGAGGTTGGTACCGGTGCCGTGCAGTTTCTGCATGGCATACCAGTCGTCGCCCTGGCCGGCGCGTATCTTCCCGCCCAGCCCGGGCCAGTAGATGGAGCCGATCCCCAGTTCCCGGAGCACCGTGGTGGTGGCCCGGAAGTAGCGCACGAAGTTGTCGGTGCTGCCGGCGTCGTGGTAGTTCAGCCCGGTATCCATCGGCGCGCCGAACTCGTCGACGACAGTGCGGTCGGCGCAGGAGCCGATCGCGTTCCGCAGGTACGCCACCCACTGGTCGTAGGTCTTCGCGCCGCTGAAGAACGTGTAGTGGTGCAGCGACAGGAACGTCCCGTCAAGGCGGCGGTCGGCGCACATGGATTTGATGTCGGTGTTCAGGCCGGCGCCGCTGACGAAGACGCGGTTCCGTGGAATCGACGGGTGGCTGTTGATCCAGTTGCTCACCAGGTTCGCCCACTCGCCGGCGCTGTGCCCGCCCGGTTCGTTCATCGGCTCGAAGTAGACGAGGCCGTTGGTGCCGTACCGGGCAAGCACGGTGTTCCACATGGTGTCGAAGGCGCTCGGGTTGACGATGCGACCGTCGCGCGCGGCCACCCCGTCGTCCCAGTAGGAAAGGACGACCTTGAATCCCTTCGCGGTGGCTGCGTCTATCGCGCCCGCGTACGCGCTCCACCAGCTCGTCCCGACTGTGTAAGTGTTGATCGGGAGCCGAACGGTGTTGGCGCCCAGGTTGTTCTCGAAGCCGGTGTAGATGGCGTTGGCTTTCGCCACGACCGTCTCGTAGCTGTCGGAGCCGCTCAACCCGTGCAGGACCAGCGGTCCACCGTGGAAGTTGTCACCGAGCCGGGCCCAGTTGACGCCGCGGAACTGGGCGGTGTCGGCGGCGGCCGGCGAGGCGCTCTGGTGCTCGACGACCGCGAGCGCGCTGAGAGCGGTCAGGATGCAGGCGAGCGCCCGGGCGAGGTGGCGCCGGCGATGGGTGTGGGGCATGGTCGTGCCTTCCCGGTTGGCGGTGTGGTCACGTCTGCGCTGTGCGGGACCCGTTGATGCAGGCCGCCTGGCGGCAGCCGGCCGAGCCGGCGCGGAGCTTGCCCTCTCCGCGCCGGCCCCCTCCCAGATCACTCGCGCAGCGAGCATGTCAGCGTCATGCCGCTGCCGTGGCGCCTGGGAAGCCTCGCTCCCCGGCTTCGCCCGGATCTCCGGTCAGCAGGGGGAGTTGGTCCATGCCCTGGTAAAGGAAGTCCCCGGGGTCCACGCCGGGCCCGAGAACGTCGCGTTGTGGGAGCGGGCGAACGGGCTCGGCTCCGTCGCCAGGTGTGGCGTACTGCGTCACGCCGACCGCCGCTACCCCGCTACCGCCGTCGGCGAACGCCTCGTTCACCACGTCCCAGGCGTGAATCTGCCCGCGGCAGTGGGCAGCCACCCGCGTCACGTGGTTGATGGCGGCGTTGCGCAGGTCGCCGCCGGACAGGCCCAGCGCCCCGCCGGGCTGCTGGGCGTGCCGGAGCAGCGTGTGTCCGCGCACGCTCATGCCGTTGGGCGGGTATGGCTGACGATGCGGTCACCGCCGCTGTAGTTGAAGACATCCCGCTGCGGCTCGGTGGCGTCCCATTTCGTCTCATTCTCGGCGACGGCGCTGTTGATCACGCGGTTGAGAGCTCGGCGGTGCCCGCGAACAGTGGCACCGTGCCGGCCCGACCGACCCGGCCGGCAGGGCCAACAGCAGGGGCAGGATCGCTCGGGTCCGGGGCCGCCGCGGCGGATCGACCGAGTGCACGAATTCGTTCATCACCGCCGCCTTTCGTTTTTCGACTTCCACTTTCACAGGTCATGAAGGGGGAACGTCATACGTCGACGACTAGAACATTGGCAGATTGCCGTGGTCCATTCAAGAGGGAACCGTCGATGTATTTGGGCCTGAGCCATCGTGCAACCAAGCGGAGAAGCGGGACTATTGACGACCACCCCGCATAACCATTTCAGACGGTGAATCGGAATGACGGACGCGTGTGAATCGCGGCAGTTTTCGTTATTGGCGGTCGGCTCAAACAGTCGCAGTCACCGTAGTGCCGAAAAGCACGGCGTCGTCGCCGTACGCGAAGACTCGGGTGCCGGCTCCAGCGGCGCTCAGGCGAGCTGGCCGAGTAACCCGGCCTTGACGCCGGCAACCGGCCCGGAGCCGACCTCGGCCGGCTCGGCTCCCCTCACGACGGCATTCCCTGTCGCCCCGGCGAGCGCGGGTTGGTCGAGCACCGTGGCCGATCGCGCCAGCGGGACGGGGAGCAGCGCCAAGGCGACGATCAGCCGGTCAAGGGGTACCAGTTCGTCGGCGGCCCGGCCGCAGTCCGCACAGGATCGGGTGTGCCGGGTGATGCGCTTACGCCACAGCGTGCTCGGTACGCCGTCCCAGCCCCCCAGCGCGGCGGTCAGCAGTGGGCACCGGGGGCTGGCTTCCAGCGCGGCGACGAGTGACCGGCTCAGCTCCAGTTGGTTGCGCATCCGCTGGATGCGCACACCCGCGTGAGCCACGCTCGTTCCCAGCGCCGCCGCGAGCTCCGCCCGCGTCAGCCGGCCCGTGGTCTCCAGACACCACAGCGACAGCAGCGCCCGGGCGTCCGGGTCGAGCCATCGACTGGCGCGTACGGTCTTTCGGCGGTGACCGGACAGCTCGACGTGGATCAGGGCCAGGTTCTCGGCGTCGGCGTCCGGCGGGTCGGTCATCTCGTCGAGTGGGGCCGTCCGTTCGGCGTCCGCCTGCCGCCGGTGCAGATGGGTGCTGATCTGCCGTGTCGCGATCGTGGCCAGCCAGGGCCGGAAGCACTCCGGGGCGCGCAACGTGCGCAGTTCGGGAAGTGCCCGCAGCATCGTGTCCTGCACCACGTCGTCGACGTCCGCAAGCTCACCCAGTGCCCTGCGCACGATCGTGTACACCAGCGGCAGGTACGTCGCGGCCAGGTCGTCGAGCGCTCGTGGATCGCCGGCCTGTGCGGCGACGACCAGGCTCGTCTCGTCGGCTCGGCCAGCTCGCATCACGAGCCCGTACACGTTGCCTCGGGCGAGGCCGCCCCAGGTGCCGCGCACGTCGCCACCCCCGGGTTCACACACACGATCGACTCGGGCGCAGCCAGCTGGTAATCGGCCCATCATCGCCCCAGCCATCCGCCGTCAACGGGAGGAACGATGCCGTGGACATGGTCCGACGCCGGGGAGGCGAGGAACACCGTGGCCCCGGCGAGATCGTCGGCGCGTCTCCGGCGACCGGCCGGGATCCGGCCAAGGATCGCCTGGTTGCGCCGGAGGTCCGGGCATAGCGCCTCGGCATCGTCGGTGGCGATACAGCCCGGTGCGATGGCGTTGACGTCGACGCCGCGCCCGCCCCACGCCCTCGCCAGGGCCGGCGCCTCGGCGCCCCGGCTCTCGGTCTCGAGGGTGCGGGCCCCGCGGTAGACAACCGTCTTCATCGATCCTCCATCCCCATGGTGTCGAACGTCCCTTCCGCGGTGGATCGGCATGGTCCAGGGGTGACCGCGAGCAGCCGCCGGCCGGCCTGCTCCGGCCGTATGTGCGGTCCGTCGGGTGCGTGTGCCGCTCGCTGACGGGCCGCGGCCATCACCGTTTCGTCGATCCGGATGCCCAGGCCCGGCGTGTCGCCGAGCACGAAGGCGCCGTCCTCGACGTGCAGGTCCATCGCGACGCCGATCGGCGGCTGCAGGCCCTGTAGTTCGCTGACGAGGTGGTTGGGCACCGACGTCGCGGCGTGCAGCAGCGCGACAGGCGTGTTGCCGATCGGGCTCACCGGCAGGTCGTAGGCGTGCGCCAGCGCGGCGACACGCAGGAAGTGGGTGACTCCCCAGACCGCGGCCGTCTGGACGATGTCGACACCTCCCGCCGCGATCAGCGGGCGGAACTGCTCTAGGCCGGTGAGGTTCTCCCCACTGGCGACCGCCGTCCGTACGCCACGGCTGACAGCGGCCAGGCCGTCGGCGTCCCAGCGCCGGACCGGCTCCTCGATCCACGTCAGGTCGAGTACGCGTTCCAGTTCACCGACGTGGCGTACCGCCTGCTTGCGGCTCCACGACTCGTTCGCATCCAGCATGAGCCCTGGTCGCCTCCCGTGCGCGGCCTCGGTCAGTACCTCGCGTACGAGCAACAGCCGGTGCCGGTCACGCTCGATGTCCAGGCCGCCCTTGAGCTTCGCCGCCCTCAGCCCGCGTTCGGCATACACCTGGTAGGTGGCGACGAGCTCGTCGTCGGTGAGGCCGATGTCCAGGCCGGAGGCGTAGGCGTGGACCGTGCGGTCGTTGCCTCCGAGCAACCGCCACAGCGGCTCACCCACGGCCTGTGCCTTGATGTCCCACAACGCCGTGTCGAACGCGCCGATCGTGCCGAACACCACGCCGGCATGCCCGGCTTTGAAGGTGTGCCGCAGCATGCGGTCGTAGAGGGCGGTCACCGCGCGCGGGTCCTGGCCGTCGATGGCGGCGAAGATCGCCTCGGCTTCCACGTGCGGTCCCAGGCCGACTCCGGTGATCCCCTCATCGGTCTCGACGATGACGACCGGCACGGGCACGACGCCGTCGGCGTAGACGCCGTTGGCGTCACCGACAGGTCGGCCCCATCGCTGTGCCGTCGTCAGAGTTCTGTACCCGGTGATGCGCATGCGTCAGCCCTTCGTCGCGCCGGCCGTCACGCCGTCGGCGATCTGGCGCTGCAGGAACAGGTAGGTCACCAACACGGGTAGCCCGGCGATCAGGACGCCGGCTGCGAAGGTGGGGATGTCGGCGGAGTACTGGCCGCGCAGTGAGGTGATGCCCACCATCAGGGTGCGATGGTCGGCCGACGGCATCATCAGCAGCGCGATGAGCACGTCGTTCCAGCAGAACAGCGCGTCGAGGATGCCCACCGACAGCAGTGCCGGAGCGCCCATCGGCAGCATGATCCGCCGGTAGACGCCGTACAGGGTGTTGCCGTCGATCCGTGCGGCGTCGACGAGTTCGGTGGGCACCGCTCGGTAGTAGCTCGTCATCAGGAAGACGGTGAACGGCAGGAACTGCGCGACGTAGGCGAGGACCAGCCCCGGATAGGTGTCGATGAGACCGCCGTCGGCCATGAGCCTGGCCAGCGGCACCATGATCACCTGGAAGGGGATGAACAGTGCCGCGAGGCACACCAGAGTCAGCGCGGACGAGCCACGGAACCGCACCTGGGCCAGCGCGAACCCGGCCATGGACCCGATGAGCAGCAACAGCGCCACGGCGCAGGCCACCACGATCACGGAGTTGAGGAAGTACCGTCCCATGCCGTCGCTGTTCCACGCGGTGCTGAGGTTGTCCCACCTCAGCGTTCTTGCCAGGGAGAACCGGTCGAGGACGTACTCCCGGCGGGTCTTCATCGCGACGTTGGCGGTGAACAGCAGCGGGTAGATCGTGGCCAGGGCGAGGAGCGCCATCGGCACGGCGACCAGCCATCTGCTCGGTCCCAGGCGGGACATCAGTCCTCCCTCCCCGCCCGGCGCAGCAGGCCGACCTGTAGCAGGCCCACGACCAGCATGATGAGGAAGAGGAGGGTGGACGCGGCCGACGCGAGCGCCGGGCGGCTCATCTGCCCTTGCTGGACCCAGATGTAGTACTCCGGCAGATAGGTCGACCCTTCCGGGCCACCACTGGTCATGACGTAGAGCAGCCCGAACATCGAGGTCAGCATCCCGATCATCGTGGTGACGACGACGAACTGGATGGTGCGGGACAGACCCGGGATGATGACGTGCCAGATCATCCGGGCGAGCGAGGCGCCGTCGACCCGTGCGGCGTCCAGGAGCGCGGGGTCCAGGGTCGAGAACCCGGCCAGGAACACCACCAGCGCCATCCCTGACGTCGCCCAGATGTGCACGCCGACGACGGTGAACATGGTTACGTCGGGATCGCCGAGCCAGTCCACCGGGCCGAGCCCCGAGCCGCCGAGCACGGCGTTCAGCGGACCGTCGAAGGCCAGGAGCAGGTTGAAGATCGCGCCGACGATCACCGGTGAGAGCACAGCCGGGAAGAAGTAGACGCTCCGGAAGATCGCGTGTCCTGGGACCCGCAGATAGATGAAGGTGGCGAGCAGGCCCGGGATCGCGACCGCGACCGGCAGCAGCAGCACCAGCAGTCCGACGTTGCACAGCGCGGTCCGGAACAGCGGGTCGTCGATGAGCTCCGCGTAGTTGTCGAACCCCACCGCGGCGCCGTTGTGTTCGCCGTCACCGGTGAAGGAGAAGTTGACACCCAGTCCCAGTGGCCAGAGCCGGAGCACCACGATGATCAGGACGGCGGGAGCGACCAGGATGTAGGGGGCGAGGCGGTCGGCGCGCCGGCCGCCCCGGACTCGCGGAGACTTCGGCGCAGGGCCGCGGCCACCTACCGCCTCACCTGCTGGCGCCCCGTCGGTCCGCCCTGCTTGAGCAGCGCGGGCCGACGAACCAATGGGTGACATGGCCTCAGCCCGCCTGGTCGGATGCCGCCAGCTGCTCGACCGCCGCGTCGACCGTGACCGATCCGCTCAGCAGTTGCTGGGACAGCCGCCCCATCAGGTCCACGGTCTTGGACGGCAGGGCCACGTGCAGGGCGGGCTTGCCACGGTCGATCTCGGACACGATGGTGGCGACGGCTGGGCCACCGCTCGAGACGTCCACGGTGCGGTCGGCCGCGATGGCGCCCGCGTCGGCGTGGAACGACTTCAGCGCGTCCGTCGAGGTCAGGGAGCGCACCAGGTCGGCGGCGGCCTTGGGTTCCTTGGTCCACTTCGCGACGGCGTAGCCGATGCCGCCGTCGTAGGGAAGGCTCGGTGTGGCACCGGCCGTGACGACCGGCGACTTCA
Source organism: Streptomyces sp. NPDC030840 (assembly GCF_055572015.1). NCBI lineage: Bacteria > Bacillati > Actinomycetota > Actinomycetes > Kitasatosporales > Streptomycetaceae > Streptomyces > Streptomyces sp. NPDC030840. Next base: position 335,242 of record NZ_JBVIEE010000005.1, on the reverse strand, counting down.
TGACGCCGACATCGTCGGCGTCGAGGAATTCGGCGAAGTCCTTCCAGTGCCCGGTGTCCGACATCAACCCGATGACGTGGGCTGCCTTGTTGGACTGGAACACCGCGAACGCGTCGTTGAACATCGCCGTCGAGTTCGCCCCGTCGTTGTTCAGGCCTTTGTCGTCGGCCTCTTTCCAGAGCGAGAAGATCCGCTTGACCGCCGGTGAGGACCAGTCCCGTCTGCCGGCGATCCAGTCGTCGTACTCCGTGGGCGACAGGACGCCCGAGCCGAGCCCGGACAGGAAGAACTGGATACCGATGCCTTCCTTGTTGCCCTGCGCGAAGCACCTGGCGCCGGTCGCCTTGGTGATGGTCCGGCAGTCGGCGACGAACTCGTCCCAGCTGGTGGCCGGCTGCTCCGGATCCAGCCCTGCCTTCCGGTAGAGCGACTTGTTGTAGTAGATCGGGTGACCTTGCAAGGTCACCGGAGCGGCGTAGGTCTTGCTGTCCTTGGTGAAGGCCTCCCACCCGGCCAGCCGCTTCCTGTCATCACGGACGTACTCGTCCAACGGCAGAAGAGAGTCCGCCCGGTCGCGGATCTGCCCGCCGCCGTTGAAGAGCATGACGTCCGGTCCCTTGCCGGCCTGGAGGGCGGTCCCTAGCAGGGTGTAGTACTGCTCGAACGGCTGCGCGACGAACTCGACCGTCACGCCGGGATGCCGCTGGGCGAAGTGGGCCTTGGCCTTCTTGACGTAGGAGGACGCCGTGGCGTCGCCGGACTTCCAGTCCCAGACGACGAGTCTGCCCTTCGAACCACCGGGCGCCGAATCCGGGTCGGAGGCGCTTCCGCAGCCGGCTAAGACCACGAGCCCGGCAACCAGGGTCGCCGACCACAGTGTTCGCTGCTTCATTGCTGCCCCACTCTCCTGAGGTGGCCGGCTGTCCGGCGATTGAGGTTGAGGAGGAACGCAACTCGTATTACGTATGTAACTCGTATGACGTATGACGTCAACAGGGATGCCGTATAGTAGGCGAGCATCCGTGGTACGACACGGGTCCCGGGGGGTGCCATGACGGCAGTACCGCAGTCATCCGCAGAGGCATCCGAGGCTCCCGGCTGGAGCCGGCGCCCGGCGAACCTCGCCGCCGCGGTCACGGCTGAGCTGGTGGAGCGGATCGTCCGTGGAGTCCATCCGTCCGGTTCGTCGCTCCCCCCTGAGCCCGTGCTCTGCGAGACCTTCTCGGTCAGCCGCACCGTGGTCCGCGAGGCGGTGAAGATACTTCAGGAGAAGGGGCTGGTGCAGGTCCGCCAGGGCGCCGGCACGATGGTCACCCCGCCGGCGATGTGGAACATGCTTGACGAGCTGGTCCTCGGCGCGACGATCGCCGAAGACGAGAGCCTGGCGATCCTCGATCACCTCGTCGAGACCCGGCGCGTGCTGGAGTCCGATATGGCCAACGTCGCCGCCCGTCTGGCGAACGCCGAGGTGATCGACCGGCTACGCAGTCTGGTGGAGCGGATGGACGAACTCGTCGACGACCCCGCTTCGTACCAGGAAGAGGACCGGGCGTTCCACGACACCGTCATGCAGGCGTCGGGGAACCGCATCGGCCGTGCCGTGGTCCGTTCGCTGGAGCGTCAGGTCATCAACTCTGCCCGTTACACGGGCCGAACCGGCCGCGCCCTCTGCGTCGCGTCCAACCACGGTCACCGGCGCATCTACGAGCGGATCGCCGCGCACGACCCCAGGGGTGCGGCCGAGGCGATGTTCGCCCACATCACCGATGCGTGGGTGGTGCGCCGCAGCGGGCCGGGCGAGCCGACCCGGCTGCGGCGTTAGAGACCAGCCTCGCCGGCGGCCTACGAGTCTGCCGCGAGCGAGGCCGACGCCCCTTCCGCTATCGCTGTGCCCACTGCTGGTTGGTGCCGCCGTGGCAGGACCAGAGGGTGATCCTGGTGCCGTTGGCGGTGCCTGCGGCGTCGGCGTCGAGGCACAGTCCGGACTGGACGCCGGTGATGGTGCCGTTGGGGTTGACGTTCCACTGCTGGTTGTTCTGGCCGTTGCAGTCCCAGATGATGACGGCGGTGCCGTTGGTGGTGCCGCGTCCGCTGGCGTCGAGGCACTTGTCGCCGTTGACGGTCAGTTGTTTGCCGGCGGTGTAGGTCCAGGTCTGGCCGGCCGCGCCGGTGCAGTCCCAGAGTTGGGTCTGGGTGCCGTTGGTGGTGCCGGCGCCGGGGACGGTCAGGCAGCGGCCGGACTGCGCGCCCACGATCTGCTGAGCCGTGGTCGGCGGTGGGGTGGTGTCCTGCGGTCCGGCGGACGCCATCACGTCCTGGGCACCGGAAGGCCAGTTGCCGTTGGTGACCGTGACATTGCCGGAGACCACGTTGCCGCGGTCCCCGTTGGTCACGTTCGTGCTGCCGTTGGTCGACCAGTTGTCGGTGACGGTCCAGTTCCCCATGTTCTCGCCACCCCAGTAGTTGGCTGTCGCCCATGTACCGGTGTTCGAGAAGACATTGTTGGTGGCCTTGTAGTACTTCGAGCCCTCGTCGAAGTACACCCCGAAGTATCCGTTGGTCCGCAGGCAGTAGTTCCGGCTGATCTGCGCGCCCGGGTTCCATCCGAGCGTGTAGATGCAGCCACCGTCGTTCATCTGCTGCATGACGTCGTGGATGTAGTTGCCGATGAGCCGGTTGTTGGACGCGGTGGTCGGCGTTGTGTAGCGCGGCTGGTAGTTGTACAGGCCGCGGTTGGCATAGTGGTTGCTGCCGCCCGCGTCGTTGGCGCCCCAGCCGTACCCGATCGACATGCCGGAGTACGGCATGTTGTAGACCTCGTTCCGGGCGACGGTGCTGTTGGTGACGTACGTGGTCAGGACAGAGACGACGCCCCGGTAGTCCGCCCCGAGGTCGTGGATGCGGTTGTTGCTGATCGTGATGTCCCTGTTGACCATGCGCTGGTCGCTCGGGTGGTGGGCGTCGGCGCGCACGCCGCCCACGAGGATGCCACCGGCTGAGCTCCGGGCGATCTCCGACCGGGTCACCGTGATGTTGCCGGCGCCCAGGCCGACGCCGCTGGCGTGCGCGCCCGCGTCGTTGCCGATGCCGATGGCCGTCTGGCCCAGGTTGACGAACCGGGAGTCGCTGAAAGTGATGGTGTTGGCGGCGGAGACCTGCACGGCGGCCGGCATCTGCGACCAGTGCGGCCGGGCGGCCTCGAACTGCGTGCAGCCGTTGTGGCAGGAGTCGAAGCCCGGCCAGCTCCAGTTGCCGGCGAGGTACGCGCCGGTCTGCTGGTCCACGTAACCCTGGTTGCTGCTGGGACCCAGCCAGCTCGTACCGGTGAAGGTGATCCCGCTGAACGTGATGTGGTGCGCCGGCTCGCTGTACGTGCCCCCGACGTTCACCAGCGACTGCAGCGTCGGCAGTTCCACGTCGGTGGTGCTCATGTTCTGCCCGGCCCGGGGGATGTAGTACAAGGCTCCGGCCCTGGGGTTGAGGTACCACTCGCCGGGCGAGTCAAGGAACTCGTACGCGTTGGACAGGTAGAACGGACCGGCCCGGTGTGGCCGCATGAGGGTGTCGTAGCCGAAGTTGTTGTTGTTCCACGCCGGCTGCTGCATCGTGATGAAGTTCGAACTGATGCTCTGCACCGGCGAGTACCGGTCGGTGAAGGAGTTGACGCCCTCCACCTCGATCCGGCTCTGGTCGGCCAGGTTGTTCAGATAGCTCAGCGCACCGCCCGAGAACCTCAGTCCGGCGCTGGAGGCCGTGAAATCGGCCCTGTTCACCTGCGTGCGTGCCCGGGTGGCGACGGCGCCGTCGACATAGAGCTGCCGGGCATCGAGACCGGCGGGCACGTCGGCCTTCCAGATGTTCCTGGCTGCGTCGGCCACCGACCAGCCGGTGACCGCCCGGGCACCGCTGATCACCGGACGCGCCGAGGGGGCGGCCTGCCACACGACCGTGTGACCGCCTGAGCCGGAGTCCTCCGCCGTCAGCCGGAAGGGCTGGGAAAGTCGGTACACACCGTCGGCCAACTGCACCACGATGTCGTCCGACATGGCGTCGTTGAGCGAGCGCACCGCCGCCTGCGCGGCTGTCAGTGAGCACGGCCGCGCGCTGGAACAGTCAGTGCCGGTGCCGGACGGCGAGACGTACACAGTGAGGGGAGCTGCGGATGCGGGCGAGGGGGACGCGATCACGGCGGTCGCGGTCAAACCGACTGTGGCGGCTCCGGCCAGAAGCCGCCTTCGTATCGTGAGAGTGGTGAACACGTTTTCTCCTTGTGGCGGTTCCCGGGCCAAAGGGGATGACGGCAGAAGCGACCCCTCCCCCATCACCCGGTCAAGGGAGCGTTTTCCAGTCCATGGAGGACAGTGCGGAGGTAGGACAGCCCGTCACGGGCCAGGGCGTCCTGCGACGGGGCGAGCGGCCGCCAGATCGAGGCCGCGGTGGCGATGGCCTCGTTCTGCGCGGTGAACGACTCGATGCACAGCGCGCCGCCGTAGCCGGCCCTGGCCAGGCCGGCGAGGAAGCGTGGCCAGTCGAAGTGGTCGGCGCCCGGGGTGCCGCGGTCGGTTCCGCTGACCTGGACGTGCTTGATGTGCGGACCAGCCGTGACGAGCGCCTCGCAGGGGTCGGCCTCCTCGATGTTCATGTGATAGGTGTCGATCATGAGACCGACGTTCCCGGGCAGGCCGTCGATCAGCTCCACCGCCTGCTCGACCGTGTTGACGACGCTCGTCTCATAGCGGTTGAGGGCCTCCACGCCGATGCTCACGCCCCGCTCCCCCGCGTGGTCGGCCACTGGCCGCAGGGCGCGGCGGACGTCCGCGTAGCAGGCCGCGCGCTCAGACGGTGACATCCGCCAGGTCCGCCCCACCGCGGCGTAGACCGGGCCGCCGACGCAGGGCGCGCCGACGGCCACCGCACTGTCCACACACGTTTTCAGGTACGCCACGGTGGAGGCGACGGCCTCCGGCGGGGCGTTCACGAGATCACGTCCGGGCGAGGTGACGGCACAGACGCCGACCGCGCGCAGGCCGTACGCCGCCAGCAGGTCCCGGGTGCGGGCCGGGTCCCAGTCGCCGGGTCGCTCGATCGGCAGCTCGACCGCGTCGAAACCGAACGCGGCGATCCGCGGCACCAGCTCGGCCATGGCCTCGTCGTCGACCGGCGAGGCCCAGACCCACGGGTTGACACCGATGGTGTACACCGGACTACTTCCAGCGCCGCGGGTAGCCGGGCAGGTCGGTGCAGCCGCACATCGCGTAGTGCAGCGGCGGCATGGTGGGGTCGACGTACTCGTCCAGGTTGTCCTGGGTGATGGTCGGCTGTGGCAGCTTCCACGGGTTCGGCACCCGCTCGCCGTCGAGGATCTTCAGCGCGGCGATGACCGGGGTGCGCCACTGATAGGTCGGATAGGTCGGGGCGATCGCCGTGAGCTTCTTGTCCTTCCACAGCTTCAGGAAGTCGAGCTGGTCCTCGCCGTTGATCGGCGGCACGGGCTTGCCGGCGTCCTCGAACGCCTCGACCGCCGCGCCCGCGACCGCCCCGGCGTCCATCCAGACGCCGTCGATCGTGCCGTACCGCTGGATGTAGTCGTTGACGATCTTCTTCGTCCTGGCCGGGTCGCCGTCGGTGAACTCGACGCCGACGACATCGACGCCCGCCTTGTCGAAGGCGACCTTGGCCGCGGACCAACGGGTCTCCAGCACGTCGACGCCGGGCAGGATGCGCAGCGCGAGCACCTTGCCACCCCGCTTCATCTTCTGGGTGACGAACTCCGCCGCGACGTGGCCGAATCCGTAGCCGCCGATCGGGTTGATGAACGTCACCGGGCAGGTCGTGTCGACGCCGCGGTCGAAGACGATGACCGGCAGGCCCTTCTGGCAGGCGGCCTTCACGGCCGGGGTGAGCGTCGCGGTGGTGTTCGGCGAGACGATGAGCGCGTGGCAGCCCTTGCCGAGGAGGTCGTTGATGTCGGCGATCTGCTTCTGGTCCTTGCCTTCGGCATCGACGTGGACGAACTCGGAGATCCGGCCGCGGTGCGTGTCGACCTCGGCCTGCATGGTCTTGAAACCGACCTGGCGCCACGGGTTGTTCAGCCCCGCGTTGGAGAAGCAGATCTTGTACGGGCCGGGCTTCTTGAACTTCGCGGTCTCCACCATCGCCGGGTTGAGCGCCTGCTCCCAGGGCTTGCCGGCCGGCCCGGTGGGCGCGGCATCCAGGAGCGCGAGCTGCTCCGCGTAGTCGGCCTGCACGAAGAACTTCGACTGCTTGCCGGTGCCCGACCCGCTGCCCGCGGAGGGCGAACCCGATGCGCCGGTGGTGGGCTCGTCGGTGGCGCAGCCGGCCAGCACCAGTAAGGTGCTCACGGCCAGCACCGTCATGGAATGCCTCACTGAATCCCCTTTTGTCTGGACGGGAAACGGAAGGACGCCGCCGCCACGGCGAGCAGGATGATCGCGCCCTGCACAGTCGGTCTGAGGGCGCCGGAGACGCCGTAGAAGTTCATGAGCGTGAAGAGCGTCTCGAGGGTCAGCGCGCCCAGCATCGCGCCGACGACCGAACCGCGGCCCCCGCCCAGAGCGACACCGCCGAGGACCGCCGCGGTGATCGCGCCGAACTCCAGGCCGGCACCGGCCTGGAACGACACTCCGCTGTACCCGCCGATGAGGACCGCCGCGAGCGTGGCGGCGAGCCCGCTGAGGACGAACGCCATGGTCTTGGCGCGCCACACGCGCACGCCGCTCAGCTCGGCGGTCCGCGGGTTGCCGCCGACCGCGACCAGCGTGCGGCCGAAGTCCGAACGTGTCAGCACCAGCGCCAGAGCGGCCGCCGCCAGCAGGATGACCAGGGCGTACGGGATCCGGCCCAGCGCGGGCACGTCCTCGAACGCCGACCGGCCTAGACGGCGGAACCCCTCGGAGAGGCCGCCCTTCGGGGCACCGTCGGACCACAGGTACACGGCACCGACGAGGATCAGGAACATCCCGAGGGTCGTGATGAAGGAAGGCACCCGCAGCCGCGTGGTGACGAGGCCGTTGACGAGGCCGACGACGATGCCGAACGCGAGCAGGACCACGGCGACGGGCCAGCCGGCCGACGGATCTCCGTCGATCAGCCGGGCGGCGACGACCACCTGCGCGGTGACCAGAGAGCCGACGGACAGGTCCAACTCGCCGGAGACGATGACGAAGTACTGGCCGGCGGCGAGCAGGACGATCGGCGCGGAGCGGCCGAGGAACGACATCAGCGACGGCGGCGAAAGGAAGTCCGGTTGGCGGGCGGCCAGCAGAACCAGTAACACCGCCAGAATCACGATGATCGGTGCGAGACCGCCGGAGCGGAACGTGAGGAGCCGCTGTGGGCGCGCGATCCGCATGCTATGACGCCTTTCGCATCGCCCGGCGGGCGTAGACGGCGACCGCCGCGATGATGATCACGCCACGGATCACTTGCTTGAAGAACACGTCGACCTCGAGTTGGTTGAAGACGGCGTCGATGCTCGCGAGCAGCAGCACGCCGCCGACCGTGCCGCCGACGCCGCCGCGTCCGCCGGCCAGGGCGGTGCCGCCGAGCACCACCGCGGCGATCGACTCCAGGTCGTACAGTCCCTCGGTGCCCACCCTCGGTGCGCCGGCGCCGAGCCGACTGGCGAGGTAGACCCCGGCGAGGCCGGCGCAGAGGGCGCACAGCACATGGGCGGTGACGAGGATCCGGCTGGTGCGCACGCCGGAGAGCCGGGCGACCTCCGGGTCACCGCCCACGGCGATCAGGTGGTGGCCGAAGCGGGTGCGTGTCAGCACGAACCAGGCCGCGGCGGCGACGGCGAGCAGCAGCAGGAACGACAGCGGCACCGGGCCGATGCGCTGGTACCCCAGGCCCTGCACCAGGGCGGGTGCGGTCTTGCCGGCGGGGCCGTCGTATCCGTTGTCGAGGTATCCCTTGAGCAGCAGTCCGACGCCGACGGTCGCGATGAAGGGGTTGATCCGCGCTGTGGTGACGAGGAGGCCGTTGACGAGGCCGATCGTGGCGCTGACGGCGAGCGTCAGGCCGATCGCCGGCAGCAGCGCCCCGTCGTCACCGGCCATGCTCTCGGCGGCGACGAGGGTGCTCAGGCTGACCACGTACGCCACGGACAGGTCCAGCGAGCCCCCGACGATGACCAGCGTCTGGCCGACCGCGACGAGGCCCAGACCGGCGGCGACGTGCAGCAGGCTCACCGTCGTCGGCAGGCTGAACAGCCGGCCACCATCGAGAGTGACGATGAGCCAGCCGATCGCCAGAGTGAGGACCAGGGCGACGAACACGCCGGGCGGGGTCCGCCGGGCCGGCAGGGACAGCGGGCCGCTCATCCGGCCGCCTCCCCCACGGTGCCGACCGCCAGGGCGACGACATCCTCCTCTGTCGCGCCGGCGGGTAGCTCGCCGGCGATCCGGCCGTCGCGCATGACGATGATCCGGTCGCTCATGCCGAGCAGCTCGGGCAGCTCGGACGAGACCATCAGCACGGCGGCGCCGTCGCGGGCCAGCCGGCGGACGAGATCGTGGATCGCCGACTTGGCGCCCACGTCGATGCCCCGGGTCGGCTCGTCGAAGAGCAGGATCCTCGGAGCGAGCGCGAGCCACCTGGCCAGCACGACCTTCTGCTGGTTGCCCCCGGACAGGAAACGGATCTCCTGGTCCTCCCCCGCGGCGCGAAGCTCAACGGCCGCGAGCAGCTCACGGACCCGCGCGGTCCGGGCACGCCGGCCGGCCCGGCCCGGGCGGACGGCGCGGACGGCCAACAGCGCGTTGTCGAGCACCGACTGCTCGGCGACGATCCCCTCGCCCTTGCGGTCCTCGGAGACGTAGGCGATACCGGCCCGCATCGCGGCGCGGGGCGAGCGCAGCCGGACCGGCGCTCCGTCGACGGTCACCTGGCCGGTGCTGAACGGTGCGGCGCCGAACAGTGCGCGGGCCAACGCCGACCGGCCGGAGCCCTGCAGGCCGCCGACGCCGAGCACCTCGCCGGCGCGCAGCCGTAGGTCGATGCCGCGCAGCTTCCGGTTGCCTCCGCCCCGGACGGTCAACCGCACCGGGCCCAGCTCCTGCGGCTTCGCCGGATCGGGGTAGTAGCTCGACAGCTCGCGGCCGACCATGTGGCGCACCAGCTGATCGGCGCTGGTGTCCGCGGTGTCCAAGGTGGCCACCGCCCGGCCGTCCTTGAGCACGGTGATCCGGCTGGACAGGTCGAAGACCTCCTTGAGGCGGTGCGAGACGTACAGCACGCCCATCCCGTGCTTCTGCAGCCGCCGTACGAGCGCGTAGAGCTGGTCGACTTCGTGGTCGGCGAGAGCCGCGGTGGGTTCGTCCATGATGAGCAGCCGCGCGTCGAGGGCGAGCGCCTTGACGATCTCGACCACCTGTTGTTGCGCCACGCCAAGTCGTCCCACGCGTGTGTCGGGCGGTAACGAGCCCTCCCCGATCGAGGCGAGGAGTTCCGCGGTGTGGCTGAGCATCGCCCTGCGGTCGACGAGCCCGCGGCGCAGGGGCTCGCGGCCCAGACAGACGTTCTCCGCGACGGTGCGCTCGGGCAGCAGGGTCAGTTCCTGGTAGACGATGCCGATACCGGCCTGCTGGGCCTCACGCGGGCTGCGGAACGTCCGCGGTACGCCGGCGAACTCGACCGTTCCCTCGTCGGGCGGGTGGACGCCGGACACCACCTTCATGAGCGTGGACTTGCCGGCGCCGTTCTCGCCGACGACCGCGTGCACCTCGCCGGGCCGGACCTGGAGGTCGACGCCATCGAGCACCCGCACGCCGAGGAACGATTTGCCGATGCCTCGCAGAGCGAGCAGCGGCGTCGGCAGCAGGCCAGACATCGTGGGAACCTCTGCATTCGCGTCGTCAGCAGGATTGCGTCACCGATAGCTGAAGCGTTCGGGTGCGGCCGGCATGGAGTGACAGTTCCCGCTCGCGAGCTGTCGTCGAATAAGCCGCGAACTTTCGCCGGACGCGATGGCGACATTGCGGCCCCGAGGGTAAATGCCTCGATGAGCGCCTGGCAATACCACCGGACATCACCGTGGAGGACGTTCGCGGTTCGAGCTGCTCAATGTGGGCCGACGATAAGTCGACAGCTATCGATACGCCAAAACCTGTTATCGAATCGGCCCGTCCACAGTCGCGCGCCGAACCATGAAGATTGATTGGAAAAATGTGTTATGGAAACGGCCCGACGACAGTCGCGCGCCGAACCACGACGATTGCCGCGCAAAAACGTGTTATGGAATCGGCCGCACCCGAACCATATTGACTGTTGCGATACGCCGCTGCATGCTGGCCGGCAGACCACGGGAGACGGTCGCATCTGGCGTGACGCCCTATCTCTTCCGTAGGGACTTGACTGCCCGTCACGGCGGACGGGACGACGAGCTGACGGCACACGCGCGCCTACGACGCGCTCAGGCACTCCGGCGCATCCGAGGTGCGGCCGGCGCGTGCCCGTGGTCATGCCATCGTTGCTCCGCCGAAATAGGAGACGGCATGCGTCGCATCATATTAATCTTCGGGGCGATCGCGAGCGTGCTCCTGTCGCTCGTCGTCGCCCAACCGGCGTCAGCGGCGCCGGCCTTCCGAGCCCTGGTCTTCACCAAGACCGCCGGCTACCGGCACGATTCGATCCCCGCCGGCCTCACGATGTTCCGGGAGCAGGCGGCGGCCAACAACTTCGAGTTGGTGCACAGCGAGGACTCGAGCGTTTTCACCCCCGCGAACCTCGCCACCTTCGACGTGGTCATCATGTTCCAGACCTCGGGAATGGTGTGGAACACGGCCGCCCAACGTCAGGCGGTGGAGGGTTACCTCGCCAGCGGCAAGGGCATCGTCGCGATCCACAACGCCACAGACATGGGCATCGAGAACGAGTACCCGTGGTGGGACCAGACCATCAACGGTGGCGCGCACATGCCGGAGCACTCCCCCGGCGTGCTGTCCGGCACCGCGATCGTCGCGGACAAGAAGCACCCGTCGACGGCCGGCCTGCCGGACCGTTGGAACCGCAGCGAGGAGTGGTACAACTTCGACCGCAACCCCCGCGGCGACGTCCATGTCCTGGTCACCGCGGACGAGCGCACGTACAACCCGGGTCCCCGCGCCATGGGGCCGGACCACCCCATCTCCTGGTGCCGCAACACCGGCGGCGGCCGCGTGTGGGCCACCGGCATGGGGCACACCAGCGCGGCCTACAGCGAGACCCATTTCCGCAACCACGTCCTCGGGGGCGTCAAGTGGGCGGCCGGCAAGGAGCCAGGCGACTGCGGCGGCACCGTGTGGAGCAACTTCGAGAAGCGCACCCTCGACGACAACACCGCGGACCCGATGGCCCTCGCGGTCGCCCCGGACGGGCGGGTGCTCTACGTCCAGCGGTCCGGGCAGTTGAAGATCTTCAAACCGACCACGAACAGAACGGTGACAGCCGGCACGCTCAGCGTCTACACCGGCGGCGAGGACGGCCTCACCGGACTGGCACTCGACCCCGACTTCGCCGACAACGGCTACGTGTACCTGTATCACTCCCCGGCCGGAGTCCCGAACGACATCAACCGGGTCTCCCGGTTCACGCTCACCGGCGACACCCTGAACATGTCGAGCCAGGTGACGATCATCGACATCCCCGCGACCCGGGACCGCACGTTCGCCGAGCCCGGGCACACGGGCGGATACATCGAGTTCGGCCCCGACAAGAACCTCTACATCGGCACCGGGGACGACGTCCCACCGAACCTCGACTCCAACTGGCAGGGCTACGCCCCGCTGGACTGGCGGCCGGGCAAGGCCAACCTCGACGCCGCCCGCACCGCCGGCAACACCAACGACCTGAGGGGCAAGCTCCTGCGCATCCGGCCGTCGGCGGGCGGCGGCTACACCATCCCGGCCGGCAACCTCTACCCGCAGGGCACGGCGCAGACCCGGCCGGAGATCTACGCGATGGGCTTCCGCAACCCGTTCCGCTTCTCGATCGACCCGGAGAACGGCTGGGTCTACCTGGCCGACTACGGCCCGGACCGGAACCCGCCCACGACCAACCGTGGCCCGGAAGGGCTCGTCGAGCTCAATGTCATCAAGTCCCCGGGCAACTACGGCTGGCCCTTCTGCCACGGCGACAACCAGGCCTACGCGCCCTACAACCCGGACACCCGCGTCGTCGGCCCCAAGTTCAACTGCAACGCGCCGGTCAACAACTCGCCGAACAACACCGGCCTGACCAGCCTCAAGCCGATCGTCGCGCCGAACATGTGGTACGGCTACGGCGTCTCGCCGAACTTCCCCGAACTCGGCTCCGGCGGCTCGGGGCCGATGGGCGGACCGGTCTACCGCTACAACGCCGCGAACCCGTCCGAGACGAAGTTCCCGCCCTACTACGACGGGGTCCACTTCTTCTACGAGTGGTCGCGCCACACCGTCAAGGAGGTCCACTTCGACTCGGCGACCGCGGTCACCCGGACCAACCCCTTCATGCCCGCCGCCAAGTTCCTCAAGCCGATGGACATGGAGTTCGGGCCCGACGGCTCGCTGTACGTGCTCGAATGGGGCAACAACTTCGGCGGTGGCAACAACGACTCGGGTCTCTACCGCATCGACTACAACCACGGCGGACGGTCGCCGGTCGCCAAAGCCACCGGAACGCCCACCAACGGGGACGCGCCACTGAACGTGCAGTTCAGCAGCGCGGGGTCCACGGACCCGGATCCGGGCAGCACGCTCAGCTTCCACTGGACGTTCGGCGACGGCACCACGTCCACGGCGGCCAACCCGTCACACACCTACACCGCCAACGGCAACTACACCGCCCAGCTCAAGGTCACCGACAACACCGGCAGGACGGCCTTCGCCAACGTGCCGATCACCGTGGGCAACACCGCACCGACCGTCACCATCACGATTCCGTCCGACGGCGGCATGCTGGACTTCGGCGACCGCGTCCCGTACAAGGTGTCCGTCTCGGACCCCGGCGGCGCGCCCGTCGACTGCGCCAAGGTGCTCGTCAACCCCGCCCTCGGCCACGACGACCACCAGCACGAGACCACGGACCATCCGGGGTGCTCGGGCACCATCGACACGTCGCTGCTCGGCGGGCACCCCGAGGGTGCCAACCTGTACTACGTCCTCAACGCCCGCTACACCGACGACGGCGGCCCCGGCGGTGCGAACCCGCTCACCGGCTACGCCCAAGTGATCCTCCAGCCCAAGCACAAGCAGGCCGAGTTCTACACGGACCAGTCGGGTGTGCGGATCGTCGAGCAGGCCGACGCGGAGAGCGGCAAGCGGGTCGGCGACATCTCCGACGGCGACTGGATCGCGTTCAAACCGATGAGCCTGTCGGGCATCACGAGCGTGAAGTACCGCCTGTCGTCGCCGAGCGGCGGCGGATCGATCGAACTGCGCGCCGACTCCCCGACCGGCACACTCCTGGCCACGACACCGGTGCCCAGCACCGGCGGCTGGAACACCTACCAGTCCACGTCGGCGGTGAACACCGCCGATCTCTCCGGCTCGCACCCGCTCTACCTGGTGTTCAAGGGCAGCTCGAACAACTGGTTCGACCTCGACTCACTCACCTTCGGCGGCAACGGGGTCGGCGAACCGGGCAGCGGCGGTGGTGGCGGCGTGGCCGGTCGCACCTGGACGGTCGCGGCGCAGCACAGCGGCAAGTTCATGGACGTCAACGAGGCCTCGACCGCTGACGGCGCCCAGGTCGTCCAGTGGCCGTCCACCGGCGGCAACAACCAGAAGTGGCAGGCCGTCGACGCCGGTGGCGGCGCCGTCCACCTGAAGGCGCTGCACAGCGGCAAGTGCCTCTCCGTCACGGGCGGATCCACCGCCCAGGGCGCGTTCCTGCAGCAGTCCACCTGCGACAACGGCAACGCGCAGAAGTTCCTCGTCACACCGACCAGCACGGCGGGTGTGTACACGGTGAAAAGCCTCCCCAGTGGACTGTGCGTGGACGTCAACGGCGGCTCGACGGCCGACGGCGCACGACTCCTGCAATGGAGCTGCCACGGCGGCACCAACCAACAGTGGCGGTTCACCGCCGTATAGCCCGTCCTGAGGGGATGCCCGGCGCGGTCGCGCGCCGGGCATCCCTCCCTACGAACAGGTGAGGAACCACCATGGTGTTTCGGATACCTCGGCCCCGCCGGTACGGACGGCTGTCCGCGCTGGGCGCCGCCCTGGTGCTGATTGGCGTCGGTGCCACCGCGGTGGCGGCACCGATCGAGCCCGGGCAGAGCGCCCCCGTCGTGGGCGCGCAGTCCGGCCGCTGCCTGACCGTCCCCGGCGCCGGCACCACCAACGGCACCCAGACCCAACTCTGGGACTGCACCGGCGCGGCCGGCCAGACCTGGACCTACACCGCCGGCAAACAACTGACCGTCAACGGCGACAAGTGCCTCGACGCCAGCGGACGCGGCACCACCAACGGCACCGCCGTCATCATCTGGGACTGCAACGGCCAGAACAACCAGCAGTGGAACGTCAACCCCAACGGCACCATCACCGGCGTCCAGTCCGGACTGTGCCTCGACGCCGACGCCGCAGGCACCGCCAACGGCACCAGGATCACCCTCTGGTCCTGCCACGGCGGCACCAACCAGCAGTGGAACTCGCCGACCGCGCCGCCGGACCCGCCGGTGCCGGGCGGCGCGGGAACGTGCGACATCTACGCCTCAGGCGGCACCCCCTGCATCGCCGCCCACAGCACCGTACGAGCGCTCTACGGCACCTACAACGGCAACCTCTACCAGGTCCGGCGCTCGTCCGACAGCACGACCCGGAACATCGGCGTCCTTAGCGCGGGTGGCGCCGCCGACGCGGCGACGCAGGACTCGTTCTGCGCGGGGACGACCTGTGTCATCACCGTCGTCTACGACCAGTCCGGCCGCGGGAACGACCTGTGGTACCAGGGATCGAGTGTGGTTCCCGGCTCCAGCCAGAGCCGCCCGGCGATCGCGACGTCGGAGTCCCTGGCGGTCGGCGGCAGCAAGGCCTACTCGCTCTACATCAACCCCGGCAACAGCTACTGGCGGGACGGCCACCTGACCGGCGTGCCGACCGGCAGCGCCCCTGAAGGCATGTACATGGTGACCAGCGGCACCCATGTCAACGGCGGCTGCTGCTTCGACTACGGCAACAGTGAGACGACCCGAGCGGCCGACGCGGCCGGGGCGATGGACGCGATCAACTTCAGCACCCAGTGCTGGTTCGGCGGGTGTGCCGGCAGGGGCCCATGGGTCCAGGCCGACCTCGAATGGGGGCTCTACTCCGGTGGCAGTCAGACCTGGAACACGAACCAGCGGGCCTTCACCAGCAAGTTCGTGACGGCGATGTTGAAGAACAACGGGACGAGCCGTTTCGCCCTCAAGGGTGGAAACGCCCAGAGCGGAAGCCTGACCACGCTCTGGGACGGCGCGCTGCCGCCCGGCTACAGCCCCATGAAGAAGCAGGGCGCCATCATCCTCGGCAGCGGTGGTGACTGCTGCAAGCCCGGCGGCGGCGCGAACCTCAGCGCCGGCACCTTCTACGAGGGGGCGATGGTGTCCGGATACCCGTCCGACGCGACCGAGAACGCGGTACAGGCCAACATCATCGCCGCCGGATACCGCTGAGTCGCTGCATCCATGAATGGAGAAACGTGATGCGACCAGGCAACAACCGTCACCGATGGCGCACGCTGATCGCCATGGCCACCACGCTCCTACTCGCCGCGGCCGGCATCAGCGGCATCACGCTGACATCCGCTGCCGCCGCCGAGGCCCCCTCCCGCGCCGCGAGCGCCGGATGTGGCAAGCCCCCCACGCTGTCGAGCGGTCCGCACTCGATCCAGAGCAGCGGCAGGAATCGGAACTACATCCTGCGGGTGCCCGCCAACTACGACAACAACCGCCCGTACCGAATGGTCTTCGGCTTCCACTGGAACGGCGGGACGGCGGGCGACGTCGACTCGGGCGGAACCAGCGGATACTCCTGGTCGTACTACGGCCTGCGGGCGCTCTCGAACGACAGCACGATCTTTGTCGCGCCCCAGGGCCTCGGGAACGGCTGGGCCAACTCCAATGGCGAGGATCTGACCTTCGTGGACGACATGATCAGGCAGATCGAGGCGGGCCTGTGTGTCGACACGAACCAGCGCTTCGCCGGGGGTTTCAGCTACGGAGGTGGCATGAGTTTCGCACTCGCGTGCGCCCGGCCGACAGTGTTCCGCGCGGTCGCCGTCTACGCGGGCGGACAGTTGAGCGGGTGCAACGGCGGCACCCAGCCGGTCGCGTACATCGGACTGCACGGCTTGCGGGACCCGGTGCTCCCGATCTCCACGGGCCGTTCGCTGCGTGACAGGTTCGTGCGGAACAACGGCTGCACTCCCCAGAACCCGCCGGAGCCGGCACGGGGCAGCCTCACGCATGTCGTCACGACCTACTCGGGGTGCCGCGCCGGCTACCCCGTGGCATGGGCGGCGTTCGACGCGGGTCATACGCCCGGTCCTGTCGATGGATCGGCCGGCGACTTCGAACCGGGTGAGAGGTCGTGGACCCGGGCGGTGGTGTGGAACTTCTTCACGCAGTTCGACGACACGACGCCCACCCCGCCGCCGAACCCCACCACGTTCCGGCTGCGCAACGAGGGTTCGGGCCGGTGCCTGGACGTCAACGGCGCGAACGCGGCCAACGGCACACCAATGATCATCTGGGACTGCCACAGCAACACCAACCAGCAGTTCACCCAGAACGGTGCGGCGCTGCAGGTGCTGAACAAGTGCGTGCACGTCCCGGCCGACGCCGCCGCCGGCACGCGGGTGCAGATCCAGGACTGCAACGGTGGCGCCAACCAGCAGTGGGTCTTCAACAGCAACGGCACGATCCGCAACGGTCAGAACGGGTTGTGCCTGGATGTCAACGGCGCAGGCACCGCAAACGGCTCCGCGGTCATCGTGTGGAGCTGCCACGACGGCGCCAACCAGCGCTGGACGCGAGCATAGGCGCACGAGTGAAGGCGGCACGTGAGGTCACGTGCCGCCTTCACTCACAGGGACGGGACCAGCGTGCCGCGTCAGCTCAGGGCAGGGTCCACTTCTGGTTGGCTCCGCCGTTGCAGGTCCACAGGTGCACGAGGGTGCCGTCGGAGGAGTTGGCACCCGATACGTCCAGGCACTTGCCCGCCTGCGGGTTCCGCAGCGACCCGTCCGGGTGCGCCTGCCAGTTCTGGTTGGCGCCACCGTTGCAGGACCACAACTGGACTTTCGCCCCGTCCGCCGTGCTGTTGCCGCTGACGTCCAGGCACTTGCCCAACGCCTTGACCGTCGACCCCGGCGTCACTGTCCACCGCTGCCCCGCCGAGCCCGTGCACGAGGAGATCTGCACCGCCGTCCCGTCCGCCGAGCCGCCGTTACGGACATCCAGACACTTGTCCGCGAGCCCCACGACCGGACCCGTGCCGGGGGTGGGTGGCGGACTGCCGCCCAGCTCCTTGATCCGGACGTTGCGGAACGACACGTCGTCCCCCGTGCCGTGGTTCTGGATGCCGACGTGGCCGGCGAGCGAGCGGGCGGGGTCGGTGTTGGTGAAGTCGTTGATCTTCACGCCATTGAGCCAGACCTGGAGCCGCTCGCCCTCCACCAGCAACTCGAAGGTGTTCCACTCGCCCGGTGGGTTGAGCGCCGCGTCCCGGGCAGCCGTGTCCGGGGCCTTGACGGCGTAGATCGAGCCGGTCGTACGGTCAGGCGCGTCGGTCGCGTCGATCTGGACCTCGTAGCCGTTGTTCAGTGCCGACTGCGGGTCGCTCGACGGTGGGAAGCCCACGATCACGCCGGAGTTGTCGTCGCCGGGCATCTTCCAGTCCAGCTTCAGCGAGTAGTTGGTGAACTGCCGGGCGCTGTACCAGAGCATGCCCATGCCGCCGTGCGAGGCGAGAGTGGCGTCCGAGTTGGTGAAGCCGCCCGGGCCAGCCTGCGACCAGCCGGTGGTCGAGCCGTTGTAGAGGCTCGTATAGCCGGTCTCGGGCCGGCAGTCGGCCTTGGTCCGGCCTGCCGCGTACCGGATGCCGCCGAGCAGGTGTGCCCGGAACGCCGGCTCCGCGTACGACGCCTGGCTGTGCCCGCCGCCGGTGTAGAAGGACCGGCCCCCCGAGTAGGTCTTGCACCAGGTGTGCGGGTGGTCGGCGCCCATCGAGCCGCCCGAGTACGACGACTCGTCCAGCGTGGTGAGCACGCGCGCGGTGGTACGGGGGTTGGTCCGGAAGTTGTACCACTCATCGGTGCGGGTCCAGGTCTGCGGCAGGTGGGCGGTCGCCGCGTGAGCGCGCCCCTCCACCTTGACGTTGGCCTGCTGGACAGCTGGGTGCGAGGCGAAATAGGCGCCGACCAGCTCGCCGTAGAACGGCCAGTTGTACTCCGTGTCCGCGGCCGAGTGGACGCCGACGAAGCCGCCGCCCGAGCCGATGTACGACTGGAACGCCGACTGCTGGGCGTCGTTCAGGACGTCGCCGGTGGTGTTGAGGAAGACCACCGCCTCGTAACGGCTCAGGTTGCCGGTGGTGAACTGGTTGCCGTCCTCCGTGGCCGTCACGGTGAAACTGTTCGCCGCGCCGAGGTCCCGGATGGCCTGGATCCCTGCCGGGATCGAGTCGTGCCGGAAACCGGCCGTCTTGGAGAACACGAGGACGTCGTAGGACGTGTCCGCGGCACTGACGGGTGTGGGCTGTGCGAGGAAGGCCAGGGCGGCGAGTGTCGTGGCCGCCCCGCTCAGCAGCATTCGGGGGTGTCTGCGCATGTCCGTCGCTCCCTTCTCGGTGACAGAAATCAGGGCAGGGTCCACTTCTGGTTGGCTCCGCCGTTGCAGGTCCACAGGTGCACGAGGGTGCCGTCGGAGGAGTTGGCGCCCGACACGTCCAGGCACTTGCCCGCCTGCGGGTTCCGCAGCGACCCGTCCGGGTGCGCCTGCCAGTTCTGGTTGGCGCCACCGTTGCAGGACCACAACTGGACCTTCGCCCCGTCCGCCGTGCTGTTGCCGCTGACGTCCAGGCACTTGCCCAACGCCTTGACCGTCGACCCCGGCATCACCGTCCACCGCTGCCCCGCCGAGCCCGTGCACGAGGAGATCTGCACCGCCGTCCCGTCCGCCGAACTGCCGTTACGGACATCCAGGCACTTGTCCGCGAGCCCCACGATCGGACCCGTGCCGGGTGCCGGGCCGCCGCCGGTATCGAGAGTGAACGCGTCGACGTCGAAGAGGAATCCGGAGCCGCCGGCGAAGGTCAGGTAGAGCGTGGTGGTGCCGGGCGGTGCACCGGAGATCGAGCCGCCCACGGTGGTGAAGTTCGTCCACGAGCCGGTGACCGGGACCGTGGCGGAGCCGAGGACTGTGCCGGTCGGCGAGCCGGCCCGAACCTGCAGCCTGCCGCCCGCGCCGGCTGACGACACCCGGGCGCTGAACGACGTGGCGTTGCTCAGCTTGTACGGCTCGAACGCGATCCAGTCGCCGTTCTCGATGTCACCGACGGACTTGCCACCCTCGGCTGTCGACTTGTCGAGGACGGCGACACCGGACGATGTCTTGTAGTGCTCGGCCTGCCGGTGCTTCGGCTGCAGGATGTGCTGCTTGTGCGTGGTGAGCCCGGCGTTGTCGGTGTACTCGGCGTCGAAGACCCCGAAGATGTTCGCCGCGTCGTCGTGCTCACCGTCGACCGGGATGGTGACCGTGCCCGAGCAGCCGGTCTTCGAGGTGATCGGGTGGCCGTGGCTGTCATGACCGACGATGTACGTCAGCTTCACCTTGTCGCAGTCGACCGTGCCGTCCTCCGGATCCGTCACGGTGATACGGAACGGCACGGTGTCGCCGAAGGCGAAGATCTCCCCCGCGGCGGGGCTGTCGATGGTCACGGTCGGCGCGGTGTTGCCGACGGTGATCCGCACGTCGGCGGTGCCGGTGGCACCCTGCGGGTCGCGCACGGTCAGCCTGGCCGTGTAGTCGCCGTTCGTGTCGTACGTCTTCGTCGGGTTGGCGGCGGTGGAGGTGGTGCCGTCACCGAAGCTCCACGCATAGGTCAGTGCCCCGCCCTCGGGGTCGGACGAGCCGGCCGAGGAGAAGGTCACGGTCAACGGCGCCGCGCCGGAGGTCCGGTTGGCGCCGGCCATCGCCGTGGGCGCCCGGTTGCCGGCGCCGACGTAGTCGAAGCGGTAGAGGGCGGAGTATTGGTCGCCCTGGTACAGCCCGGCGCCGTAGTCCAGGACGTAGTAGGAGCCGTCCGGGCCGAACGCCGAGTCGATCACCTGCTTGCCGGTCCAGGGGAAGCTGTCGATGGTCCCCGGGGAGCCGTCGGCGTTGAGGTGGATCGGCTTGATCCAGCCGCGGCCGAACTCCGTGGCGAAGAACTGCCCGTCGAACGACTGCGGGAACTTCGTGGGCGAGCTGACGTCGGGGTCGTACCGGTACACCGGGCCAGCCATCGGCGACTCCGAGCCGCCGCCGAACGCCGGCGGGCTGCCGGCATCGCCGCCGTAGCGGATCCAGGCGGCCTTGGCGGGGGGCAGCGTGCTCAAGCCGGTGTTGCGGGACGAGTTGTTCGTCGGCCCGCCCGAGCAGTTGTACTTCGCGCCTGCCGTGTTGGTGGCGAAGTCCCACTCGGCGTACGTCTCGGAGCCCGTGTTCGTGCCGGTGCAGTACGGCCAGCCATAGAAGCCCGGGCCCGTGATGCGGTTGAACTCGACCTGGCCCTGCGGCCCGCGCGCCGAGGTGGAGCCGGCATCGGGACCGTAGTCGCCGACGTAGACGACGCCGGTGGCCTTGTCGACGCTCATCCGGAACGGGTTGCGCAGGCCCATCGCGTAGATCTCCGGCCGGGTCCTGGCCGTACCGGGCGGGAACAGGTTGCCTGCCGGGATCGAGTACGACCCGTTCTCGTTCACCTTGATCCGTAGGATCTTGCCGCGCAGGTCGTTGGTGTTGGCGGCGGTGCGCTGCGCGTCGAACGCCGGGTTGCGGTTGGTCCGCTCGTCGAGTGGGGAATACCCGGCTGACTCGAACGGGTTGGTGTCGTCGCCTGTGGACAGGTACAGGTTGCCCGCCGCGTCGAAGTCGATGTCTCCGCCGGCGTGGCAGCAGATTCCTCGGTCGGCCGCCACATCGAGGATGTCCACTTTGCTGGACTGGTTGAGCGTGAAGTCGGCGTTGAGCGTGAACCGGGAAAGCCGGTTGACGCCCTGCCACGCCGACCAGTTGCCGCCGGTGGTCGGTGCGTCGCCTCCTGGTGTGGAGAGGGGCGGGGCGTAGTAGAGGTAGATGTGCCGGTTGGTGGCGAAACCCGGGTCGACGCCGATGCCCTGCAGGCCGTCCTCGTCGTGCGTGTACACGGGGATGGTGCCGATCACCGTGGTGGTGCCGCCCGCATCCGTGCGGCGCACGGTCCCGTTACGGGCGGTGTGCAGCACCGACCGGTCGGCGAGTACGGCCAGCGACATCGGCTCACCGACCTCCGCTACCCCGCGGGCCAGTTGGACCTGCTGGAAGTCGGCGGCGTTGATCGGGTGCGCCGAGGCCGGGGTCGCACTGGACAAGGTCGCGACGAGAGCCGCCGCGACCAGGAGCAGAGCCGATCCGATGGCCGGCCAACGCGCGGCTGCGGCCCTCTTGGTTAACATGAGCATGACAATGCAGTCCCCTTCCTGAACAGGTGGTTGCCAAGTTTGGGGCGCGCGCTGCCGCGCCGATGCCGTAGCGGGATGTCGCCGCTTCGGCCCGCCAGGTGTGCTTCAGCAGGCCACTACGCCGAGCGGGGGCAACAGCTCGGATACAGGAGAAGTCGATGGCTACCGCGCTGCCGGGTCACATCGACGACCGTGATGGTCTGCCGCCAAGGCTAGAAGACTTCAGCCCACTGCGTCCACACTTCCCTCAGGACCAGCCAGGCTTTCGGTCTGTGGTGGAGAAAGGTTACGAAGGGCCCCAGCCCTGTCAGGACTCGGGGCCGTCCCCGTCCCGGATGGGCGGGACGCAGACGGGTGCTTGATCGCCGCTGCCTGCCCCGACAACCCGGCCGAGCATCGCCCTGCGGCATCAGCGTTGAGGCTTCATGCATGGCAGCGCAGGCCGTTGCCGCTGCCCTGCCGGGAGCACGAGCGGTTACGCAGAGCCGACCGCTACCTGCCGCCGAGCGGCCGCCCAGGCAGAGAAGGATCCGCACCATACCCGGGCAAACGACTCCGACGAGCTGTCCATGGCCACCGAATGCGCAGGTCCGCCGCCGGACGAAGCCGTGGCAGCCCTTCCGGGGTGTGAAGACCGCGCCGCCGTGGGGGTGGGGTCCGCGACGGCACGGCAGGGGTCGGGCAGGTCAGGCCCAGGGGCTGACCACCGTGAAGGAGCTGTCGGCGCGGAACGTGTCGGTGTTCTGGTGGAGGTCCACGCGCAGCGCGTAGTTGTAGTGGCGCAGGTAGCGGCCGGGGTAGTTGTACGACTCCAGGCGGACGGAACCGGAGGCGGTGCCCGGGCGGGCGCAGTAGGTGGCGTCCTTGTTGAAGGTGTCGGTGCCGTTGCTGCTGTCGAAGCGGACCCGGAAGTCCCAGTGGCGCAGATAGCGGCCGGAGGAGTCGCGGAAGGAGTAGCAGTTGGCGTCGGCGAGGCCGGGCACGACGGTGAAAGTGGCGCTCTGCTTGACGGCGGTACTGCTGGAGGCATTCACCGGGTCGATGTAGCCGAGGCTGTCGGAGCGCACCACGGCGTACCGGCCGGGGAAGTTGACCGACTGCAGCGACCTGGTGGTGTTCGTGGGCAGGGTGACGCCGCCGGGAACCGTCTCCTTCAGCACGGTGGCGTGGCGTATGAAGCCGGTCAGCCCGGGCACCTCGGCGGGCGTGGACCAGGTGGCGAAGTTGTCGTAGCTGTCGCTGTACCAGTACTTCCCGGCGCGGTAGCCGTCGAAGTAGATACGCCAGCCCCCGTTGTCGAGCTGGACCAGGGCAGGGCCCTCGACCCAGCTGCCGAATCCGGCCCAGTCGCCCGTCTTCCGCATGGTGTAGGGGCCGGTGAGGCTGGAGGCGGTGGCGTACTCGATGTACTTCGTCGTCTCGTTCTTGGTGAACGCGTGGTACGTGGAGCCGATCTTGACGATGAAGGTGTCGATGTAGTTCGGGCCGATGCCGGACAGCTGGGTGGGCGCGGACCACGTGGTCAGCACGGAGTTGGTCGCCGTGATCTTGTAGGCGGTGAAGTGGGTGGCGGTGCTCGCCGCCGTCAGCGACATGATGATGTTGACACTGCCGTCGGTGTCGATGAACCACTCGGGCGCCCAGGTACGGGTCAGCCCGCTGATCGGGATCGTGTAGTTGTACAGGAACGTCCAGTTGACCCGGTCGGCGCTCCGGGCGAAACCGATCGTGCTCCCGGTCCAGTTGGTGGTGTAAGTGATGTAGTAGTAGCCGTCGGTGTGCTTGATGATGCTGGGGTCCCGGATCAGACCGGACGGCGGGGTGTAGGCGGGGCCCTTCTGCAGGGTGAATCCGGTGGCGTCCGGCGAGTCGTACACATACATGTTCGACTCACTGCTGTTGGTGAACGCGGTCATCGTGTACCGCGTGGTCTGCCCGGCCGGCGGGGCGGCGGCGGAGGCGGCGCCCTGAAGGGCGGGGACACCCAGCAGGAGCAGCAGCAGCAGCGGGCCCAGCAGGGCGAGCAGCGTTCTTACGGTTCTGTTCAACTCTTCCTCCAGGGGCGCGACCAGTCCGCTTGGCCGATCGCCGTGGCAGGGGACGTGATTGTTCGAGATCAGTAAGCGGTTCTGGTTGACCCGTCGGAGGCTGTGCGGACTGTCGATGCGGTGCGACCCGATCCCGGCGCGTTCGCCATACCGAACAAGGGCCGAAGCGTCGAGCGCGGAGAAGGGTCAAGATCTACTCCCGGGACAGGCCCTAGTTCCTCACGATGCGCCACCGGTTGTCGGCGGTGCCGTCGTCCGAGTCCTGGACGGCGAACGCACCGACAGCGGTGGAGTTGTCCGCGATGGCGAGCAACTTGCCGCTGTTCTCGTTGCGGATCTTGTAGGTCCCGTCTCCCTGGTCGAGCAGTATCCATCTGTGGTCGGCGGTGCCGTTGTCCGTCCACTGCAGGACGGTCGCGCCGTCTGCCGTGGACATGTCCAAGACACCGAGCACCTTGCCGCTGTGGGCGTTGCGGAAGCGGACCTTGTCTCTGTCGGGGATCATTTCCCAGTCGTGGTCGGCGGTGCCCGAGTCACGCCACTGCAGAGCGCGGCCACCGTTGGCCGTGGACATGTCCTGGATGCCCAGCACGAGACCGCTGCCCACGTTGGCGAGACGGACGGTGCCGCTGGTGTTCCAGTAGACGGTGTAGTTGTGGCCGTGCGCGTCGTGGAACGGGCCCAGGTTGACGGTGGAGCCGTTGGCGGTGGCGGTGAAGGCGAGCGAACTGCTGCTGGTCCGCCTGATCGAGGACGTGGTCAGCGTCGGGAGGGAGCTGAGCGCGGAGTCGCCGTAGTTGCCGGACAGGACCACCGGGCCGTAGGTGACCGCGGCGACGTTCGGGTTGTCGTTGGCCGCTCGCATGACGATCCGCATGGGCAGGCGGACGGTGACCGTGTCGCCGGAGGCCCAGGAGCGGGTCAGGGTGGCGTAGCTGCCTGGTGTGGTGGTGATGTTCTGCGTGACGCCGTTGACGCTGATGGTGGCCCCGGTGGTCCAGCTCGGGATGCGGATGCGCATCGCCCAGGTTCCGCTGACGTTGCCGGTGACCTGCAGACTCGTGGTGTCGCTGGTCGGGTAGGACGTGGTCTGGGTGACCGTGATGCCGCGCTCGGACCAGTTGAGCACCGAGGGCACGAACAGGTTCACGATCAGGGTGTTGTCACTGCGGAAGTAGATGGAGTCCATCAGCCTGGTGTGCATCTCCAGGCCCGTGCCCTGGCAGCACCAGAAGGTGCCGTAGTCGGTGCTCCAGGTGCCGCCGCCCCACGCCGGGCCCACACCGCGTCGGCCTCCCGGGTTGAGCGGGGTGAAATAGGTGACGTGGCCGTGGTCGTCGGCCGGGTTCTGCTGGCCGATCATCTGGTTCAGCCACGCCCGCTCGTAGTAGTCGAACAACGCGACCCGGTCCGGGTCCAGCGCGAACAGTTCCCGGGTGAGGGTGAGCATGTTGAAGGTGTTGCAGCTCTCGCACGTGTCCTTGTTCAGGTAGCCGGCCATGGCGTTCGGGGCGCGGAAGTGCTCCGCCTGGCTGTTGCCGCCGATGGCATAGGTGTGCGCGTTGACACACATGTTCCAGGCGTTGGTGGCGATGTCCCGGTAGCGGGTGGTGCCGGTGGCCTTGTACTCCCGGGCGGCCCCGATCCACTTGGGTACCTGGGTGTTGGCGTGCAGTCCGCTGAGCCGGTCCTGGTTGGACGCCAGGGGGTCGAACACCGCGGCGTGGTCGAACCGCCGGGCGACGGTGAGCCATCGCGCGTCGCCTGTCTGCTGGTAGAGATCGGTCAGTACGGCGTTCATGCCGCCGAACTCGGTTCCCAGCATGGTCTGCATCTGCTCACTGGTCAGCCGGCCGGTGCGCCAGTCGACCCATCCCGCCAGGGCGAGCAGCACGTCCCGGGCTTGTGTGCTGCCGATGTGACGCCACACGTCCAGCAGGCCGGCCAGGGTCTTGTGGATGGTGTAGTACGGCACGTTGCCGTTGCTGAGGGTCCGCTGCTCGAGAGCGGTGAAGTCGGACTCGGGGTAGCCGGAGAGGTACCCGGCGTTGAAACCGGCGGCGCTGTTGTTGGCCTGGCATTTGGCCAGCTCCGCCACCATGCGGGTGGCCTTGTCCCGGCAGGTGGTGTCCCCGGTCACGGCATACAGCTGTGCCCATGCCGTGAGGAAGTGCCCTTGCACGTGGGTACGGAAGGGGAACGTCGGCGCGTCCCAGCCGCCGTTGGCAGCGGCGCCGTTGGTGGACAGCCGGTGGTTGGCGCGGAAGTTGTACAGCAGCCGGTCGACGTCGACGAACCGCAGGTAGTTCTGCGTGCGGTTCTGGTTGTCCAGCCACCGGCTCGCGGTGAGCCGGACCTGGCCGAGCTCGAAGGGGTGCGCCAGGGCCCCGATGTCGGCCCTTGCGGGAGGGATGGCCGCGTGTGCGGGAGAACTGCCGATGAAGGATCCGGTGGCAGAGGCGGCGGCGGTGGCTCCGGCTGCTTGGAGCAGGCGCCGTCTGCTGACGAAGGAAGACATTGTGCACCTTTCGGTGACGAGAGAGCGATGGCTTGGTCGTGGGTGTGTTGGCTCACATGGCCGGCGGTCGGGTGCAGCCCTCACGGGCTTGTCTGCTGCCGATGTGGCGCCATACGTCCAGCAGGCCGACGAGGTCACAGCGGAGCCGCTGGTGGCGGCCACCGTCCTGGCCGCCATGCCGGCGAGAACCGATCCTCGTGAGACTCATCCGGCACTGCGGTTCGCTCTGTTCGATCGTCGGAACTCCGACTGAAGTCGGCGACTGAGGGCAAGGCGGCAGCGCTGCTCGGCCAGTAGGTCCGGGGCTCAGAGGGGGGTCTCGGATCCATCGGTCCGCTCCACCGATACCTGGGATGGATTAACGGATATGAACGTTGCTTCTGTCTAGTCTTGCGACGCAGGTTCCTTGCCCACGTCCTGATGTGTGTCCGATCAGCGCTCTGGCAGCCAAGCCGTTGCCCGGGGCCGGACCTGGCTACCTACCTGACAGCACTGGCCGCAGACGAGACACCCATAGGGTTCAGCGCGGTCACCAACACCCTTCTGGACGCCACCACAGAACGGGGCCAAGGGAGTTCGACCATCTCCCTGGCCCTGTCGAAACCCGCCTACCGGGTCCACCAGGGCAGCCGCCGCGTTCCCGACACGCTCGCATCGCCCGCCACGTGCTGACGGTCGGGGGCTCGACGGGGCGGGCGCCGTGGTCACCACCGCCGCACCGCCGCCGTCGTCACCACCGCCGCACCGCCGCCGTCGTCACCACCGCCGCCACGGCCATCGCCGTCACTGCTGAATGGCCGTCCCGTTCAGCGGCATCAGGAGACGGTGAACATCTGGTGGTCGGCGCCGTCGAACGGGCGTTGCTCCAGCTGGTCGCCCTGAGCAGGGCCCGCGGTGAGGTACAGACCGCTGTGGCGGTTGAGGAGCCGGATCCGGCCGTTGCCCGCGTCTTCCGCCAGCCATTCGTCGTTGGTGTTCGCGTTTGCTTCGTACGTGTACTGGAGGGCCTTCGCGCCCGCGTCGCGGGAGGCCGACCGGATGACGACGTCCTTGCCGCTCGCCTGGTTGACGATCCGCGTGTATCCGTCGCCGAGGGGCACGAAAGCGAAGCGCTGGTTGGTGCCGTTGGTGCTGATCCAGCGGATGATCGCGGCGTCGTTCGCGAGGCTTGCGCCCTTCACGTCGAGTACGTGGCTGCTGCCCGCGATGGTCACCGTGCGGTTCCCCGTCGGGATGACCGGGACCTTGGCCAGCTTGACCACATGGCCGCCGTTGGCGACCGCCGGGATGCTCAGTGTGTCACCGGCCTGGATGACCTTGCTGGTGCGGGTCAGGCCGTTGGAGCCGTCGGTGGTGATCTCCGCGTGCCAGGTACCGGAGCCGAGGAACGTGGTCGGGTAGCTGATGGTGGTGGCGCCACCGCGCCGGAAAGCCCCGACGAACCACCGGTCGCCGTCGCGGCGCGCGATGACCCCTCCGGTGAGCGGGTCGCCCGAGACGTACTGCGTCTCGTCCCACACGGTCGGCAGCATGCGCAGCCACCGCTGTGCCTCGGGCCGGGCCTGGTAGTCCGGGATGCGGCTGCCGGGCAGCATGATGCCGCTGTCCAGGAGTACGCCGAGGGCGAGTTCGGCGGCGTCGCTGTTCGGGTTGCCCTGCTGGAAGCTCATCGGCGAGTAGTCGGCCGGGCCCAGTACGCCGCGAGTGAACGGGAGCGCGGCCACGTGCCCGATGTCCCGGCCGTTGGGGTATTCCTCGCCGCGGACGGCCTCATTGGTCAGCACGTGCGGCCAGGTGCGGTGGACACCGACGGACAGGCGCGAGCCGTGCAGGTCGACCATCAGCTTGTAGCGGGCGGTGTCGGCCAGGGCCGCGTCGTACCACTGCTGACGAGCCTGGGTCTCGGAACCCATGAAGTCCATCTTGACGCCGACGACACCCCACCCGGTGATCTTGGTGAATTCGGCGTCCCGCTCGGCAGCGGTGTCCAGGTCCTGCCAGTGGTACCAGAGCATGATCCGCACGCCACGATCCCGGGCGTAGGTCACGAGCTCGGGAATGATCGCCTGGTTGGCCTTCCACCCGTCGTCCACGAGAAGGTAGGGCCAGCCCTGCGAAGAGGCGTAGTCGGCCCACTGCTTGAGCTTGGTCAGGTCGCGCTGGGTGGCGTACATGCCGTCCAGCCACGGCCACGCGGCGACACCCGGCTTGATCCACGAGGTGTCGGAGATCTTCGACGCGGGCGCGACGTCGTCGACCAGCGTGGACTCCACGACCGTCGCCGTGCTGCCGATGATGGCGGTACGCCACGCTGTGGTGAACGCGCCGGATCGCACGATCTGCGCGTCGGCCAGCGCGACGGTGAACCGGCCGGTGCCCTGGGTGTGGGTGAACCAGCCACCCGAATAGCCACCGTCCACACCGGACTCGGCGAGCAGCACCCGCGCGCCGTTGACCTGCTGGGCGAACATGCCCATGTCATACGAGCCCGTCGGGACATCGGCGACCGTAGAGGTCACATATCCCCGCTCGTGATCTGCACTGAACGCCTGCCGGGACAGCTGGGCGTCGGTCGGCAGTTCGAACGACGTCGCCTCTCTGAGTACCGTCGCACCCGACGGCAGCTCGTAGCGCAGCGCCATGCCATCCGCGGACGTGCGGACGTGCACGGTCATCTGCGCGGAGCCCTTCGCGAACACCAGTCTCGTCTCGGTCGCGGACCGCGTCCGGATGCGGGACTTCCCCGCTGCGACCTCGTAGTTGTACGAGACGGGCGTATCCGTGCGTCTGACGAAATCCAGTCCGGTGGTGAAGTCGGCCTGGCTGGTCACCAGCCCGATCGGAGCGGGTATGAGGGCTTGGCGGCAGTTCCAGGTCGCGCCGAGCGAGAGGGCGCCGTTCGCGTCCAGTGCCACGGTGGCGCGCACGCCGTCACAGCCGGTCTGTGCGACACCGGGCTGGACCGAGGTCCAGTTCCCCGGCGTGGCGGCGGATGCGGGTACGGGAGTGACCGAGCCTATGCCGGCGAGGGCCGCAACGACCGTACCAGCGACTCGAATCCCGCTTCGTTGGAAGAGTTTCATGCGGCCTTCCGGGTGGTTGCAGATGGTCCGCCGCGTATCGCTCGCGTCGGGAGTCGGGGGGAGATTGCCAATACATCCCATCACTGTCAAGTGATAAGCCCTCAGAGCCCGAAATTCCCAGCGGCCATGGCTTACGTCCTGACCTTTAATGGGATGTCTGGCGTTGGCTGGATGTAGTCGACTGCCGTGTGGAGCAAACCGTTCACAGGATGCGGCAAGCGAGCTCGACGCAACGCACGACCCGACTGACGGGCCAACTCGGTTACGAACATGAGGCAGAAGCACGGACGGGCCGGTTCGGATGTATTGACGCCCCCTGTTTCCCCTACTCAATGCCTGCTCGGTCTCACGAACATCGTTCGACATATCGATCAACTTGGCTGGTTGGACAGCGAGTTGGCTACAGAGTCGTCCGCGTCGCCGAACGCACCTCGACCGCGCCCACGTTTCTTGGTGTGACGGAGCGTGCCGCGGTCCGAAGAGGATGCGCCGCGATGTCCCGTTCTTGGTGGCCCCGGTCAGCCGTCGCGGTATCACCGCGGTCATCGCCCCGTACATCCGCGACTCCGAACTGCGCGGCAGGTGCGCGCACCGCTGCAGACCGGGCTGTCCACTCTCATGGGCATGCGGAGGGCATGGCGAGGCGGAGAAAGGGGATGCCGGCGCTCTCCCGGAGGCGTCGGCATCCCTGTCGGTGTCGGGTCAGTTCGTCACGCGGAAGGTGGCGTCGCCGCGTGCTGTCGTGGTGGTGATGGGGTCGAGGCGGAGTTGGTAGGCGTAGTGGCGGATGTAGCGGTCGGGGTGGTTGTAGGACTGGAAGGAGGACCAGGTGGAGTCGGCGAGGCCGGCGACCTGGCGGAACGTGGCGTCGGCGGCGAACTGGGTGGTGCCGTCGTTGCGGACCAACTGGAAGTCGTAGTTGGAGTGCCGCAGGAAGTAGCCGGGGTAGTTCACGGACTCGAAGGAGACGGTTCCCGAACCCGCCAGGCCGGGCCGCAGCCGGAACTGGGCGTCGGGGCCGGTGATGTTCTGGTCGATGCGCACGTCGAAGTTGGCGTGGCGCACGTAGCGGTCCTGGAAGTTGTACGACTGGAGCCGGTTGGCCGGGGTGCTGGGCCAGCGGGCGAGCACGCGGGACTCCTCGGCGGCCGTCAGGTTCAGGATCGAGCCGTGGCGCTTCTTGGTGATGCCCATGTTGTAGCTGCCCGACGCCGGAATCTTGTAGGTGCCGGGGACCGAGGGGTTGACCGTCGTGACCGGCAGGTACCCGCCGCGGGAGGCGTACTGGTCGAGGTACAGGGCCCACTCGTTGCGGTCCCGGAACTTCATCCACATCGGGCCCTCGACCTGAGCACCGGTCAGGCCGATGCCGGAGAGGTTGCCGAGGTTGGTCCACGTCCCGAGGATCGAGTTGCTGCCTTCGAGGGTGATCTGGCCGTCGCCGGAGGCCCGCACGTAGCGGTAGTTGCCGACGCCGGCCGGCATCTCGACGATCTGGGTGTCGATGAGTTCCTGGGTGCCGGGGCGGTCGATGTAGATCTGCGGGGTGGTGATGGTGCGGAAGTCGCTGGTGCGGGCGTAGAAGATACGGTGCTTCGTCTTGCCGTCGAGGGGCACGTTCGTCGCCCAGTACAGGACGTAGTCGTTGGTGGCCGGGTTCCAGATCGCCTCTGGCGCCCAGGCGTTGCGCCCGTCGGGGATCGCGCCGGCGACGTTCAGCAGCCACGGCTCCGACCAGGTGACCAGGTCCGTCGACTCCCACACCACGATGCTGCGGCTGCCGTTGTTGATGGAGCCGTCCACGGTCGACCCGCAGCCCCAGCACAGGTCGGTCGCGATGATCCAGTACTTGTCTCCACCCGGCGATCTCACCAGTGCGGGGTCACGCACCCCCTTCGTGCCGATGTTGGAGCGCAGGATCGACCCTCCGTCGTTGAGGTCGTTCCAGTGCAGGCCGTCCGTGCTGTGCGAGAGGTACATCTGCTGACCGGTCGACCCCTCCCCGGTGAAGTGCACCATCAGGTAGCCCGGGTCGGCGGCGGCCGCCCGGTCCGGCGTGATCAAGGCTTGGGACGTGAAGATCAGGCACGCGGCGAGCAATATCGCCGACAGCCGGGCGCGAAACGCGGACATGTGCATCTCCTGTCATTCTACGAAGGCCACCACCAGGCGGGGAGCGCCCAGAATCGGGATGGCGGGGCGGCTCGGTCTCGGACCTGGTGTTGGAGGGACAGGACCGGCTGTTGCACGACGCGGAAGGGGCCGACTGGATCCGGGTAACGGTGTACCTCCCGTGTGCGGTGCACTTCGCCGTGGTGACGGCGGGCCGGGCCACACGATGCCGGTGCGTCCGTGGTGACGACTTGTGAGGTGATGGCACGGTCGTCGGCCGAGCGGGGCGGTCGTGGTGCGGGGCCGGCCGGGCGGTTGTCGATTCGAGCGCGCGTGGGCGCGGTGCGGCGAGACGGTCTGTGGTTCCTTCGGCACCTGTGAGGCGGCTCTTCGCCTGTGCCGCTTCGGCGTCCTGTTCTCGTATGAATCCTGTTCTCTGTTGTCCATGCCCAGCGGCCTTCGGAGGACAGCGAAGTCAGCGGCGGTCGGCCGGATCTCCACCCCGGACCCTGACCGCTGTTGCGACTTGCGGTGTGCCTCCCAGTGCTCGGTCGGGGAAAGTCTCCGTAGCCGACTGCCTGCCCACCCAGGCAAGTTGTCCGATAAGTCGAACACTGTTCGTAAGCTCGGGCAGACGTTAGGTGTGGGAGGCGGGACGCGTCAATACCTCCGGCAGCAGTAGTAGATGGAACCTGAAGAGGCTGGTCACGGACGGCGAATGTGCCACGCACGGCGTTCCCGCCTGAGCAAGACTGGGCCGACCGCCCCGCCCGCGGTCTGCACAGGCAGCTTCGGCCCTTCTCCGAAACGGCGATCGACCCCGCCCACGCCGATGCCGATGCCGATGCCGGCTGCGGGTACCCCCGCGTTCATCGTGACGCCGACGGCTCGTCTGCGGACTTCCCGCGTGGCGGCGCACCCTTCGTTCAGGCCCCAGACATTCCATGTCTGAGGCCCGACGACAGGGATGTAGCGCTCATATGGTGCAAAAACTCGAGCCAAGAGGGTGCTTTCATCCCTGCACGCCCGTTGACATCAGGGCGTCACATGGTCGAACTTCATGCGTAACCTCCGGCGTTCCAGCACCGCAATGCCGGCGGCGCATGTCCCCCTGCCCCCTTCCCTCCGTTGTCCCCCACATCAGGGATGTCCTCATGTCGCGTTCTCTCAACAGACGCCAGCTCCTGTCCGCCGCCACAGGTATAGCGGCGGCAGCCATCGCCGGCGGTGGCCTCGGGGCCGGCGTCGCACAGGCGGCACCGAGCACCTACACGCCCGACTGGGACTCGGTCGACCAACACCCGCCGGCCCCGGAGTGGTTCCAGGACGCCAAGTTCGGCATCTACTTCCACTGGGGCGTCTTCAGCGTCCCCGCGTACGACAACGAGTGGTACCCGCGCAGCATGTACCAGGCGGGCAGCGCGGCCAACCAGCACCACATCGCGACCTACGGCCAGCCATCGGCCTGGCCATACCACAACTTCATCAACGGCGCCCAGGACCTGGCGGGCAACACCGTGAAGTTCGCGCCGAAGCTGAAGTCGGCCGGAGGGAAGTTCGACCCCGACGAGTGGGTACAGCTGTTCGTCGACGCCGGTGCCAGGTTCGCCGGCCCGGTCGCCGAGCACCACGACGGCTTCTCCATGTGGGACAGCCAGGTCAACGAGTGGAACTCGGTGAACAAGGGCCCAGGCCTCGACCTGCTGAAGCTGTTCTCCACGGCCATCCGCGCCAAGGGCCTCAAGCTGCTGGTGGCCATGCACCACGCGTACAACTTCACCGGCTTCTACCAGTACGCCCCCGCCCAGACGGACCCCAGCCTCAAGAAGCTCTACGGGCAGCTGGGTTCGGCCGCGGAGAACCAGCTCTGGTTCGACAAGCTCAAGGAGGTCATCGACCGAGTCCAGCCCGACATCCTGTGGCAGGACTTCGATCTGGACGCCGTCAACGAACAACAGCGCCTGAACTTCCTGGCGTACTACTACAACCAGGCCAACAGCTGGGGCCGTGAGGTCGTCACCACGTACAAGGACGGCATGAACGGCAAGGGCGAGGTCTTCGACTACGAGCGCGGCGGCCCGGCCGACCTCACCACCCCGTACTGGCTGACCGACGACAGCATCTCCAACAGCAGCTGGTGCTACACGCAGGGCATCGGCTACTACAGCATCAAGCAGATGCTGCACTCGTTCATCGACCGGGTGAGCAAGAACGGCAACGTGCTGCTGAACATCGCGCCGATGGCCGACGGCACCATCCCCCAGGCCCAGAAGGACATCCTGCTCGGCATCGGCGACTACCTGAAGCGCTTCGGCGAGTCGATCTACTCGACCCGCGCCTGGACGGTGTACGGCGAGGGCCCGACGAAGATGGGCGGCGGCGCCTTCACCAATCCGACGGCCGGCACGGCGCAGGACATCCGCTTCACCCGCAACAAGGCCAACAACGTCCTGTACGCCACCGTCCTGGGCTGGCCCGGCAGCTCGCTGACCATCAAGACGCTCAACTCGGACCGGATCAACCTCTCGTCACTGACCTCGGTGAAGCTCCTCGGCTCCACCGCCGGAACCCACATCGACCTGCCCACACCGGTCCAGGACTCCTCCGGGCTCACGGTCACCCTGCCGTCCACGGCGCCGTACAGCGCCAACGCCTACGTCCTGAAGCTCGCCTTCTCCGGCACGATCCCGGGCCTGCGGCCGCTCTCCGGCGCCGTGGTCTTCAAGGATGTCGACTACAGCGGCGCCGCCACCGTGCTCACCGTCGGCAACTACACCGCGGCCGACCTGACCGCGGCCGGAGTGGGGCCGGACGCCCTCTCCTCCCTCCGGCTGGCCCCCGGCTACCAGGTGGTCGGCTACTCCGCGGACGACTTCACCGGGACCTCCTGGACCTTCACCGCCGACAACTCCGACCTGCGGGTCACTGGCAACAACGACCAGATCAGCTCGCTGAGGGTCCAGTTCAAGCCGACGACATACTTCCGGATCACCAACGTCACCAACGGTCTCGCCCTGGACAGCGGCGGCAACGTGGCCTCCGGATCCAATCTCAAGCAGTGGACCTGGGACGGCCACAACAACCTGCAGTGGCTGGCAGAGCATGTCGGAGGCGGCTACTACAGGCTGGTCAACCGCACGAACGGCATGGTCGCCGACGGCTGGGGCGCCACCAACAACGGTGACGCCGCCAAACAGGCTCCCTGGAACGGCAGCACCAACCAGCAGTGGACGATCACCCACCGGGGCGGCAACAGCTACTCGATCGCCAACCGCACCACCGGTCTGGTCCTCGACGGCGGCGGCAACGTCGCATCGGGCTCCGTCACCAAGCAGTGGACCTACGGAAGCAGCACCAACCTGCTGTGGACCTTCACCGCGCTGTGACCCTCGCACCGCCATGAGCTGCGGCGGGCGCACTCGCGGGAACTGGGGACACCCAGTCGCCAGACGTCTCGTACCGGCCGAGCTTGGTCAGCAGCAGAAGTGGTTGCTGCCGGAGGCGACGACGCGGGCGACGCCTTCGCAGCCGTGTGCGTCGTACCTCAACCCGCGCGGCGCCCGCGGGGCATCGCGCTCCGGTTCTCACACGCCCTCCGACTGTCGCCCCTCCTCCCCTTCCCTCAACACCTCAGAGCCACCCGAAACCAGGAGTACACCCATGTCGTCAGATGGAAGACTGTCCCGTCGTACCCTGCTCGGCGCCGCGGGCGCCGCTGTGGCCGCGACCGCGCTGCCCGTGGTCCCCGCGTTGTCGCCTCTGCTGGCGGAGGCGGCCGCCGCGGACCCCCAGACCAATCTCAGCAACATGGTGAACATGCGGTTCGGCATGTTCAACCACTTCAGCCTGGGCACGTTCACCAACCAGGAGTGGGCTGAGCCGAACCAGGACCCCGCCCTGTTCGCGCCCACAGCCGTGGACTGTGCCCAGTGGGCCGCAGCCGCCGCGGCGGCGAAGATGAGCTACGGCATCCTGACGACCAAGCACCATGACGGCTTCGCCCTGTGGCCGAGCGCCTACGGCACCCAGAACGTCGCGAACAGCTCCTACAAGCAGGACGTGGTGAAGGCGTATTGCGACGCCTTCCGGGCGAAGGGGCTGAGGGTCGGGTTCTACTACTCGATCTGGGACCGCACTTTCGGCGTCGAGGCGTGGGAGAGCCGGCACAACGTGTCCGGGCTCGAGATCACCGATGCCATCCAGCCCAGCGACATGACCTTCATGCTCGGTCAGATCACCGAGTTGCTCACCAACTACGGCACCATCGACATGTTCATCACCGACGGTTACGCGTGGCAGATGGGCCAGCAGGCCGTCTCCTACCAGCGGATCCGTGAGCACGTGAAGTCGCTCCAGCCGGACATCGTCATGATCGACCACGGTGCGCTGTCGGTGCCGTTCCTCGGTGACGCCATCTACTTCGAGGAGCCGCTGGGCGTCTCGGCGCCGGCCGGGAACACCTACGCGGCCACACAGGGACAGACGATCAGCAATGGCTGGTTCTGGCATCCGGCCACGCCGACCGAGGGCCTGATGAGCAAGGACGCGATCCTGTCCCACCTGGCCGACCTGGAACCGAAGTACACCTCGTTCATCCTCAACTGCCCGCCCAACCGCAACGGCAGGCTGGACACCAACATCGTCAACCGACTCGCCGAGGTCGGGGCGGCCTGGAGCCCCAACACCTCCAGGCCACCACTGCCGACGCAGATGCTGCGCGCCGAGCACCCCGTGACGCCCGTCAGCGCCTACGCGACCGGATTCCGCGACCGCGAGGGACCGCTCAACGCCATCGACGGGCTGAGCGACAGGGGCTACGAGACCTGCTGGTCGACGTGGGGACTGCCCTCGGCCCTGCCTCACTCGATCACGATCGATCTGGGCGGGGTGTGGAGCAACGTCTCCACCCTGGAATACCTGCCCAAGCAGTGGAACCGCTCCAACACCACCGACGGCGACATCACCTCCTACACCATCTCCACCAGCACCGACGGCACGAACTTCACCCAGGTCGCCACCGGCACCTGGGCCGGTGACCGCGCCACCAAGGTGGCCGAATGGCCCGCCCGGAACGTGGGCTTCGTACGGATCCGGGCCAACGCGGCCACCGGCGGCTACGCCAACATGGGCGGCGTCAGGATCGGCGGCCGGACGGCCAAGCCGGCACTGGTGTCCACCACGCTGCCCGGCGACGGCACCGTCTACCGGCTGGTCGCCCGGCACAGCGGCAAGGTCGCCGACGTGGAGGGTGGGGGCACCGCGAACAACACCAACGTGCTGCAGTGGCCCTGGCTCAACCGGACGAACCAGAAGTGGACCTTCGCCAACACCGGCGACGGCTACTACGAGATAAAGGGTGTGGGCAGCGGCAAGCTCATGGAGGTCGCGGGTCTCTCCCGCGCCGACGGCGGCAACGTCGGCATCTGGTCGGACGCCAACGCCCCCCAGCAGCACTGGGCCGTCACGCCCACCGGTGACGGCTACCACTTCCTCATCAACCGCTACAGCGGGCTCTGCCTCGCCGTCGACGAGGGCAGCACCGCCGACGGAGCCAACATCGAGCAGCAGCCGTACGCGTCACTGACGCGGCAGCAGTGGCAGATCATCGCCGTCTGACGATCCCGACGACGGGCGACGCCTTCACCGACGCCCGTCGGTTGGCAGGTGACCGGCGGAACAGTGCGCCACATCGGCGCACAGCCTGCGGGATGCGACCCGGCGCCTCACCCGGCTGACCGGCCGGGCGCAGACGGTGGGCCTCATCCTGACCGGGTGCACGCGTAGCGCCGTCGAGGCCGGGCGGGCGAGACCTGCCTCCGCGAAGGCGTGTTCTTCGAACGCCACGTCCCCCACGGCCTGTTCGCCAGCCGTGACCAGTCCTAAGGCGTGCGAGCTCTGCTGGAAAAGCCTGTCCGTCCTTCACTCCGGGAGAGACGTCGACGGAGTGGAGCCAGGATCATCCTGGCTCCACCCGTGGTGCGGGCATGTCACTGGAACTGTGCGAAGAACCTCCAGATCTCTGCTTTGGTCCAGGTGGCGACGCCGCTTTCGTTGGGGGAGCCGTCGACCGGACCGGGTATGTGGCCTCCGTCGAACGCGGCCCACTGGACCGGGTATCCGGCACGGCAGCCCGAGTAGGTGGTGGTGATGTGCGTTCGGCTGCCCGGCGCGGGCTCGCGCGGGCTCTGGGCGGCGCAGCCGTTGTTGCGGACGAACCTGTCGCGCAGGGACCGTCCTTGCGCGATGTTGAGGACGGAGTCGCTGATGCCGTGGATTCCGAAGTAGGCGATGGGCTGGCTGCCGCCACTGCACCCGCTGATCTCAGCGCCGGAGATGACCGCGACGGCCCTGAAGACGTTCGCCCGGCTGCATGCGAGTGCGTAGCTCATACCGCCGCCCCAGCTGAATCCCGTGGCGAAACGCTGTGCCGGGTTGACACAGAGGCCGCCCTCGATGCGCCGGATCATGTCGTCGACGAAGGTGACGTCCTCACCGCCGGAGTTGGCCCAGCCGTTGCCGAGGCCCTGGGGGGCGACGAGGATCGCGCTGTTGTTCGACTGTTCCTGCTGGCCGTAGTAGGACCAGGCGTTCCCGCTCGTGCCGCCCGAAGCGACGTCGCCGGCGGTTCCGCCCCGCCAGTGGAACGCGAAGATCAGCCGGTAGGGACGGCTGTTGTCGTAGTTGGCGGGAACCCTGAGGATGAAGCTGCGGCTCTTGCCGCCGCTCTGAATCGTGTGCGTACCGCTCGCCAGAGTCGGAGCGCTGCCGCATCCACCGCCACCGCCACCTGACGACAGCTTGACCAACTGCCACTGCTGGTTGGTGCCGCCCCAGTCGGCGTACTGGACGACGTTGCCGCCGTCGGCGGTGGAGGAGCCCTGCACCTCCACGGCCTTGCCGCTGTTGCGGTTGATCAGCCGGACGTGGCCCGCTTCGGAGTCGGCCAGGCGGAACTGCTGGTTGGCCCCGTTGTGGTCGGCCCACTGCTGGATCGCGGCACCGTCGGCGGTCGAGGCGCCGGCCACGTCGAGGACCTTGTCCGAGTGCCGGGCCTTGAGACGGTAGAAGCCGCCGCCGGAATCCACGAACTGCCACTGCTGGTTGGCTCCGTCGTGGCGCGTCCACTGACTGACCCGCGCGCCGTCGGCGGTTGAGGTGCCCGAGACGTCCAGCGCCTTGCCGCTGTTGCGATTGACCAGGACGTACCAGGCATTGGTGTCCACCGTCGCCGCTTCGGCGGGCGCCGGATTCACCGCGGCGATCATGCCGATCGCGAGGGTCGCCGCCACCACGGCGGCGACCCGGGACCACCAGCGATGTAATCGCGGAGGGGCGGGAGAAACCGCACCGCAGGTCTTCATCGATTCACCCTTTCGTTGGTGACTGGCCCCATCAGGTGCGGGTCCAGCGTTGGTTGCTCCCGTTCGAGCATGAGTAGAGCTGGATCAGGGTGCCGTTGGCGGTGCCGCCTGAGACGGCGTCGAGGCAGAGGCCGGACTGGACGCCGACGATGGATCCGTCGGAGTTGAGGCGCCATTTCTGGTTGTCGCCGCCCCAGCAGCTGTAGATCTGGACTTTGGTGCCGTTGCCGGTGCCGGCGGCGTCCAGGCACTTGTTGCCGTAGACCCTGAGCTCGCCGGCGGCGGTGTACGTCCACTGCTGGTTGGTACCGTTGTGGCAGTCCCACAGGTGGAGCTGGGTGCCGTCGGTGGTACTGGTGCCGGGCACGTCCAGGCAGCGGCCCGACCCGACGCCCTTGATCGTTCCGGAATCCGAAGGGGGCGTGGAAGTGCCGCCGTTGAGTGCGTCGAGGACGGCGGTGTAGGCGGGCTTCTTGCTCCCGTTGCCGTTGAACAGCAGCGGTGTGTGCTCCGGTCGCCAGGAGTCGCTGTCGCGCACACCCCAGACGGTGATGCCGAGGCAGCGCGGGACGGCCAGGCAGTCGTTGGTCACGGCGGCGTAGGTCGAGGCCGCGGCGCCCTGGATGTCGAGTTCGGTGATGGCCACGTCGACGCCGAGGGCGGCGAAGTTCTGCAGGGTGGTGCGGAAGTTGCTGTGGTAGGGGCTGCCGCTGTTGAAGTGCGACTGGAAGCCGACGCAGTCGATCGGCACGCCGCGCTGCTTGAAGTCCCGGACCATGGCGTACATGGCCTGGGTTTTGGCCCAGGTCCAGTTCTCGACGTTGTAGTCGTTGTAGCAGAGCTTGGCGGCCGGGTCGGCGGCGCGCGCGGTGCGGAAGGCGACCTCGATCCAGTCGTTGCCGGTGCGTTGCAGGTTGGAGTCGCGCCGGGCTCCCGAACTGCCGTCGGCGAACGCCTCGTTCACGACGTCCCACTGGGCGATCTTGCCCTTGTAGTGACGCATCACGCCGTTGATGTGGTCGATCATCGCCTGGCGCAGGGAGCTGCCGCTGAGGCTCTGCATCCAACCGGGCTGCTGGGAGTGCCAGGCCAGGGTGTGACCACGCACCTGCTTGCCGTTCTGCACCGCCCAGTTGTAGACGCGGTCACCGGCGGTGAAGTTGAACTGGCCCCGCTGCGGTTCGGTGGCGTCGATCTTCATCTCGTTCTCGGCCGTCACCGAGTTGAACTCACGGCCCGCGATCGCCGTGTACGCCGAGTCGCCCAGCCTGCCCGAGGCGATGGCGGTGCCGAAGTAGCGGCCGCTCTGCGCCGCGGCGGCGCCGAGCGTGCTCTCGGCGGCGTGTGCGGTCGGCGGCGCGACCAGTGCGGCGACCGCACCGAGGACGCCGACGACCAGCGCCACCAGCAGGCCGCGGATCTTCCGGCGGACAACGGGTCTGGGAAGGGCATACGAGCCCATGACGGTGCCTCCAAGGTAGAAATCACGGAAGGACTGAAGCGCAGGGGGATGCGTCGTCCGCTCCCACTCGGCAGACGAACGGGGCGGGCCGGAACCCGGGCAGCACGGAATCACCGGACACCGGGGTCATGGGACCGGGACGATCTCCACCGGCGCGGACGGCATCCGGTCGGTCGTCGGGTGACGTACGGCGGGCGGTGGCGGTGTTTCGACACAGGCATGGGGGCACTCCATCGCGGCTCAGCCGGGGGACCGTCACGCGGCGTCGCGTGCCCCTCCAACTGCGCGAAGAGCCAGGATGCGCTGGTGCGAACCTCACCGGAACGTGACGGGGTGGCGCAGGTGCTTCGGTGCGCGGATCTGCGGTGCGGCACAGTTTGCTCAGGGCCGCCCTAGTTCAATATCGAACTACGACCGGCCGCCCAGTCAGCGAGATTGAGGGATTGACAGTGAATCGTCAATACTCAGCGCAGGGAAAGTTTCCACTCCCCGTCCGAAACATTCGAATCCTCGTACGGACTGGCCAGCCGTATCGCGAACTTCGGGTACTTCGGGTCGGCACGACAGCCTGCCATGCCC
This sequence comes from Streptomyces sp. NPDC030840, assembly GCF_055572015.1. NCBI lineage: Bacteria > Bacillati > Actinomycetota > Actinomycetes > Kitasatosporales > Streptomycetaceae > Streptomyces > Streptomyces sp. NPDC030840. The sequence goes on along the minus strand of NZ_JBVIEE010000005.1, from coordinate 294,413 downwards.
AAAAGGGAGAGCTGTTTGTGGACAGATCGGCGACAGACCTTGACCGGAGGGCCCCACATTCCTAGCTTGTGGCGTCAAAGGTTCGGGGAGCTCTTCGAAAGTTTCGAAACAATGCCTGGCGCCCGGACGGCCGCTCCGCGGTTCACCGGCGCCACCTCACCCCGCCCCCCAAGGAGGCCCTCTGATGCGGTTTCGCCACCCGTCCCCGGTCCGCCCAAGACGCTTACTCGCCGTCCTCGCGCCCTTGCTGCTCGTGGCCACCTTCCTCGGTGCCCAGCCCGCCGGCGCGGCGACCGTGGACCCCAACGCCTCGTATGTGCTGGTCAACCGCAACAGCGGCAAGGCCCTGGATGTCTACAACATGGCGACCAACGACGGCGCCCGCATCACCCAGTGGACCAGGAACGATCAGAACCAGCAGCAGTGGCAGTTCGTCGATTCCGGGGGCGGCTACTACCGCATCAAGTCCCGCCACTCGGGCAAGGTGCTGGACGTCCACAACCGGTCCACCGCGAACGGCGGCTCGATCGTCCAGTGGGCCGACCTGAACGGCACCAACCAGCAGTGGCGGCTGGCCGACAGCTCGGACGGCTACGTGAGGCTCATCTCGCGCCACAGCAACAAGGCCCTCGAAGTACAGGGCGGCGCCACCGCCGACAACGCCAACATCGTCCAGTACGACGACTGGGGCGGCACCAACCAGCAGTGGCAGCTCGTCAAGGTCGGCGCCGACAACCCGGGCCCGTGCGATCTTCCGTCGACATACCGCTGGACATCGACGGGCGCGCTGGCGCAGCCCAAGCCGGGGTGGGTCTCGCTCAAGGACTTCACCGTCGTCCCCTACAACGGCAGGCAACTCGTCTATGCGACGACGCACGACACGGGGACGCGCTGGGGCTCGATGAACTTCTCCCCGTTCACCAACTGGTCGGATATGGCCTCGGCCGGTCAGAACACGATGTCGAACTCCACCGTCGCGCCCACGCTCTTCTACTTCGCGCCGAAGAACATCTGGGTGCTCGCCTACCAGTGGGGCAGGACGGCCTTCTCCTACCGGACGTCGAGCGACCCCACCAACCCGAATGGCTGGTCGTCGGAGCAGGTGCTCTTCTCCGGAAGCATCTCCGGCTCCGGAACAGGACCCATCGACCAGACGCTCATCGCCGACGGAACGAACATGTACCTGTTCTTCGCCGGCGACAACGGCAAGATCTACCGGGCCAGCATGCCGATCGGGAACTTCCCGGGCAGCTTCGGCACCAACTCCACAGTGATCATGAGCGACACGACGAACAACCTGTTCGAAGCCCCGCAGGTCTACAAGCTGCAGGGCCAGAACCGCTACCTCATGATCGTCGAGGCAATCGGCTCGCAGGGCCGCTACTTCCGCTCGTTCACGGCCACCAGTCTGAACGGCTCATGGACACCTCAGGCCGCGACCGAGAGCAATCCTTTCGCCGGCAAGGCCAACAGCGGCGCCACCTGGACCAACGACATCAGCCATGGCGAACTGATCCGCACCAGCCCCGATCAGACCATGACCGTCGATCCCTGCAATCTGCAGTTGCTCTACCAGGGGCGCAGTCCCAACTCCGGCGGCGACTACGGCCTCCTGCCCTACCGTCCGGGTCTGCTGACACAGCAGCGCTGACGGTGCGGCACGGGTCCGGCCCCCGTAATGGAGCCGGCGTGGCGGGCTCGGCGGAAGGCCGAGCCCGCCCGGGTCACGCGACACGCCAACGGTCCAGGCGCACCGGGTCGCCTGGTGCACGGCGGCGGACGAGCAAGGCTTCGTCCCGCAGCGGGTACGGCGCGTCGTCGCGGTGAACACCTACGACTTCCGCGGCGGAATCGCCCGGTCCTCTCTCCTCGCCCGTGTGGTGGTCACCGGCGTGCTCGCGCCGGGAGTGGGCCCGGTGATCGCCGGGGTGGAGCCCAGGGCCGCCCTCAGCAAGATCCTGCAGGGCGGCCTCAGCGACGAGAGCGCGCTGCGGGAGGACTACGTGGACGAACTCCTCCAGGTGGGCCGCCGCCCCGGCTACCCGACCGTCGCCCGAGCCGTGTACCAGGCCATGCACAGCCTCATCGCGGCCCGCGCGCTACCCAGAGGTCAAGGCCCCCGTCCACTTCGTCTACGGGGAGAAGGACTGGTCCCGGCCCTCGGACCGGCAAGCCAACAAGACGCTGCTGCCCGCCGCCGACTTCACGCAGGTGCCGGAGGCCGGTCACTTCATCGCACTGGAACGGCCCGACGTGCTGGCCAACCTGCTGAACGCGGTGGCCTGACCGGCTCGAGTTCGATGTTCCGGCTCAGATGCGCGACGGCACCGTGCTGCGCGCCGATGTCTACCGGCCCGGGGGTACTGGGCCGTGGCCGGTGCTGCTGAGCCGGCTGCCGTACGGCAGGCAGACGCCCTGGCGCTCACGATCCTCGATCCCCTGGCGGCGGCCAGGCGCGGCTTCATGGTGGTCGTCCAGGACACCCGTGGCCGGTTCGCCTCCGGGGGACAGTGGGAGCCGTGCACGTACGAGGAGGGCGACGTACGACACCGTGGGCTGCCGCCCTTCCCGGCACGAACGGTTCCGTCGGCATGACCGGCGTCAGCTACTGCGCGCCGGAACCACCAGCCACCTCGCCCGCCTCGCCCACGTCCAACTCACCACGGTCGGGCAGGCCCCCCTCGCTGGCGCGCCGGGCCGTCGCCCGGCTGGAGGCGGGGCGACGGACGACGAACGAGAAGTCGTCGTCACACCACACCTCGTCATACGAAGCACCAGGGCACCTTGCCGCTCCTGACACGCGCTGCCCCAGTCCCGGCTCGTTCTGGTCGAGGTTCCACCGCGACCCCAAGGACCGCCCGCGGCTGTCCGCCGAGGGACTGGCCTCCATCCAGGCGGACGTGCGAGCCAAGGAGGCAGGTAGGCGGACGAACGGCCAGTGATCGGTGAGCTGCATGACGGCGCCGTGAGCCGCAAGCCAAGAATGCACACTGCTGTCCCGCGCGAACAGGGTGCTGCGGCGACAGGCTCGGGTACGGAGAGCCACGACATCGAGCTCGCTCCACCCGCGCGCGTGACAGGGGCCGGGCCGGACGCGCCGAGAGCCGAAACGTGCCCGGCCCGGCGGTGAGAAATCCCGGCCCCGGTGGTCGGTGACGGCAGGGGCGACCTGCCGTCACCGGTCGGGGAAGGCCCACGCAGGTCCGACGGCCGCCCGTGCCCGCGTCGTACAGCCGACCATGCCCTCCCGGTCCCGGCTCCCGGCTCCCGGCTCCCGACCGGTTCAGAAACCGGCAGTTCGCCCGCCCTGTGACCGCGCACGGTGGCCCGGCATGATCCGCCCTAGGACAGCGTGATGCCGAGTCGCTCCGCGAGTTCGTGGGTGCTGATGCCGTACGTCTCCCGGACCCGTACGCCCTCGGGCCCGACGGCGAAGACTCCGCAGTCGGTGTAGACGCGGCTGACGCAGCCGACGCCGGTGAGCGGGTAGGTGCACTGCGGCACGAGCTTCGGCTCACCGGAGCGGGTGAAGAGCGTCATCATCACGTAGACGTCCTTCGCTCCGATGGCAAGGTCCATGGCGCCGCCGACAGCGGGGATGTCGTCGGGCCTGCCGGTGTGCCAGTTGGCGAGGGAGCCGTCGAAGGCGACCTGGTAGGCCCCGAGGACGCAGACGTCGAGGTGCCCGCCGCGCATCATCGCGAAGGAGTCGGCGTGGTGGAAGTACGCGGCCCCCGGCAGCTCGGTCACCGGGACCTTGCCGGCGTTCGTCAGGTCGGGGTCGACGGCGTCGCCCTCGGCCTTCGGACCCATGTTGAGCATGCCGTTCTCGGTGTGCAGTACCACTCCGGAGTCGGCCGGCAGGTGGTCGGCGATCTTGGTGGGCTGGCCGATACCGAGGTTGACGAAGGCTCCGGCCGGGATGTCGCGGGCGATGACGGAGGCCAGCTCGTCCATCGACAGCTGGTGGTCGGCGCTCATCGGCGCCCCGGCGTACGCACGGCCGCTGGACGTGGTGGTCATCGTGCCCCCTGCACGGTGTAGTGACGGGCCTCCACCTGGACGACCCGGTCGACGTAGATGGACGGGGTGACGATCGCCTCCGGATCGAGCGTGCCGGGCTCGACGACCTCGTCGACCTGGACGATGGTCGTCGTCGCGGCCGTGGCCATGACCGGTCCGAAGTTGCGGGCGGTCTTGCGATAGACGAGGTTGCCCAGCGTGTCCGCGACGTGCGCGCCGATCAGCGCGTAGTCGCCCTTGATGGGGTACTCCAGCAGGTACGTGCGGCCGTCGATCTCCCGCACTTCCTTGCCCTCGGCCAGCGGTGTGCCGACCGCGGTCGGGCAGTAGAACGCGCCGATGCCGGCACCGGCGGCGCGCATCCGCTCGGCGAGGTTGCCCTGTGGCACCACCTCGAGTTCGATCTTCCCCTCGCGGTAGAGCCCGTCGAAGACCCACGAGTCGACCTGGCGCGGAAAGGAACAGAGCACCTTGCGCACCCGGCCGGCACCCAGCAGCGCGGCCAGCCCGACGTCGCCGTTGCCGGCGTTGTTGGACACGATGGTGAGGTCCTTCGCGCCCTGCCGGATGAGCGCCTCGATCAGATCGAACGGCATCCCGGCCAGGCCGAAACCGCCGACGAGCACGGTCGACCCGTCCTCGATCCCGGCGACCGCTGCATCGGCGCTCTCGACGATCTCCGCCCTGCTCATCGGACCGGCTCCGTCACATCGCAGTTCTCCAGTACGACGGCCAGCCCCTGACCGACCCCGATACAGATCGCTGCGACGCCGTAGCGCTGCTTCGTCTCGCGCAGCACCTTGGCCAGCGTGGCGAGGATGCGACCGCCCGAGGCACCCAGCGGGTGTCCGATCGCGATGGCGCCGCCCTTCTGGTTGACGATGGCGGGGTCGATCTTCCACGCGTCGAGGCAGGCGAGCGACTGTACGGCGAAGGCCTCGTTGAGCTCGACCGCGCCCACCTGGTCCCAGCCGATCCCGGCCCGCGACAGCGCACGGTTGGCCGCCTCCACCGGGGCGTAGCCGAAGGCCTGCGGCTCCAGCGCCATCACGCCGCGGCCGGCGACACGGGCGATCGGGTCGGCCCCGATCGTGGCCGCGGCCTTCTCGCTGCCCAGCAGTACCGCGGAGGCACCGTCGTTGAGCGGGCTGGCGTTGCCCGCGGTGATGGTGCCGCCCTGCTCCGGTGTCCGGAAAACCGGCTTGAGCCCCGCCAGCACCTCTGGTGTGGATCCGGCCCGGATGCCCTCGTCGCGGGTCAGGTCGACGCCTTCGACCGCCACCACCAGGTCGTCGTAGAAGCCCGACTCCCATGCCCTTTGGGCGTGTTGGTGGGAGCGTGCGGCGAACTCGTCCTGCCGCTCGCGGGAGATCCCGAAGCGCTCCCGGAGCTGCTCGTTGGCCTCGCCGAGGCTGACCGTCCACTCCTTCGGCATCCGCTGGTTGACCAGCCGCCAGCCGAGCGTGGTCGAGACCGCGGTGACGTCGCCGGCGGGGAACGGTTTCGCCGACTTGGGCAGCACCCACGGCGCACGCGTCATCGACTCCACCCCGCCGGTCAACACCACGTCGGCATCGCCGGACTCGATCGCCCGGCTGGCGATCATCGCCGCGTCGAGGCTCGAGCCGCAGAGCCGGTTGACCGTGGTGCCGGGCACGCTCACCGGAAGCCCGGCGAGCAGCGCCGCCATGCGGCCGACGTTGCGGTTCTCCTCGCCGGCGCCGTTGGCGTTGCCCCACACCACGTCGTCGATCGCGGCATGGTCGAGGCCGGGCACCCTGGCAAGCGTCGAGGTGATCGCGGCGGCGGCGAGGTCGTCAGGACGGACCCCGGCCAGCGCGCCGTTGAAGCGGCCGAAGGGTGTCCGCGTCGCGGCGTACAGGAAAGCACTCATGGCAACGACGCTAGCCCCGGCACGCGATATTCTGAAGTACGCATATCTGATCCGATTGATATGGACGACATATGGATCTGCGCCACCTGCGGTACTTCGTGGCGGTGGCCGAGGAGCGCCACTTCGGTCGCGCCGCCGAGCGGCTCCACATGGCCCAGCCGCCGCTGTCCCAGCAGATCCGCCAGCTCGAGGCCGAGCTCGGGGTCGAGCTGTTCCACCGCACCACCCGCCGCGTCGATCTCACCGAGGCCGGCCGGGCCTACCTCGAACGGGCGCGCGCGATCCTCGCCGACGTCGACGAGGCCGCCCACCACGCACGGCGCGTCGCGGCCGGCTCGGTGGGCCACCTCGTGATCGGGTGCGTGGGCTCGGCCACGTACAGCCTCCTGCCCGCGCTCTCGCGGCGGCTCACGGAGGAGCTTCCCGGCGTCGACTTCTCCTTCCGCGGCGAGATGCTCGCGCCCGACCAGGTCGAGGCGCTGCGCACCGGCGCGATCGACGTCGCGCTGTTGCGCCCTGTGGCGGCCGACCTCTCCCTCACCGTGCGCACCCTGCGACGGGACCGGCTCGTCGTCGCCGTACCGGTCGACCATCCCCTCGCCCGGCGGAAACGGCTGCGGGCCGCGGACCTCGCGGGTGCCGACCTGATCGTGCATTCCGCCGACCGCCGGTCGGTGATGTACGACGTCGTGCTGGGCCTTCTGCGCGACGCCGGCGTCGAACCGCACATCCGCCACGAGGTCGGCGAAACCTCGACGCTGGTCACGCTCGTGGCCGGCGGCCTCGGCGTCGCCGTGGTGCCCGAGCCCGTGACCGCGCTGGCGCTCAACGGCGTCACCTACCTACCGCTGGCCGGTGCCGACGCACGTGTGGAGCTGGCCGTCGCCCACCGCGCCGACCGCGCGGAGCCACATCTGCAGCGCGCTGTGGACATCATCCGGGCGACCCTCTGAGACGCCCACCGACCGACGCCAGACCCTCCTCCCCCGAGGCGCGGCGATCCTGCCCGACCACGTCGGCCGGGGCAGTCCGCAGGGTCGGCAGGTCGCACGCGGCATGCCGCGGAAGCACCTGCCGCAGGGCACGTACACCCTGGACGGCAAGAAGTCCGGCTCGGCCGAGGTCACCGTCACCGTCACCGTCACCGTCACCGAGAACAGCGCGGGCACCGCCATCAGCGGCACGGAGAGCATGACCTTGCATGACGAGACTCCATCCCAACTGACGTCCCGCGGTAGGGCTAGTGTTTGTTAGCCACCCCTCCCGCCCTTCATCCCGCATCCACAGGGAGAAACCTTGACATCCAGAGCCACTCCCCCTGTGATGGCTAATGCATAGTAGCCGACGTCAGGGGATCAACATGTCGATCGGGTTCGAAGCCGACGAGAGAGTCACCGACATCGCGTCGCGCACCACTGCGTTCGTCCGCGACGTCGTGCTGCCGGAGGAGCGGGCGTGCGACGGGAACGTGCATGACGGGCCCGAGCCGCTGCGGCGGCGGTTGCAGGAGGCGGCCCGGGCCGCCGGCGTGTTCGCTCCGCATGTGGGGGTGGAGTGGGGCGGACTCGGGCTCGATCTCTGCGGCCAGGCAGTGGTGTTCGAGGCGGCCGGATACTCGCTGCTGGGCCCGCTCGCGCTCAACTGCGCGGCGCCGGACGAGGGCAATACGCATCTGCTCGACGTGGTCGCAACCGAGGAGCAGAAGGAGCGGTATCTGCGTCCGCTGGCGGCCGGTGAGGTGCGCTCGTGTTTCGCGATGACCGAGCCGGCGCCGGGTGCGGGTTCCGACCCCCGCGCGCTGGCCACCACGGCGACGAGGACCGGGAGCGGCTGGCGGATCGACGGACGCAAGTGGTTCATCAGCGGCGCCGACGGCGCCGGTTTCGCCATCTGCATGGCCCGCACGAGCGGCGGCCCGGGGGACGCGGGCGGGGCCACGATGTTCCTCGTGGACGCCGACAACCCGGGCATGAAGGTCGTCCGGAACATCGACACCCTGGATCAGGGCCTGTTCGGCGGACACAGCGAGGTCGTCTTCGAGGGCTGTGAAGTGGGCGACGGCGCCGTGCTGGGCGAGGTGGACCAGGGTTTCGCGTACGCCCAGGTGCGTCTCGGGCCCGCGCGGATGACGCACTGCATGCGCTGGCTCGGGGTGGCGCGCCGGGCACAGGACATCGCCCTGGAGCGTGCGGTGGATCGCTCGGCCTTCGGTGGGCCGCTGGCCGAACTGGGCATGGTGCAGCAGCTGCTGGCCGACTCCGAGATCGACATCGAGACCAGTCGCGCGGTGCTGCTGCGGGCCTGCTGGGAACTGGACCAGGGCCGTTCGGCGGCCCAGCACACCTCGATCGCCAAGACGTACGTCTCGGAGGCGGTGAACCGCGTGGTCGACCGAGCCGTGCAGGTGTGCGGCGCGCTCGGCATCTCCGGGGACGCCCCGCTGTCACGGCTGTACCGGGAGGTGCGTCCGTTCCGGATCTACGACGGCCCGTCCGAGACCCACCGCTGGGCCATCGCCAAACGCGCGGTGCGGGCGGCGCGGGAGCGGAGGGCCGCGCGATGACAGCGTCGGACAACGCACCGAAGGCCACGGTGACGGCACCACCGCAGGCGACAGCGACCGCGCCGGACACGGCCGTGGTCGGCATCGACGGCTCCGCCCTGCAGCGGTACTTCGAACAGCATGTGCCGCAGTGCGCCGGTCCGTTGAGGATGGAGTTGCTGCACGGCGGGCGGTCCAACCTCACCTACGAGGTGAGCGACGGGACACACCGGTGGGTGCTGCGCCGGCCGCCCCTGGGCGTGCTCACGCCGACCGCGCACGACATGGACCGTGAGTACCGCGTCGTCGCAGCGCTCGGCGGCACCGGAGTGCCGGTGGCCCGAGCCGTGCTGTCGTGCACGGACCCGGCGGTGATCGGGGCGCCGTTCTGCGTCGTCGACTTCGTCGAGGGCGCCGTACTGCGCGACGGTGACGAGGCAGCCGCGCTGCCCCCGGCCGACGCACGGCGCAGCGCCGACGCGCTGGTCGACGCCCTGGTGGCGCTGCACTCGGTCGACGCCGCCGCTGTCGGGCTCGGCGGGTTCGGCCGCCCCGACGGCTATCTGGAGCGCCAGGTGCGGCGGTGGCGCAGCCAGTGGGACAAGGTCGCCACCCGAGCGCTGCCCGACCTCGAAACGCTGTACCGACGACTCGCCCGCGCCCTGCCCGTGAGCGGCGCGGCGGCGATCGTGCACGGCGACTACCGCTTGGACAACACCATCCTGGCACCCGGGGACTTCGGGCGGATCGCCGCGATCGTCGACTGGGAGATGGCCACGCTCGGTGATCCCCTCGCCGACCTCGGGATGCTGCTCATGTACTGGGACCCGGTCTGCGAGCCGGTGCTCGGGGCGCGGCACGTTCCCACGGCCAACCCCGGCTTCCCCGCGGGCCACGAGCTGGCCGAGCGGTACGCCAGGCGCTCCGGCCGGGACGTCGAAGGCCTGCCCTTCTACCAGGCGCTGGGCTGCTTCAAGCTGGCGGTCATCGCCGAGGGCATCCACGCCCGCTACCGCGCGGGGCAGACCGTCGGGACGGGCTTCGAACGGGTCGGCTCCGCGGTCCCGGCGCTGCTGCGCTCCGGGTTGGAATTGCTGTCCTAGGGTCTGCCGGCCCCGGGGGGGCGGCCGGCCCGGCGCCCCTCCTTCGCCGGCGAGGTCACCTGGCCTTGAGGTCACCGCGCCCGTGCGCGTGGTCCTCCAGAAGGCAGGCGTTGACCGCGTGCAGGTCGTCTTTTCAGGAAGGGGCAGAGGAACGCGGTGCACGCCGGGCTGTACGGTCCGCACTCCGGCTGCGGCCCACGGGCCCTGGTCGGCCCGCGGTGTCATGTTCCTCCTTGTCTTGCACTGTCCCGGGATCGCAACCCGTCGGCGTGTGTGACGGCACCGTCCGCGCTTGGTCGCCTCGTCAGGACCGGTCGTCGGCCGTCCGGGCATGCAGTCGGACGGCGAGGTCCCTGGCCCCGCCGCGGTCGAGCTTGCCGACCTTGGTCTGGGGCAACTCCTGGACGCCGTACACGAATTCGGGCCATTTTGTCTTGGACAGGCCGACGCTCTCCAGGTGCCCGGTCACCTCGGGCAGGTCGATGCCGCCGCCGTCCTCGGTGACGACGAGCAGTGCCACGCGTTCCCCGAGCACGTCGTCGGGAACCGCCGCGACACAGACCCTGGCCACGCGCGGGTAACTGGCCACCGCGCGCTCGATCTCCGTGATGTCGATGTTGCGGCCGCCGCGGATGATGATGTCCTTCTCGCGGCCCATGATGCTGATGGTGCCGTCCTCGTGGGTCATCAGCAGGTCGCCGGTGGGCAGGTAGCCGTCCTGAGTGAGTGCCGCAGGCGCCACCTCGCCGTCGCGGGCGTAGCCGAGGAACAGGGAAGGGCCGCGCACCTGCGCCCGGCCGGTCACCCCGGGTCCGGCGATCTGCCCGTCGGGGGTGAGCGCGCGTACGTCCGTGCCCGGGAAGGGACGGCCGTCTCTGCCGAGACGGATCTCCTCGGGGTCGTCGGGGCTCGGCGAGGTGTGGCCGAGGCACTCGGACATGCCGAAGACGCGCAGGATCCTCGTGCCCAGTGACCGCTCCGCCCGGGCCAGCGCTCCGCGGTCCATCGGCCCACCGCCGACGGTGATCGACCGGACTCCGCGAAGGATGCCGGAGCCGGCCGCCTCGGCGCCCATCTGCAGCGCCATGGTCGGTACGCACATGGTCCAGCGGACCTCGGCGTCGGCCAGCCGCCGCAGGGCGACGGCCCTGTCCCACCTCCCCGTCATGGCGAGCGGCCCGCGCAGCAGCAGCGAGAGATAGACACCGAAGCAGTACGCCGCCGTCGACGACAGCGGCACGATCGCGGCGACGGCGTCGCCGGGCGACAGGCCGTTGACGGTGATGGTGCTCGTGGCTGCGTAGCGCAGGGCGGACTCGGACTGCACGACGCCTTTGGGCCGCCCGGTCGATCCGGAGGTGAGGCCGATCAGGGCGCCGCCCGACCAGCGTGACACTCCTCGTGTGCGGGGCGTGGCCAGGCACGTCCAGCCGTCGAGCACCGGCTGCGGCGGGCCCGGGAGCCGTTCGGCCACCGCCCATTCGTCCATCGCGGAGGGCTCGGCGACCACGGCGTCCGGGCGGATGTCCTCCCAGGCCGCGGTGAACTCGGCGCGGGTCGTGTGCCGGTTGACGACCGCGATGACGCCACCGGTCAGGCCGACCGCCAGGGTGGCGGCGACCGTACGCCATGAGTTGTCGGCCTGGACGAGGACGGTGCGGCCCGCTCCGTCCGGGCTCCCGGTGGACAGCGCCGCGGCCATCGGCGTGGCCTCGTCGAGCAGTTGGCGGGCGGTATGGCTGCCCGCGTCGTCGATGACGGCGACGAAGTCCGCCTCGTTCGCCTGTTGCTGGAACTCCCGCACTACCTGTCGCATCTTGTCCCTCGCTGCGATGTCCCGAACGTCAGGCGGCGAACATCTCCGCCTCGTGCCCCATGACCGCGATGCGGCGGCCCCTCATGTCACCGACCTGTGCGACGGCCTCGGCCCACTCGGGGCTCGCGAGGGCCTTCCTCAGGTCCTCCGGCGAGTCGAAGCTGAGCACGGAGATCCCGTCCCAGCCTTCGGAGCGGGGCTCCAGAGCGGCGTCGATCTCGGTGTGCCGCCAGGCACGCAGTCCCGGCAGGCGGTAGGTCAGCTCCGCGTGGTCGCCGCGCCACCACGTGATGAACTGCTCGTGCGTCCACTCCGGGGGCCGCGCTGCCAGCAGGACGAGGTTGTACATGACGGTCCTCCGTGCGTGGTCGGTCGTACGTCGATCGGACGGGGCGTGCGCGCGTACACGGTCAGTGCGAACACGGTCAGGTGAAGCGGATCTCGGACGAGCGTCCGATCAGCAGGCGCTGCAGCCGGCCCTCGTCGTTCACCCGCCCGGCGGCGACAAAGCTCGCCTCGGGGACACCCGCGCGTCGTACCTCCCCCAGGAAGAGCTCGTCCTGGCCGAGGGTGGTCGCCGACAGCCTGTGGTGGGTGCGGGTGCCCTTCTCGCGCTGTTCGAGGTAGCCCACGAGGGCCGCGCGGTCGCCCGCGAAGTCGGTGGCCTTGCCGTCGCCGGTGGAGAAGAGGATGGAGAGCGAGAAGTCGTCGCTGATCAGGTCGAGGACGCGGGACGGCTCGTCGCCGTCGAGGATCTCGAACCACGCGGTGAGGAAGGGGGCCCCGGCCGAGGTGTCGGTCATGCCCGGCTCCTGTCGTTCGTGGCCTGCCCGGCCCAGTCGACGAGTTCGAAGGACGTGGTGAAGAAGGACTGGTAGCGGGCCAGGAGTCCGCCGGGCGAGATCACCGCGGCCGAGAGGAAGGAACCGGCGTACCGCCCGCCCTCCGTCACCACTCCGTAGACGGTCTCCAGGTCGCCGTCCCGGCTGTACCGCAGGATCTCGTGCGTCCGGTCCACGGCGTTGCGGCCGGCGATGTACGCCGCGAAGTCCTCCCTGGACTTTCCGGTGACCTCCTTGCCCGGCAGGGCGATGAGGAAGCGGAAGTCGGGTTCGAGCAGCTGAAGCGTCCGCCCAGGGTGCCGGCTGTCCATGCCGGCCATGTATGCGCGCAACGTCATGAGTGAACCCCTTCGGTCGGCGACCGCTCGCGGTGATCGAATTGAGCCAAGTTCAATTCAGTTAGGATCGTAATCGCGGGGAAACGGCCTGGCAATAGTGCATCCCGGAGCCGCGGGGACAACAGCCGTGTCGCACCACCGGCACGACAAAGCCCCCGGCGGAAATCGCCGGGGGCCACAAGCCGGGACGCTCAGAGCCTGTGTCCTGTCCTCGGCCGGACCAGCGCGCGGCGTCCGGTGCGTGCGATCGCAGGGCGCCGGAGGGCCGGACGCCGCGCGCCCGGCCGGGGACATGGCACAGGCTCTCAGGGCGTCACGTGGCGACCATCCGCTCGCAGGCACCCTCGATCACTTCGCTGACCTCCGACAGCGGCGTCGGCCCGGACGGCCGGTACCACCGCCAGACGCTGACGATCAGGCCCAGCACACTCGCGCCCAGGAGCTGCGCGTCGCGCAGCGGGAACGCGCCCTGGGACATACCCCGCACCAGCAGGTTCGTCCAGTCCCGCTCGACGAGCTGGACCAGCCGGCGGGCCGCGACGCGCTCGGCCTCCTCCCGCTGGGACTTGCGCGGGCCGGAGAGCAGGTCCATGTGGTTCTGCAGGATGCGCATCTGCAGGACCTCCTGGTCGGAGACGTCGTACGCCGCGCGAACGGCCGCCCGGAGCGCCTCCACCGGGTCCTCCACGTCCGCCGTGGTCTCCGTGAACTTGTCGTGGGAGCGCTGCAGCTCCTGCCGCATGATGGTGAGCAGGCAGTGGGTCTTGGACTCGAAGTAGTGGTACAGCGCGGTCTGTCCGATGCCGACCCGCTTCGCCACCGTGGACCACTTGGTGGCCTCGAAGCCCTCCTCGCCGAAGTGGTCGACGGCGGCCGCCAGAATGGCGGCCCGCTTGGACCTCGGCCCCGCTTCCGGTTCAACGATCCTTGTCGCCATGGCTGACCTGTCTCCCGGCTGCCGCCCACTCGTGCGTACCCGAGAGTAGACCCAAGCTGAACTCAGTTGCCAATCGGCTTCCGGTCAAAGCCGCTCGATCACGGTCGCGTTGGCCATGCCGCCGCCCTCGCACATCGTCTGCAGACCATAGCGGCCGCCGGTCCTGCGCAACTGGTGGACGAGCGTGGTCATGAGCCGGGCGCCGGTGGCGCCGAGCGGATGCCCGAGCGCGATGGCGCCGCCGAAGGCGTTCACCCGTTCCGAGGCGGCGCCGGTCTCCTTCTGCCAGGCCAGGACGACGGAGGCGAACGCCTCGTTGATCTCGACCAGGTCGATCTCGCCGATCGACAGCCCGGCCTGCTTCAGGACCTTCTCGGTGGCGGGGATCGGGCCGGTCAGCATCCGGATCGGGTCGGAGCCGACCACGGCCATGGTGTGCACCCTGGCCAGCGGGGTCAGACCGTGGCGGCGCACCGCCTCCGCGGAGGCGATCAGCAGGGCGGCGGCGCCGTCGGAGATCTGGCTGGAGACGGCCGCGGTGAGCCGGCCGCCCTCGGTGAGGGTCTTCAGACCGGCCATCTTCTCGCGGCTGGTGTCCGCGCGCGGGCCCTCGTCGGCGGTGAGGCCGAAGGCCGGGGTGATCTCGTCGTCGAAGACGCCGTGGGCCTGGGCGTCGAGGGCCCGCTGGTGGCTGGTCAGCGCGAACCGTTCCATGTCGGTACGGGAGACGCCCCAGTTCTCGGCGATCAGCTCGGCCCCGCGGAACTGCGACACCTCTTGGTTCCCGAAGCGCTCGCGCCAGCCGTCCCCGGCGAACGGGCTGCCCATGCCGGCCTGCTCACCGACGACCATGGGGCTGGCGATGGGCACCAGACTCATCACCTCCACCCCGCCCGCGACCACCAGGTCGGCGGTGCCGGAGCCCACCGCCTGCGCGGCGAAGTGAACGGCCTGCTGGGAGGAACCGCACTGGCGGTCGATGGTGGTGCCGGGTACGTGCTGCGGCAGCCCCGCCGACAGCCAGGCGGTGCGGGCGATGTTCCCGGTCTGCGCTCCGAGCTGGCTGACGCAGCCGAAGTACACGTCGTCGACGGCGTCCGGGTCGGCCCCGGTGCGTTCGAGCAGGGCGCGCAGCACATGGGCGCCGAGGTCGGCGGGGTGCACGCCGCTGAGGGCGCCCTTGCGGCGGCCGACGGGGGTACGGACGGCTCCGACGACGAATGCTTCCGGCACGGTGGGCTCCAGGGTTCGGTACAGGTTCAGGGGCGGGGCGGGATGTGCGTGAAGTCGGGCGCCCGTTTGCCCAGGAACGCGGCGACGCCCTCACGGCCCGTGTCGGACGCGGCCGCGGCGGCGAGCGCACGGGCCTCGCGGTCCAGGTGCGGCCCGAGGTCAGCGGTCAGCCCGGCGGCGACGAGCCGGCGGGTGGCCCCGAAGGCGGGGGTGGGTCCCCGGCGCAGCACCTCGGCCGTGCGCTCGGCCTCGGCGGCGAGCCGGTCGGGGGCCACGGTCCTGGTCACCAGTCCGATCGCCGCGGCTTCGGCCGCGGGGACGCGGCGGTTGGTCAGCAGCAGGTCCAGGGCCCGCTTCGGGCCGAGGAGACGGGGCAGGAACCAGCTGACTCCGGCGTCCGGTGAGTAACCGATGGCGGTGTACGCGGCGGTGAACGAGGCGTCGTCGGCGGCGAGGGTCACATCGGCGGCCGCGGCCAGACCGATGCCGGCGCCCGCCACGGCACCCTGCACGGCGGCCACCACGGGCGCGTCGCTCGCGGCGAACGTACGCAGGGCGTCGTGCAGCGCGTCGGTCACCGCGGTCAGGTGCTTCTCCAGCGCCTTGCCGGAGAGCTGTGAGAATTCCCTGAGGTCGCCGCCGACGCAGAAGGACTTTCCCTCGCCGGTGAGCAGCACGGCCCGTACGGCCTCACGTGCGCAGGTCCGCGCCGCCTGAAGCAGTCCGCGCGCCATGTCCAGGTCGATTGCGTTGCCGGCCTCGCCCCGGCGCAGGGTGAGGCGTGCCAGGCCGCAGTCGTCGATGTCGATGCCGACCCGCGTCGCTCCGGCCGTCATCGCGCCGTCCATCCGCCGTCGACGGTCAGCACCTGCCCGGTGCAGTACGAGGAGGCGTCCGAGGCGAGGAACAGGAGCGCGCCGTCGAGTTCATGGCCGTCGCCGCCGCGCCGCAGCAGGGTGTTGCGCTCGACCCAGCGGCTGGAGCGCTCGTCGCCGAAGAGGTCCGCGGTCATCTCGGTGCGGAACCAGCCCGGGGCGAGCGCGTTGACGCGGGTGCCGCTCGTTCCCCACTGTCCGGCCAGCTCACGCGTCAGTCCGATCAGTCCGGCCTTGGACGCGGAGTAACTCGCGCCGCCCAGGGGCGCGGCGGTCACCAGGCCGAGGATGGAGGAGACGTTGATGATGCTCCTGCCGCCCGTGTCACCGGGTGCCTCGGCGGTGAGGCGGGCCAGGTGGTAGGGCGCGGTGAGGTTGACGCCGAGGACGTCGGCGAAGGCGTCCGGCGACTCGTCCTCGGCGCGCGTCTCGCCCGGGGTGGCCGCGTTGTTGACCAGGATGTCGAGACGGCCGGTAGCGGTCAGCGCGGTCCGGGCGAGCCGCGTACGGTCGTCGGCGAGCGAGACGTCGCAGGCCACGGGGTGGATACGCGCGTCGGAGTCGGCGAGTTCCTTCAGCCGGTCGATGCGGCGGGCCGCGGCGAACACGGTGGCGCCCGCCTGCGCGAGGACCGCGGCGAAGCGTGCGCCGAGCCCGGCGGAGGCGCCGGTGACGACGGCCGTCCTGCCCTGGAGCGAGAACAGCTCGGCGGCGGGTCGTGGCCCGCTCACTCGTCCACCCCGATCGGCAGGGCGGTGGCTCCGCCGTCGAGCACGAGGGTCTGGCCGGTCATCCAGGAGGAGGCGTCACAGGCCAGGAACAGCGCCGCGTTCGCCACGTCCTCCACCGTGCCGAGGCGCCGCAGCGGCAGTTGGGCGGTGAGGATCGGCTCCCGGACCTCCCACACCGCCCGGGCCAGCTCCGTCTTGATCAGGCCGGGAGCGATGGCGTTCACCCGGGCCCGGGGCCCGAGTTCGTAGGCGAGCTGCCGGGTCATGTGCAGCATGGCGGCCTTGGTGGCGTTGTAGTAGCCGATGTGCGGATCGACGATCAGCCCGCCTACGGAGGCGATGTTGACCACCGCTCCCCCGTGCTCGGCCATCCAGGCCCGCCAGGCGTACCGGGTCCAGGCGATCATGCCGTACTGGTTGACGCGTACGGTCTTCTCCGCGCGCGGCAGGTCAAGGTCGAGCAGATCGCCGTGGTACGGGTTGGTCGCCGCGTTGTTGACGAGGACATCGAGACGGCCGAAGCGGGCCATGGTCTCGTCGACGCAGGCCTCGGCCTGCTCGGGTTCGCCGGCGTTGGCCACGACCGTGTGCACGTCGCCGTCGCCCTTGACGCGCAGCAACTCCTCGCGCGCCTCGGCGAGTCCGCTCGCCTTGCGGGCCGCGATCACCACGTGCGCGCCGGCCGCTCGGTAGGCGGTGGCGATGCCGAGCCCGATGCCGCGGGATCCGCCGGTGATGACGGCGACCCGGCCGTCGAGAGTGCCGGCGCTCACGCTGCCCCTGCCTTCATGTCGGTCTTCTCCTGCTCGGTCTTGTCGTGCCCGGTCTTGTCGTGCCCGGTCTTGTCGTGCCCGGTCCTGTCGCGGTACTTGGCGAGTTCCTCGCGGGCCACCGTGCGCAGATGCACTTCGTCGGGGCCGTCGGCGATGCGCAGTGCCCGCGTGATGGCGTACAGCCGGGCCAGTACGGTGTCGTCGCTGACCCCCGCGGCGCCATGCGCCTGCACCGCGCGGTCGACCACCTGGTGGGCGACCTCCAGCGCCGCGACCTTGATCGCGGCGACCTCCATACGGGCGGCGGCGTTGCCGACGGTGTCCATCAGCCAGGCGGACTTCAGGACGAGCAGGCGCAGTTGCTCGATCTCGATGCGGCTGCGGGCGATCCACTCGCGCACCACGCCCTGGTCGGCGAGTGGTCCGCCGAAGGCGCTGCGTGCCGTGACGCGCTCGCACATCAGCTGCAGGGCGCGCTCGGCGAAGCCCACGGCGCGCATCGCGTAGTGCATCCGGCCCGGACCGAGCCGCCCCTGGGCGAGCGCGAAGCCCTCTCCCTCGTCCCCGAGGATGTTCTCCGCCGGCACGCGGACGTCCTCGAAGAGCACGTCACCGTGTCCGAGCCGGTCGGTGTAGCCGAACATCGGCAGGTCGCGCAGGACCGTGACGCCCGGGGTGTCCCGGGGGATGAGCAGCATGCTCTGCTGCCGGTAGGTGGGCGCGTCCGGATCGGTCTTGCCCATCAGGATGATCAGTTCGCAGTCGGGGTCGAGGATCCCGGAGGTGTACCACTTGCGCCCGTTGACGACGTAGGCGTCGCCGTCGCGGGTGATACGGGTACGGATGTTGCGGGCGTCGGAGCTGGCGACCTCCGGCTCGGTCATGGCGAAGCACGAGCGGATCTCCGCGTCCAGCAGGGGGCGCAGCCACCGCTCCTGCTGGTCGGGCGTGCCGTACAGCGCGAGGAGTTCCATGTTGCCGGTGTCGGGGGCCGAGCAGTTGAACACCTCGGGGCCGATGATCGAGCGGCCCGCCAGTTCGGCGAGCGGCGCGTACTCGAGGTTGGTGAGTCCCGCGCCCCAGTCGCTGTGCGCCATGAAGAGGTTCCACAGGCCCTCGGCACGCGCCTTCTCCTTCAGCTCCGTCATCACGGGCGGCAGGGCGTGCGGGTCGTCCGCCTCGGCGAGCTGCCGGTCGTAGACAGCCTCCGCGGGAAGGACGTGCTGCTCCATGAACGACCGCATGCGGTCCTGGAGTTCACTCGCTCGGGGCGAGAATCCGAAATCCACGATTGCTCCTGTCCGGGATTCGTGTCCGGGATTCGTGTGGTCGGTCCGGATCAGCCGAGGATGTCGCGTGCCGTGCGGATCATCGCGGCGATGGTGGGCGGCAGTCGCTCCTGGTCCGGGTCGTGGTGCTTGCCCTCACGGTGCCGGCGCAGGTTGTGGCCCATGATCGCGGCCATCTTCATGCGGCCGAGCGCCCGGAACCAGTCCATCGCGGGCAGGGCGGGCCGGCCGTCGAGGTAGGCGTCCAGCAGTTCCCTCTCCCCGGGCAGGCCGGGCACGGCACGCCCCAGCTGGGGGAAGTTGCGGTGGTCGGCGAAGAGCAGGAACCAGCCGAGGTCGATGCGCGGGTCGCCGGTGCTCCAGATCTCCCAGTCGACGACCGCCACGGCACGCTCGTCGACGCACAGCACGTTGCCGAGCCGGAAGTCCCCGTGCAGCAGAACCGGTGGGAGGCCGCCGGGCACATCTCGGGCTAGACGTGCGAGCAACTCCTCGCCACCAGGGCGCAGTTCGGTGGGGACGGCGTGCAGGGTGCGGCTCCACCGTTCCAGCTCCCCGGCCGCGTCGAGCGGTTCGGGCGGATCGAGCCCGGGCGTGCGGGTGTCGGTGGTGTGCAGCCGCCGCAGTACCGCGGCGATCCCCAGCATCCGGGCTCGGGCCGTCGCGGCGGGCACCCCGGGCTCGTCGAGCACCGGCTCGACGGCCTCCCCGGGCGCGAACTCCATGGCGAACCAGGCCGGTTGTGTCTCGTCGACGGCGACGACGCCCGGCACGGGCACCGCGGAACCGGCCAGCGCTCCCAGCACTCGCGCCTGACGCAGCACGTCGTTGCGCCCGACGGGCTTCTGCCCCGGAGGCACGGCCTTGACGACATACCTGGCGTCCCCCGCGGTGATCGAATATGTCAGCCCCGAGTGGCCGCCCGGCAGCACCGCCAACTCGCCGACCGGGGCGCCCGGATGGCGGCGGGCGAGCCGGTCGCGGACGCGGACGGACAGCTCCGGCACCCGCGTGGCCGTGCTCATCGGAGGGGCTCCTTCGGCAGACCGAGCACACGCTCGGCGAGGATGGTGCGCTGGATCTCGTCGGTGCCCCCCGCGATGCTGTATCCGGGGGCGCCGAGCAGGTGCTCCGTCCAGGCGTAGGTGCCCCACTCCCCCGTGTCCGCGACGAGGGTCGGTCCCAGCAGCTCGGAGACCAGGTCGCTGGTGCGCCGCATGGTCTCGGTGGCGTAGAGCTTGCCGACCGAGGCCTCCGCGCCGGGCTCGCGTCCGGCGACGAGGGCGGCGGTCACGCGCAGTCCGATGAGCCGCTGGACGAGGGTGCGGATGTGGAGGTCGGCGGCCCGCTGCCGTTCGCTGCCGGTGAGCGGGCGGGGCATGTGCCCGGCGAGGTCCAGGGCCCGGTCGGCGTTGTCCAGGCCGAGGCCGCCGGAGTCGAGCCGTTCGGCGGCCAGCACACTGAGCGTGACCCGCCAGCCCTCGCCGACCGGCCCCAGCCGATCGGTGTCGGGCACCACCACACCGTCGAGGTAGACCTCGTTGAAGCTGGTGCCGCCCGTCATCTGCTGGATGGGCCGTACCGTCACTCCGGGCGCGTCCATGCGCACCAGGAAGACGGTGATGCCGGCGTGCTTGCGTACGTCCGGATCGGTGCGGCACACCGCGACGCCCCAGGTCGCGACGCGCGCCCCGGAGGTCCACACCTTGTGCCCCTGGAGCACCCAGTGTCCCCCACTCTCGGCTTCGCTCGAGCGGGAGGTACCGCCATCCTCGCGCACCGCCCTGGTACGCACCGCGGCGAGGTCGGAGCCGGCCTCGGTCTCCGAGAACAGCTGGCAGGCCAGCTCGTCGGTGCGCAGCATGGGCCGCAGCCAGCGCTCCTTCTGCTCCTCGGTGGCCCAGATGCCGATCGCGGGGGCGACGAGCTGCTGCGTCACCGGGAAGATCTCGGTGCGGTGGGGCACGTCGAAGGCGGCCTCTTCGGTGCGGTAGAGCTGCTCGTAGTACGCGGGAAGGCCCCGTCCCCCGTACTCCTGCGGCCAGTTGAGGGCGCCCCATCCCTGGTCGTAGCGGGTGCGTTCCCACTCCTGGGTGCGGGCGGTGTGTTCGCGCTCCTGCTCCTCGGTCCAGTTCTCGAACACGGCGACGGAGTCGGAGCCGCTGCCCCACTCCCCGCCGACGGCCCGCGGCCGGGCGACCGTGGCGAGCCACTGCCGGGCCTGGGCGCGGAACGCCTCGGGTTCCGGGAAAGCGCCGGCTTCCGGGCTGGCGTTCATCGCTTCTTCCACCTCCGATCGGCAGGGGACATACAAGGGAAGGTCAGCGGGACAGCACCGTGCAGGCGCTCACGCCGGGGGCTCCGTACACATGGGTGAATCCGGTCCTCGGTTCGCCGGGGACCTGGCGATCGCCTGCCCGGCCGCGCAGTTGCTGGACGATCTCGTAGACCTGGCGCAGTCCCGAGGCTCCGATGGGTTCACCGTTGGCGATGCAGCCGCCGTCGGTGTTGACCGGTAGTCTCCCGCCGATCTCCGTGGCGCCGGAGGCGACCAGCCGCTCCTGCTCGCCGTCCTCGCAGAACCCGCATTCGGCCAGGTGCATGACCTCGGCGCCGCTCTCGGTGTCCTGCACCTGGCAGACGTCGATGTCGCCGGGCCCCATCCCGGCTTCCTCGAAGGCGGCGGCCGAGGCGTCACGGCTGACGCTGGTGAGCGGGCCCGCGGGGATCCAGGGGCTGAACACCTCGAACGAGCCGAAGCGCCGGGTGCGTACCACCGCCGCGCGCAGGGTGACCGGCGTGCTCTCCAGGGTGCGTGCGGCCTCGGGTGAGCACAGCACCAGCGCGGCCGCGCCCGCTCCCGGGGAGCAGAACATGTAGCGGGTCAGGGGATCGCTGACCATGCCGGAGTCGAGGATCTCCTCGGCGGAAACGGGTTTGCGGCGCCATGCCTCCGGGGTCAGACCACCGTTGCGGTAGGCCTTCTCGGCGACCAGGGCCAGAGTGCGGGCTGTGATGCCGTGGTCGTGCATGTACCGCTGGATCTTCATGCCGAAGAACTGGGTGGTCACCATGAGCCCGTCGCTGCCGTACTGCGGACCCAGTCCCCAGTCCTCGGGCCTCGGGTCGAAGGCGCCGCGCGGGTGTTTGTCGAAGCCGACGGCGAGGACGACGTCCGCCATACCGGAGCGGATGGCGTTCACGGCGGAGACCAGCGCGCTGCCGCCGGTGGCGCAGCCGTTCTTGACGTTGACGAACGGCAGTCCGGTGAGCCCGAGTCGGGCCACCAGGGTGTCGGCGAGGCCGGCGTTGTCGCTGCCGCCGAACGCGGCCCGTACCCGCGACCACTCGATCCCGGCGTCCGCCAGCGCGGCGTTCACCGCACCGACGGCTAGTTCCCGGCCGCTGGCCTCCGACCGGCCGAACGGGGTGCGCCCGGCGCCACAGATCAGGACGTCGGTGCTCATGAGCCCTCCTCGCCGGGGGTCGTGGGCCTGGCCCGGGGGACGCCGTGGCCCGCGGTCACCGTGAGGGGCATGCCGATGCGGACGGCGCCGAGGTCGTCGACGTCGAGTACGGCGGCCACCCGCACGCCCTCCGTCAGCTCGACGTAGCCGAGCGCGAACGGCTCGAAGCCGCCGGGCGGCATCTGGTAGGGCGGTGACTTGGGGGCGTACCGCTGCACCGTCCAGGTCCACAGGGTGCCGGTGCCCTGGAGGACCGTCTCGTCGGCCGGTCCCCCACAGCGTGGGCACGTGTCCTCCGCGGGACAGACGGTCACCGCGCAGCCGGAGCAGCGTGAGCCCTGGAGCCCGACGGCGACGGCCGGACTCCGCGGATCCGTGGCCATCCGGATCAGCGCCCCTGCCACTTGGGTTCACGCTTCTCCAGGAACGCCGACACCCCTTCGTTGGCGTCCTCGGAGTTGAGGGCCACGCCCACCGCGAGGTGCTCCATCACCATGAGCGACTGGGTGTCGGCGTCGAGGCTGCGGTCGATCGTCATCTTCGTGAGCCACATCGTGAAGGGGCTCTTGTCGACGAGGTCTCCGATGAAGTCCTCGACGGTCGCGTCCAGGTTGTCCGCCGGTGCGGACTTGTTGATCAGTCCGAACTCGGCGGCCTCGACACCGGAGAGGAGCTTGCCGGTGAGCATCAGCTCCTTGGTCTTGCGGATGCCGATCATGCGGGGCACCCGGTAGATCGGACCGGCCCCGCCGAACAGCGCGCGGCGGATGTGGAAGTCGCCGATCTTGGCGTCGTCCGCCGAGATGGCGAAGTCGCAGGAGATCATGATCTCGAAGCCGCCGGCGGTGACGTGGCCCTCCAGGACGGCGACCGAGGGGGTCTTCATGGAGTACAGGCGGTCGCACACCTTCGCGGACTTCACGGCCACGTCGATCGCGTTCGACTTGCCGACGTAGTCGGCCTTCAGGCTGTCGAGGTCGAAGCCCGAGCAGAAGGTGCCGCCGCGGCCGCGCACCACCAGGACCCGGAGCTCGGGGTCCTCGTCGACCTCCGTGATGATCTCGTCGAGCCGGTCCAGGATCGGCACGGTGACGCAGTTCTTCTTCCACGGGCGGTTGAGCCACACACGGGCGACGTGGCCGTCACGCTCGAACTGGATCTCGTCCTCCACTGCCATCTTCCAACCCCTCCGATCGAACCGAACTGAACTGAACTGAACTGAATTCACTATGAGTCTGTGAGTCTCGCGGGCGCCTGTCAACCCCGTGATCACATCAAACCGAATCGGATTCAGCTCTTGATCGGTGTCGATGTGACCGTCACCGAGCCGATGGACACACACCGCGTCACAGCGGCCTCGCGGGCCGTGCGGCCAAGGCCTCGGCGGCGGCGCGTCCCTCCGCGACGGCGTGCGCGGCGCGGCACGACGCAGTCGCCGACCGCGCCGACGGTCCGGTGGACGGCCGGGGAGAAGCCGGGGCGGCGAGGAAGGCGTTCGCCAACGGTGACCAGGACATCGGCGGCCAGGGACGTCTCCCGACCGTCCAGGACGTGGCGCAGGCGCACGCCGCCGGAGGACGTCGAGGCCACCCCGCTCAGCGCGACGACACGCAGGGGGCGCACCGGTGAGCCGGTGCATCAGCTGCGTGCGGTTCTCCGGCGACAGGCCGGTCGCGAAGCCGGTCGCGGGGGTGATGAAGGCGACCTCCCTCGCACCGGTCGCCAGCGCGCTCTCCACCGCGCCGATGCCCTGCCACCAGCCGAACCCGTCGTCGAGGACGGCGACGACGGGCGCGTCCGCCACAACTCCCTCGTACCGGCGCAGGAGCTCGGAACTCATGTGTGTCCGAAGCGCGCCGGCACGCGGACGGGCTCTTCCCGCGCGCCGGCGGCGAGCACGATCTCCGTGTGCTCCCCCAGCTCGTCCGGCCCCGGCGAATCGCCCAGCAACACCCGGACGCCCAGGTCGGCGAGTTGCTCGCGCTGGTAGTCGACGAACCTCCGACAAGCGGGAATGTGCGAGGCGAGGGAGGCGAAGCGTGCCTGCCCGCCGGCCTGCCGGGCCGTGTCGTGGACGGTCACCTCTGCACCGCGGCGGCCGACAGACCGACCCGGTGGGCTCGAAGGTCCGGCAGCCCTCGTTGCAGCCCGTGCAGGGGCGTACGGATCGCTCGTCGCCCGCGATCACCCGTCCCTGATCGGGGCGCCACGCTTCGGTCGGACAGCGGCGCGGGAGGGTCGACTCGGGGGCCACGGCCGTGCCTCCGGTGATCACCATGCCGGTGCCGCCCCGGGCCGGCCGCCGCCAGTAGCCCGCGTCGGCCTCGGTGGGAGCGCCGTCACTGACGGCGGCGATGGCGTGGGCGGTGGCGACGGGGCGGTTGCGGAGGGTGAGACCGCCGAGGGTGAACGGTGCGGCCAGGGTGAGCGAGCCCCGTGGCGTCGGCCCCGTACGGCTGCGGCTGCGGCTTTCGATGTGTGCCATGGTTCCTGGTCAGGCGGTGGAGGCGGCGGCGAGCCCGATGAGTTCGGTGAGCCGGGCCCGGTGCCGGTCCGCCGTACCGAAGAGGATCTCGGCGCTGCGCGCGCGCCGTACGTACAGATGGGCCGGGTGCTCCCAGGTGAAGCCGATGCCGCCGTGCAGCTGGACGTACTCGGCCGTCGCCCGGCGGAAGGTCTCGGAGCAGACCACGGCGGCGGCACAGGCGGCCACCGGCAGTTGTGGCGAGGCGACGGCGGCGCAGGCGGCCGCGTACGAGGCCGCGGAGCGTGCCGCCTCCAGCGCGACAAGCACGTCGGCCAGCCGGTGCTTGACGGCCTGGAAGGAACCGATGCGCCGCCCGAACTGGTGGCGCTGTCCGACGAATTCGACCGTGGCGTCCAGCGCGTGTCCGCTGCCGCCGACCTGCTCGGCCGCCAGTGCGGCCCGACCGGTGTCAAGGGTCACCGAGACTGTGCCCTCGGTACCGCCTGCCGTGCCGACCGCGGTGGCGGGCGCCCCCCGGAACTCCACCAGGGCCTGGCGCCTCGTCTCGTCCAGGACCCGGCGCGGAGTCCGCCGGGTGCTGTCCGGCGCGGGTTCACAGGCGAACAGCTGCGGCCCGGCCGGGGTTCCCGCCCGTACCAGGACCAGATCGGCGCCGGCCCCGTCGAGCACGAAGTCCGCCCGCCCGCGCAGCACCCAGCCCGAACCGCCCTGCTCGGCCGTGACCTGGAGCGCACCGGATGCGGCGGCGTCGAACCCGGCCACGGTAGCGGTGAGCGTCCCGTCGGCGATTCGCGGCAGATAGCGCTCGCACGCCGTACGGTCGCCGCTGTGCAGCAGGGCGTGAGCGGCGAGGACCACCGTGGGCAGCAGCGGCGCACAGCTCAGGGCGCGCCCGGATTCCTCCAGTGCCACGGCCAGTTCGGCGAACGTGAAACCCGCCCCGCCGTACTCCTCGGGAATGGCCAGCCCGTGGAGCCCGATCTCGCCCGCGAGCCGCGCCCAGAGCTGCTCGTCGTAGCCACGCGGGGTGGCCAGCTGCTTGCGGACGTCCTCGGGACCGCTTGTCTCGGTGTAGAAGTCCCGCAGGACGGCGCGCAGTTGTCGCTGTTCGTCGGTTTCGGACAGCAACTGGGGGTCGATCTCGGGGTGACGACGGTGCATGGGGTCTCCATCGTGCTCGTGCGTCGCACAGTTAAGAACTGAACTCAATTCATTTAATGTAGGCGCCGGTCCGCGACCCGGGCAAGAGTCGAGCAGGAGCCGCCGCACACGGGCACACCCAGCGCCATTTCTCCGCGCTGCCCGTATTGAACCAACTTCACCTCTGTTACCGTGGCGGCTACGGGACGGACAGGACCTGGGACGGTGAAGATGAGGGCACTGCGACTGACGGCGTGGGGCGAGCCCCCGACACCGGCCGAGGTCGAGCGGCCCGTCCCCCGTGGCGCCGAGGTACTGGTGCGGGTCGAAGGCACCGGCCTGTGCCACTCCGACCTGCACGTCATGGGAGCCCTTCCGGGGACTCTCCCCTACCGGCTCCCGTTCACGCTCGGCCATGAGGTCGCCGGGCGGGTCACGTCCCTGGGGCCCGGCGCCGACGGGGTGCGGGCCGGTGACCGCGTGGTGCTCTACGGACCGTGGGGCTGCGGTGCCTGCGACCGGTGCGCGGCGGGCCGGGACAACTACTGCGACCGGCGCGGAACCCTCGCCTGGCACGGGGTGGGACTGGGCCGGGACGGCGGAATGGCCGAGTACGTACTCGTTCCGTCCGTCCGCCATCTGGTGCCGATCGACGACCTGCCCGCCGATCAGGCCGCTCCGCTCTCGGACGCGGGCCTGACGTCCTACCACGCCGTGGCGGGGGTCCGTCACGCACTTGAGCGGGGTGCCACTGCCGCCGTCATCGGCGTCGGAGGGCTGGGCCACCTGGCCGTGCAGATCCTTCGCGCGACAACGCAGGGCCGTGTACTGGCGGTCGACGTGCGGGAGGAGGCTCTGGCTCTCGCGGACCGCTCCGGTGCGGACTTCGGCACCCTGGTGCGGGCGGACACCACCCAGGTGCTGAGGGCGCGGACCGGTGGCGCGGGCGTGGACGCCGTGCTCGACTTCGTCGGCACCACACAGACACTGGAACTCGCGGCCGGGGTCCTGCGGCCGGGTGGCGAACTCGCCGTCGTCGGCAGTGGGGGCGGCCATCTGACCGTCTCCAAGCCGGGCGTTCTCCCGCAGGGCGCCAGGCTCTCCCTGCCTTTCTGGGGAACGCGCCCCGAACTCTCCGAGGTCGTCGCGCTGGCGCGCTCGGGGGCCATCCACGTCGAGACGGAGCACTTCCCGCTGTCCGCCGCACCGGAGGCGATCGACCGGCTGAGCCGGGGCCGGGTACGCGGGCGGGCCGTACTCGTCCCCGACTGACCAGACGCAGACCCGACCGGCCGGGCCCGACATCACGTATACGCGGAAGGGAAGTCCAGGATGCGCTTCGACGGACGAGTCGCGATCGTCACCGGTGGGGCCCGGGGCATGGGCGCCTCACACGCACGCGGACTGGCCGCGGAAGGCGCCCGGGTCGCCGTCTGCGACCTGCTGGACGACGAGGGACAGGCCCTCGCCGCGAGCCTCCCCGGCGCGCGGTACCACCACCTCGACGTCACCGACGAAGAAGTGTGGCAGTCCGTCGTCCGCACCGTCGAGGACACCCTCGGCCCCGTGGACATCCTGGTCAACAACGCGGGGATCGTTCACTTCGGCGGCGTAGAGGAGCAGTCGCCCGCACACTTCCGCCGGATCCTCGACGTCAACGTGGCCGGCACCTTCCTCGGCATGCGCACCGTCCTGCCCGGCATGCGCGGCCGCGGCCGCGGGGCGGTCGTCAACATCTCCTCGGCCGCCGGCCTCATGGGTTTCGCCGACGGCATCGGCTATGTGGCGAGCAAGTGGGCGATCCGGGGAATGACCAAGGCCGCCGCACTGGACATGGCGGGCACCGGCGTGCGCGTCAACTCCGTGCATCCGGGCGTCATCCGCACTCCCATGGGGGAAAGCGCCGACCCGGCGCTCTTCGCCGATCAGCCGGTCCCGCGCATCGGGGAGCCCGAGGAGGTCACCCGCATGGTGCTCTTCCTCGCCTGCGACGACGCCTCGTACACCACGGGTGGCGAGTTCCTGGTCGACGGCGGCCAGACCATCGGCCACGCCGGTCACGCCCGCGGCAAGGCGGCGGGTTAGCGCGTCGCGGTGACCGGCGCCCCGGCACCGGCGGTCACCGCGACGGACCTCTCAGCACGACTTCGCGCCCACGTCCTCGCGGACGGTGAGCAGGGCACCGATCCCGATCACGCAGACCGTCATGACGAAGAACGCCGGGGAGAGATGGTTGCCGGTCCGCTGGACCAGGTAGGCCGCGATGTACGGAGCGGTACCGCCCGCGAGGACGGTGCCGATGTTGTAGCCGATCGCCATGCCGGTGAACCGGACCCGGCGTTCGAACAGGTGCGGCCACAGACTGGCCGCCGGGACCTGCACGAACGCACTGCTGAGCATGAACAGCAGGTAGGCGGTCCCGGCCAGGGCCAGGTTGTGCCGCTCCATCAGCATCATCGCGGGGTAGGCGGTCACCAGGAATCCCAGCAGCCCGCACATCAGGACGCGACGGGAGCCGAACCGGGCGGCGAGGCGGCCGGCCGGCACCATGAGCAGCACGGTGACGAGCACGACGCCCGCGCTCAGCCACAGCACCTGCGTGGAGTCGTACCCCAGGTCGCTGGTGAGGTGGATGCCGATGTATGTCAGGCCGAGGAAGATGGCCCCGCCCTGCGCCATGGACAGGCCGATGGACTGCAGCAGCGCCGCGCGGTGGGTGGACAGGACCTCCCTGATCGGAGCGGTCGGGATGTCGGCGCGCCGTGCGGCCTCCTCGAACTCCGGGGTGTCCTCGATCCGCAGCCGGGCCCACAGGCAGAACAGCGTGAGCGGCACGGCCATGAGGAACGGCAGCCGCCAGCCCCAGTCGGCCATCTGGTCCTTGGTGACGAGCGCTGAGATCACTCCGGCCGTGGCGGCCGCGAACATGAATCCGAGATTGGACCCGATGGGCGTGACGGCACCGAGGAAGGCCCTGCGCCGGGGCGGGGCCGACTCGTAGATGTAGGTGTAGGCGCCGACCGACTCGCCGCCCGTGGAGATGCCCTGCATGAGCCGGCACAGCAGGAGCAGCACCGCGGCGGTCACGCCGATCTGGCTGTAGGTCGGCAGCAGTCCGGTGGCGCTGCTGGCGACTCCCATGCACAGCACCGAGGAGACGAGCGCCTTGCGGCGCCCCCACCGGTCGCCGAGCCACCCGAAGAAGACGCCGCCGACGGGCCGCACCACCAGCCCGGTGGCGAACACCGCGAGCGTCGCCAGCAGCGCGGCCGCCGGATCCTCGCTCGGGAAGAACTGCGGCGCGATCACCACGGCGAGATAGCCGTAGACACTGAAGTCGTAGTACTCGATCAGGGTGCCGAGGCTGCCGGCCAGCATCGCGCGGCGCACCGTACGAGGTTCGTACGTCGCTGACTCCGCCTCCGATGTGGCCGAACGCTGAGTGGCACTCATGCTCCGTCTCTCCTTCCCACGGCACGGTCTCGCACCTGCCGACGCCGGGGACGCTACAGAACTGAACTCAGTACAGCTAGTGTGCTGCGGCGGATTTCTCAGGATGGGACGAAGAGTGGCGGCAGAGACTGGCCCGCCCAGAAGCATGACCTGCCGAAAGTGCGCGCGCCGGAGCCACGGCACCGGCACATGCGATCCCAGCCCTACTTGAAGCAGATTCAATTTGATACTATGCCCGGCCCGTCCGAAGGGGCCCGCGCCCGTCCGCTCAGCGCGCGCCGGCCAGCCGAAGTGCGAAGTCGCCGTACTGGTACACGACCTGGTCCTCGGTCAGGTCGCCGTCCTCGCGGTACCAGACGGGCACGCCCATCCCGAGATCGAGGATCGCGTACGAGGTCAGCTTCACCGTGGTGATGTGGAAGCGCCCGGCCTGCACGCCTTCACTGAGCAGCGTCCTGAAGGCCTGCTCGTAGGCGGCACGCCGCCGCAGGACCTCCGTACGGTGAGGCTCCTCCAGGCTGCGGATCTCCCGGGTTCCCACGAACGCTTCCAGGCGGTGCCGGGCGTGGTAGCGGACATGAGCCTCGGCGGCCCGGCGCAGCCGCTCCACCACGTCCTCACATCCCGCGACGGCAGCGCGGTGGTTCCGCAGCAGGTCGTCCATGGTGCCCGTCATGATCTGGGTGAGGAGTTCCTGCTTCGACCCCACATGCTTGTACAGGCTCGGCCCGCGCATCCCCACCGCTTCGCCGATGTCGGCCATCGTGGTGGCGACGTACCCCCGCTCGGCGAACAGGGCGAGGGCGGCGTTCCGGATCTCCGCCGCACGCGGCCCCGGAGTCCGGCCGGCCCCCGTACGGCCCCGGGCGGCTACCGCCGGCTGACTGCCGCGCTGTGACGTCACGCTTCTCCCGCCTTGTCCACCCGGCCGGCGATGCGTAGCCCATGCCGCCGTCCACTCCGCCCGGCTCACCGTAAACCATCCGAGCTCCCGCCCTGAGGGAGTCCCTCGTGCCGACGGCAGGCAGACGGCGGGTTGCCTCGGCGGGCTACTGCTCACCCAGACGTACGGCGTGTTGGTCCACCTCGGTGTCCGAGCGCCGTGCGCCGGTGAATCGTGTGGGACGGAAGGTCCGGAGAAGGTCCTGTTCCTGGTCGGTGGCGATCTCGGCCGCGACCAGGCGTCCCAGAATCGGCGCCAAGGTGACTCCGCTGTGCGAGACGAGGCAGTAGACGCGGGACCGCGCGGAGGCATAGCCGGCGACGGTGTGGCCGTCGGCGGGCAGGGACCGGAAGCCGACGCGCAGGTCGATCCTCGGTGCCCGGCTCGGGTCGGTCAGCAGTGCGGAGAACCGCCGGGCGAGGGTGCTCGCGATGGCGCCGTCCGCGGACGGAGGGTCTGCCGGATCGACGTCGCGGTTCAGATCGAGAGCCTGCAGGACGGTACGCCCGCCGGCCGCGGGGCGGAGGTTGAGGCCGGGGCTGTGGATCACGCAGCGCAGGCCGAGTTCCGGGAACCTGGCGTAGCCGAGCAGCCCGACAGTCCGCGCCCCGCGGCCGGCGTCCGTCACCATGGGTATGTCGATTCCGGCGCCCGCCGCGAGCCGTTGTGTCCACCGGCCGGCCGCCAGGACGACTCGGTCGCCCGTGCGGACCCGGCCTCCGGCCAGAGTGACGGACACGCCGTCAGGTCTGTCGTCGACGGCCACGACCTCGTCGATCGCGTACGTGGCTCCGTGCCGCTCGGCGTCCGCCAGCAAGGTGCCCACGAAGACATCCGGCAGAACGTATCCCTCACTGGGGAAATGCGCGATGGACGTGATGGCCGCCGGGATGCGGAGGTCGCCCGCGATCCGCGTTGCCTCGTCAGGCGTGATCCAGTGCGCGGGGTAGCCCAGGGACCGCAGTCGTTCCACGTTGTCGGCAAGCCACCGCTCGTTCGCGGCGTCCGCCCACTGCAGTGCCCCGCTGGGGAAGTACGACGGCGCGCCCCGCAGTTGCCCGGCGAGCCTGGCGTGCTCCTCCATCCCCGCGAGGTTCAGCCGGTGGTAGTGCGGGTCGAGCTTCCGGCTGGAGTTGGTCCAGGCGAAGGTGGTCGCGGTCGTACCGGCGCCGGCTCCTCGCTGATCGAGCAGGAGAACGTCCTCGCCGGCGACGGCGAGGTGCCTCGCGACGCTCACGCCCAGCACACCGGCACCGATGATGATGACTTTCATCGTTCACTCACTTCCTTCGCGGCAGCGACACGCTGCTCATGGGGGAGGGACGGGCAGCTCCAGGAAGAACTCGGCTGTTCCCGGACGGACGAGGGTCGTGACCACCTCGACGGTGCTTCCGTCATCGGCACGCAGCTCCCTGCGCCTCATCAGGGCGGGTGTTCCGGTCTCGCTGTGCAGCAGTGCGGCGTCGTGTTCGTCGAGGGTCACCGGGTCGAGGTAGAGCCGGATCGCGTCGACCGGTACTCCTCTGCGCTGGAGGTACGGGAGGGTGACGAGGTCTTCGAGGTTCTCGTTCAGCAGGTCGGGGGCCGCCGCGAAGAGGACGACGTGCCGCTCGACAGACTGTGGCTCCTCGCGTACGTCGAGCTTGCGGCGGACCAGTTCCACCACGGCTGTGTCGGCGGAGGCGCCGGGGAGAGCCAGGATGGCGTCCGCGGCCCTGGCGATCCGCGCGGACACGACTTCGTGTCTGCCCGGCGAGCCCTTCGCGGCCACCGCGGGGGTGATGAAGTTCAGCAGGTTGATCTGGCGCGTCACGTCCGCGACAAACGTTCCGTGGCGCCGCCGGCGGATCGCCAGTCCCGCCTCGGCCAGGTCGTTGAGGACCCGCTGGGCCGTGGCACGGCTGACGCCGTACTGGGTGGAGAGGTCCTTCTCGGTCGGCAGCCGGGCGCCGGGCGGCAGGCTTCCGGCCCGGATCGTCGCTTCGATCTCTCGCCTGATCTGTACGTAGAGCGGCACGGTCATGGCTGGACCGTACATTCCGTCAATTGGCTGGTGCCGACCGTCCCGCGCGAGCACCCAAGGGCTGAGCCCTTGACCGATGGGTCATGTCTGTCTCCCGTCCGACCGCACGGCGTACAGCTCCGACAACTAGACCGTACAATAACTCAATTGACCGGTCAATAGCCGCCTCGTCCCTGCCGCTCAGGCGCCGCCCGTCTGGATCCTTTCGCGTGTCGGTGCCATCGCCCAGCGGATTCCGGCGGTCAGCGCCGTGCCCAGCGGCCGTACGCACAGATCCTCGGCCGCCCGTATCCGCGGCAACCGCAGTTCCCGGGAGGCCCAGGCGGGCAGGAGCGAGACGGCGTTGGCGGCCAGGGCGACGTACGGCAGTCGGGCCGGCAGCGGGATGGGCGGGCGCAGCAGGAGGAAACGTGCGGTGTCCAGCGCCTCCGGTGTGGCCCGCAGTTCGGGCCGGTAGGCGGCGAGCCGCCGGTCGAGCCCCGCGCGGTCCGTCGGGGGGTCGGGGACGCCCAGGGCCATGGCGATGCGGGCCATGTCGGCGACGTACGCGTCGCAGCCCGCGGCGTCCAGCGGGCGGGCGCCGTAGCGCTGGTGTGCGCGCAGGAAGCAGTCGGTCTCCGCGATGTGCACCCAGCACAGGAGGTGCGGGTCCGCCGCGCAGTACGCCCGGCCGTCGGCTGTCGTGCCGCGCACGGTGTCGTGGACGGCGCGCACGCGCTCGCAGGCCGCCCGGGCGCTGTCGGCGGGGCCGTAGGTGGTGACGGCGAGGAAGGTGCTGGTCCGCTGGAGCCTTCCCCAGGGGTCGCCGCGGAACCCGGAGTGCCCGGCCACAGCGGCCATGGCCAGCGGGTGAAGCGACTGGAGCAGCAGGGCGGCGAGCCCGCCGGTGAACATCGCGGCGTCGCCGTGCACCTGGCGGACCGGGCGGTCCGGGCCGAACCAGCGGGGTCCCGGCGCACCGTGGATGCGGGCCCGGTTGGCCGGGCCCTCGGGTCCGGCCACGCGGGCGAAGATGGCCTCGCCGACCCGGTCGCGCACGGGTCCGAGGTCCCGGAGGAGTCTCATGGTGCCACGGCCTCCTTCCCGCGCGGCGCCCCGGCGGATCACGGGCGTCCTGGTCCCCCTGTACCCTGTGACGGCCCTTTCAGCGCCCTGCCCACGCGGCCGCTTTCCGCAGTACGGCGTCACGACCGCGGTCCGGCACTGTCCACAGGGTCTGCCCGCGTACACCCCATCGTTCCAGCAGGGCGTTCGCGGCCAGGAAACCGGTCGTGGCCGCCCGTTCCATCAGGGCGACGGGCAGATCGGTGCGCACGACGTCGCCGGCCACCACCAGGCCGGGATCGCGGGTGCGGACGGTGGGACGGTCGGCGTGGCCGCCCACGGGGAACAGCGGGCAGTCCTCCCTCCATTCGTGGCGGGCGTCGACGACCGCGGCGGCGCGGGTCTCCGGGTACACGCGGTGGAGCTGCTCGACGAGGCGCCCCTGCTCGGCGGTGCGGGGGGCGCGCGGGGCGACGGCGTAGGCGTGGAGTTCCACGACGGATCCCTTGGTCCGTGCCGCCCAGCGGGCCGCCTCGTCCTCCCACCGGTCCAGCACGCTGATGTTGTCGAGGCCGCCGAAGCCGCTGGTGCCGAGGAAGCCGGGGCGGTCGGGAGCGACGGGCCGGTCCAGCCACAGCCGGGTGACCAGGAAGGGCGGGGCGGTGCGCAGGCGTGCGACGCGTTCCCGCCAGGAGGGCTCGCCCAGCCGGTCCGAGCGGGCGACGAGGGACCGCAGGCCGGCGGTGTCCAGGGCGAGGACCACGGCGTCGTGCCGGCGTTCGTCGTGGTCCCCGGCGACCTCGAAGCCGCCTCCCCGGGCGGGTGCGATGTGCTCGACGGCGTCGCCGGTGCGCACCTCGGCGCCGTGCCGCCGCAGGTATCCGACCAGCGGATCCCACAGGGCCGTCGGGAAGGGCGCGCGGGGCACGTCGAACAGCAGACCCTCGGCGGAACCGAGGAAGTAGATGTGGAACATCAGCGCCATCTCGGCCGCCGACAGCTGCCGGGGGTCGGCGAAGAAGCTCCGGGAGAACACCTCGAACGCCAGGTGGCGGGCGTGTTGTGGGAAGCGGACGGTCTCCAGGAAGTCGTGGGCGCTGATGTCGTCGAGGCGGTGGTACACGTCGGGCACGCGCACGTCGAGCAGTGGCAGGGCCGCGACCGGGTCGATGGCGCGCAGGTCCCGCAACCGGAAGGTGGGGCTGAGCGCGACGAATCCCAGGGCGCTCCACGGCGGGGTGCGCGGCACTCGCCGGAAGCTGTCCCGCAGCCCGTCCGCGTGCAGCAGCGGATAGTCGGGCAGACGGGTGAGCCGGGCCAGGGCGGGGTCGGTACGGCGCAGCAGGCCGCGCAGGTTGTAGTACTGCCGGAAGAACGCGTGGAAGCCGCGGCTCATCGTCACGGTGCTGCCGTCCCGCAGGCGGGTCGGCCAGCCGCCCACCCGTCCGCCTACGTGGGGCTCGCGCTCGTACAGCGTCACCGCCACGCCCCGTTCGGCCAGCGTGGTGGCGGCGGCGAGTCCGGCGATCCCGGCGCCGACCACGGCCACCGTGGGACGGCCGGTGGCGTGCCTGGCTCCCGGGTGGGCCGGCAGGACGCGGGCCCGCCGGTCCCGGCCCCGGCGTGCGGCGGGCCGGTGGTGACCCGGGCCGGTCATCGGCGGACCTCGCCGCGCAGGGCCACGAAGGTGTGGGTGATGCCCGTCTGCCAGCCCGGCAGGGGCAGGGCCCGGACCCGGTCGAAGCCGGCCGAGCGGATCCTTCCGGCGAACCGGTCCGCCGTGTCGAAGTCGACGACGCTGCGCCGCAGGTGGCGGTAGAGCGGCCCGTCCCCCAGCAGGGTCGCGGCGGGCTGGACGATGCCCCGGCACACCAGCGTCCACACCGCCCGGTCGGCGCGGCGTCCGCTGAGGCTGTACTCGTGCACCCCGAGCCGTCCGCCCGGCCGCAGAACGGCGCGGACCGTGCCGAGGACGGCGTCGGGATCGGAGACGTTGCGGAAGAGGTAGGCGGCGAAGACCGCGTCGAACGGCCCCTCCAACCCCGCGTCCGCCAGTCGCTCGGCCGGCGCGTGGACGAACCGTACTCCGTCCGCCCACGGCTTGCCGGTGGCCCGCGCCAGCATGCCGGCCGACGCGTCCACGGCCGTGATGCCGGCGGCCGGGAGGACGGATCGGATCGCGGCCGTCGACGCCCCGGTGCCGCAGCCGAGATCCAGGACGCGCAGCCCCTGTCCGTCACCGGGCAGGCCGAGGCGGCGCACCGAGCGCCGCAGGTGCGCGTGGTAGCCGGGATTGGCCGCCACCAGCGCGTCGTAACTGCGGGACGCGTGGTCGAACGCGGCGGCGAGGTCTTCGTCGCGCAGCAAGGTCATGCGGTCTCCAGGGGCGCTGGCGGAGGCGGGCGGGTCAGTCGAAGGGGCGGCGTGGCAGTGCGGGCAGTTCGGCGGCGGTGCGCAGCATGGGGCCGACCGGGGTGTGCAGGCCGATGGAGAGGTCCTCGAGCAGGCTGGTGCGTCCGTCGAGGAAGCGCAGCAGCCGGGCCGTCGGGACGCGGGCGAAAAGACGGGAGAACAGGGCGGGACCGTCGACGCGGCCGCTGTCCAGGGCGCGCAGGAGTACCGCGTCCATGGTGCGGGCCCGCACGGAATGGGCGGCCGGCGGCACCGGCCTGCGCCCCTGCCGCAGCGCGGCGGCGACCGCCCGTGTCTGACGCTGGAGCCCGGCGAAGGTGTACCCGGTGGCCGGGCGGGTCGCACCGCCCGCGGCGCCGATGCGGAACACCGAGGCGCCGACCCGCCGCGGCAGGGGAGCGTCCGTCATGGGGATCACCCCGGTCTCGGTCGCGACGATCTCCAGGTCGCCGAGGCGCAGCACGTCGTCGGCGTAGTGCCCCACCGCCGCCTCGTAGCCGCTCGGCGTCAGGACGCGCCGGGAGAACTCCGTGTACTCCACGAGGGCTTCGCGCGAGCCGGTGGGCAGGACGTAGCCGAAGGAGAGCCCGTGAGCGGGCTGTGGTGTCCGGAAGTCCATCAGTTCGGCGGTCCCGCGGTCGAAGGCGGGCCGGGCGGTGCGCACGAACCAGCCGTGGAAGTGCTGCAGCAAGGTGGTGCGGGCAGCCGGGAGACTGCCCAGGGGACGGGAGTCGAACACCCAGCGGGCCTGAAGGGCGTGGGGGCGGCCGTCCGACCGGGTCATCAGCACGCGGGCCCCGGAAGGGATCTCCTCCACGGTGTCCACGGTCGCCTCCAGACGCCGGACGTTGGGGCTGCGCGCGAGGTCGCGGGTGACCAGGAGCTCGAAGTCGCCGGAGTGGATCATCTTGTACGTCAGCGGCGCGATGTCCCCTTCGACCGCGCGGCCGGCGGGCGGCCGTACCCGCAGGTGGCGCCACCGCGATCGCACCGCGGCGTCGAAGCGGCCGGGGCCGCACTCCCAGAAGCACCACGTGCGCGGGGCCGGACGCAGCGGGCCGGGCGGAGCGCCGACGAGGATCACGGACGGGGTCCGGGTGCCGGGCATGTGTCCGCTCAGCCGATGGGCCAGGGACAGCCCGGCCGCTCCCGCCCCGATGACCGCCACGTCCGCCTTCAGCACGGCCGCTCCCTCCGTCCCACGTGTACGTGCCCGCACCGTGCGAGGTTTCCCGCCCCGGCGCGCACGCCGACGCGGTCATCGGTCGCGGTCACCTGAACAGGTGCGTCCGCTCGACGGCACTCCCGCGCGTTCCGGCTACCCGCTGCGAACCGCATCCGTATCACGGGAAGGGACCGAGGACCGGTGAGGAGCGACCGATACCACGACGAGAGGAACCGGGATGCGCCCCGTTCAGGCGAAGGATCACCCCGCGGCCACGCCGCCGCCCGTCCCCCGCCTGGTGGCCCCGTCGGGGTCCTCGCCCTGGCGGGGGGAACCGGGCCGAGCGGCCACCGGCGCGGGCACCCCGGACGGTGTCACCCTCCCCGCGGTCGAGCCCGCCGCCGTCGACGCGGACGTGCCCGCCGCGGTCGGGCGCGTGCTGGAGCGGCTGCTCGCCGGCCGGCTCGCCCGGGCCGGCGTTCTGGACACCCTGTTCGCGCGTGAGATGGCCGAGCGGGTCACGCGCTTCACCCTGGAGGGCGGCAAGCGCACCCGGTCGCAGCTCGTGTGGTGGTCGATGCGCGCCTGCGGCGGGACCGACGAGCAGACGTCCACGGCGGCCCTGCGCGTCGGGGCGGCGCTCGAACTGCTCCAGACGTGCGCCCTGGTCCACGACGACGTGATGGACGGCTCGACGTTGCGGCGCGGCCGTCCGGCGCTGCACGCCGACGTGCGCGAGCGGTACAGCGGCGCCGGGTCACCGGGCCGCGTCGCCCGCTTCGGGGAGGCGGCCGCGATCCTGGCCGGGGACCTGGCGCTCGCGTGGGCGGACGACGTGGTGGCCGGGACGGCGCTCGACTCGTGGACGGCGACGGTGGTGCGCCGGCTGTGGAGCGACATGCGCACGGAGATGGTGGCGGGTCAGTTCCTCGAACTCCAGGGTCAGCTGACCGCGTCGCGCTCCCAGCCGCGCGCGCTGCGCGCCGCCTGCCTCAAGAGCGCGTTGTACTCGGTCGAACGGCCCCTGGCCCTGGGTGCGGCGGTGGCCGGCGCGGACCGCCGCACCATGGGGGCGCTGTGCTCGGCGGGGCGCTGTGTGGGCATGGCCTTCCAGTTGCGCGACGACCTCGACGACGTCTTCGGCGACCCCCGGCACACCGGCAAGAGCCGCGGCGGGGACGTCCGTGAGGGCAAGCCGACCTACCTGGTCGCCCTGGCACTGGCGCGCGCCGAGGCCACGGGCGACCGGCTCGCCCTGCAGGTGCTCGAGCAGGCGCTCGGCGACGAGGGTCTGACCCCGGCCGGGCTCGACGAGGTGCGGGACGTCCTGGTGCGCACGGGCGCCCGGCAGGCGGTCGAGGCGAAGATCGACCGCCTGTCGGCGCGGGGTTTGCGCCACTTCGACGGTGCCCTGCTCGACGCGGACGCCAAGGGCCGTCTGCGCGCGCTGCTGACCGCGGCGACGGCCTCCCGTGCCGCCGCCGGCCCGCCCGCCCGTCCGCGTCCCGCGCCCGCTCTCACCCCGGTGGGCCCCGGGGCCTCGGAGGCCCGGCGATGACCCGCGCGGTCTCCGGCCCAACGGACCATGTGGTGGTCGTCGGGGCGGGCCTGGCCGGTCTGTCGACGGCCCTCCACCTGCTGGGCTCCGGACGCCGGGTCACCGTCGTCGAACGGGACGGCCTGCCCGGCGGCCGGGCGGGACTGCTGCGTCTGAACGGCTACCGGATCGACACCGGCCCGACGGTGCTGACCATGCCCGGTCTCGCCGAGGAAGCCTTCGCGGCGGTCGGCGACAGCCTGTACCGGCGGGTGGAGCTGGTCCCACTGCACCCGGCCTACCGGGCGTCGTTCGCGGACGGCAGCACGCTGGACGTGCACACCGACGGCGAGGCGATGGCCGCGGAGGTGGAGCGGTTCGCCGGGGCCGGTGAGGCGGCGGGCTACCGGCGGCTGCGCGCCTGGCTGGAACAGCTCTACCGGGCCCAGATGCGCCGCTTCATCGACGCCAACTTCGACTCCCCCCTCGACCTGCTGACCGGTGATCTGGCCCGGCTGGCGGCGCTCGGCGGCTTCGGGCGGCTGGACCGGCGCATCGGCGGCTTCCTCAAGGACGAGCGGCTGCGGCGGGTCTTCTCCTTCCAGGCGCTGTACGCGGGCGTACCGCCCGCCCGCGCGCTCGCCGCCTACGCCGTGATCGCCTACATGGACACGGTCGCCGGGGTGTACTTCCCGCGCGGCGGCATGCACGCCCTGCCGCGGGCCATGGCGGACGCCGCCGCCGACGCGGGCGCCGAGCTGCGGTTCGGCGAGCCGGTCACACTGCTGGAGCGGTCCGGCGGCCGGATCACCGCCGTTGTCACCGCGAAGGACCGCATCCCCTGCGACGCGGTCGTCCTCACACCGGACCTGCCCGTCACCTACCGGCTCCTCGGCCGCCGCCCCCGCCGGCCCGTGCGACTGCGGCACTCGCCCTCGGCCCTCGTCCTGCACGTGGGCACGGACCGCACCTGGCCGCAGCTCGCCCACCACACGATCTCGTTCGGCGCCGCCTGGCGGACCACGTTCGACGAACTCACCCGCCAGGGGCGGCTGATGAGCGATCCGTCCCTGCTCATCAGCCGGCCCACGGCCACCGACGCCGGACTCGCCCCACCGGGCCGCCATCTGCACTACGTCCTCGCCCCCTGCCCCAACACCGACATCGGGCCCGGTGCCGCCGCCTGGGGCGAGCTCGGCCCGCGCTACCGGGCCGCGCTGCTGCGCGAGCTGGACCGGCGTGGCCTCGACGGCATCGAGGCGGCCATCGAGGAGGAGGCCCTCGTCACGCCGGTCGACTGGCTGGGCCAGGAGCATGGATCGGGCACTCCGTTCTCGGTGGCGCACACGTTCCTGCAGACGGGACCGTTCCGGCCCCGCAACCTGGTCCGGGGCACGGAGAACGCCGTCCTGGCCGGCTGCGGCACCACTCCCGGCGTGGGCGTGCCGACCACCCTGGTGTCGGGGAAGCTGGCTGCGGCCCGGATCACCGGTGGGCTCCGGCGCCGCCCCGCCCGAGCCGTGGGGGTTGCCCGGTGACCGGGCGGGAGCTCCACGCCGCGGGCATCACCGACCCGGTGCTGCGGGCGGCGTACCGCCGCTGCCGCGAACTCAACGCGGCGCACGGAAAGACCTACTTCCTGGCCACCCGCCTGCTGCCGGCCGAACGCAGGCCCGCCGTGCACGCGCTGTACGGGTTCGCCAGGTGGGCCGACGACATCGTCGACTCGCCGGCTCCCGGTGTGGACGGCGGTCTGCGCGGCCCGCGCCTGGCGGCGCTCCAGCGGCGTCTGGACAGCGGGCTGCGGCAGGGAATCAGTGACGAACCGGTGGTGCTGGCCGTCGCCGACACCGCGCGCCGCTACGCCATCGAGCACCGCCATTTCCGGGACTTCATGACGGCGATGAGGTCCGACCTGGTGGTGACGGACTACCCCACCTACGCCGACCTGCGCGGCTACATGCACGGGTCGGCCGCCGTGATCGGCCTGCAGATGCTGCCGGTGCTGGGCACGGTGGTGCCGCGGGAGGAGGCCGAGCCGCATGCGGCCGCCCTCGGTGTGGCCTTCCAGCTGACCAACTTCCTGCGGGACGTCGGCGAGGACCTGGACCGCGGGCGGGTGTACCTGCCTGCCGACCTCCTGGCCGGACACGGTGTCGACCGGGAACTGTTGCGACGGTGCCGGGACACGGGTCGCCGGGACCGGCGGGTCCTCGCCGCCCTACGGGAGTTCCACGCACTCACCCGCCGCGTCTACCGGGAGGCGGAACCGGGGCTGGCCATGCTCGATCCGCTGTCCCGGCCCTGCATCCGCACGGCGTACATCCTGTACGGAAGCATCCTCGACGCCGTCGCCCGCGACGGTTACGCCGTGCTGCACCGCCGCGCCGTGGTGCCGCGCCGGGAGCGCGCGGCGGTCGCGGCGGACGGGCTGGTCCGGGCGGCCGCGGCCAGGCTGCGCCACCGGAGCCGGTCGTCGGCGGTGCGTACGGTGTGGCCCGGTAGCCGGGCCACACCGACGTATACGACGCCTCCGGTCGAGCGGGGCAGGCCTGAGCGGGCGAGGCCACCTGTCGAGCGGGCCACGCCTGTACGAGCGACGCCTCCCGGCGAGCGGGCCACGCCGACGTACGCGACGCCTCCCGTCGAGCAGGGCACGCCTGAACGGGCGACGCCACCCGGCGGCCCAGGCACACCCACGAACAGGACGCCTCCCGCCGCCCCGAC
>NZ_JBVIEE010000005.1:220735-253521 GCF_055572015.1 Streptomyces sp. NPDC030840 | reverse complement strand
GGACACACCCACGAACACGACGCCACCCGCCGCCCCGGACACACCCACGAACACGACGCCACCCGCCGCCCCGGACACACCCACGAACACGACGCCACCCGCCGCCCCGGACACACCCACGAACACGACGCCCCCAGTCGGCCAGGGCACGCCGGCGCGGCTGACGCAGGACGTCGTCCCGGTCCTACCCGTCTCCGAGGAGGTGCCGTGAGCTCCGAACCGTCCGCGCGGCGTGCCCGTCTGCCCCTCTCGCTGCGCCGCAGGCCCGTCCCGTGGGACCGGCAGCGGCCCACTTGGCGCGACGCCAAACCGGGCCTCATCGCGCGGGCGTTGAAGCGGGCGCAGGCTCGGCCGTCCGGGAACTGGTACGTCGTGGGTGCCACCGCGGCGCTGCGCGGCGACCATCCCCTGTCCCGGACGGTGGCGGGCCGTGAGGTGGTCGTCTGGCGCGGCGCCGACGGCGGGCTGCTCGCCGGGCCGGGAGTCTGCCCGCACCTCGGGGCGCCCTTGGCCCACAGCCCGGTCCGGTGCGGGACGCTGGTGTGCCACTGGCACGGACTCGCCCTCGACGGGGCCCCGTTCGCCGGCTGGGACCCGCTGCCCGCCTACGACGACGGCGTCCTCGTCTGGGTGCGGCTCGACGAGATCGGCGGGGAGGAACCCCTGGACACCCCCGTCGTACCGGTCCGCCCCGATCCGGCGCGCTGCGTGACGGCCGTGTACGAGGGCGCCGGGATCTGTGAACCCGAGGACGTCGTGGCCAACCGTCTGGATCCGTGGCACGGGGCGTGGTTCCACCCGTACTCGTTCGTCGACCTCACGGTCGTCGGCTCGCCCGGCAGGAACGACACCGACGACCGCTTCACCGTCGACGTCTCCTTCAAGGTGGCGGGGCGGCTGGTGGTGCCGGTACGGGCGGTGTTCACCGCCCCTGACCCGCGCACCGTCGTCATGCGCATCACCGAGGGGGAAGGCGTCGGCTCCGTGGTGGAGACCCACGCGACCCCGCTCGGGCCGGACGAGCGGGGCCGTCCGCGCACGGCGGTGACCGAGGCCGTGGTGGCCGCCTCCCACCGCCCCGGCTTCGCGTTCGTACGCCGGGCAGCCCCGCTCCTCCGCCCGGTGATGCGCACCGCGGCGGCCCGGCTGTGGCGGGACGACCTGGCCTATGCCGAACGCCGCTGGCAGCTGCGTTCGGCAGGCCGGTTCCCGGGCTGACTCCAACTCACCGCGCCGATCACGGCAACCGGGATCCGGACCCTTCACGGGCCAGTCCCCACACACCGCCGTGTGTACTCCGCACCACCAGCACCCCAGGGCTGGCCTCCGCCAGCCGTGTGTGACGGTGTCGATCCGACGGCGACACCTCGTACCCCACCGGGCCCGGGCCGTCGGCAGCATCGCAGATCCGGCTTTCGCTTTCCCTGGTCGCAACCCCACACAAGCTGTACCACCAGCAGACGAAAAACCTCCTGGCGAGCTGATCACCGCAGGAGCCGGGTTCTTCCAGTCGCAGAAGAAGGGCATCTGACCAGGGAAGATGCCCGTCAGGCGCCGTCCTCGGGACACATCCGAGCGGTGAGTCGACACGCTGTCCCCACTCCCGATGTCTCCGATCGGTGTCCCAGCCTGACCAGCGGTTCCGGGGCATTTCCGGGCCTGTGTCCCGCAGGTCCCGTACACCGGGAGACCCGAGCGTACTGAAGGCACCCCCGGCTCCCCCGACGCGGACCGGAGAGGAAGCCTCCTGACAGGCGTTCACCCGAGCACGCTCAGCACCTGGGCCACCGTCTCCGTCGTACGGGCACGGGCGGCCGAGAGCCAGGGTCGTGGGTCGATGGCACGAGGGCTGCCGGCGAAGGCGTCGCGGACGGCTCCGGTGAAGGCGATGTTCAGTGCCGTACCGATGTTGATCTTGGTCATGCCGGCGGCGATCGCGCGACGCAACTCGTCCTCGGGCACACCAGTGGAACCGTGCAGGACGAGGGGAACGGGAACGGACTCCCTCAGGCGGGCGATCAGGCCGTGGTCGAGCCGTGCGGTGCGGGTGGTCATGGCGTGCGAACTGCCGACGGCGACGGCGAGGGAATCGACGCCCGTCTCGGTCACGTACTCGCGTGCCTGCCGGGGGTCGGTGCGGGCGCCGGGCGCGTGGACGCCGTCCTTGCCGCCGACTTCGCCGAGTTCGGCCTCCAGCCACAGTCCGTGCGCGTGGGCCCACTCGGCGGCGGCGCGGGTGGCGGCCAGGTTGCGGTCGTGTGGAAGCGCCGAGGCGTCGTACATCACGGATCCGAAGCCGTCGTCCGCGGCGCGGCGCAAGAGCGCCTCGTCGGTGACGTGGTCCAGGTGCAGGGCGACCGGGACGGCGGCCGCCTCGGCCACCGCCGCGGTGGCGCGGGCGATCGGCGCGAGAGCACCCCCGTGGTAGCGCACCGCGTTCTCGCTGATCTGGCAGATGACCGGGGCGCCCACGGCCTCGGCTCCGGCCACGATCGCCTCGGCGTGCTCAAGAGTGATCACGTTGAACGCACCGACGGCACGTCCCTCTTCGTGTGCCGCCCGGACGAGGTCGGCGGCGAGGGTCAGGGGCATGGCGCGGATGGCCTTTCCGGAGGACGGCTCCCGGCACGGCAGTGACGGAAATCGTGAAAGGTGATGCGGGAAATTGCGGCTTTGGAATCGAAACAGCACTGAAACATGCGATGCCCGACAGAACGGTCCGCCCTGTTCCGTGGTTTCATGGCACCCACACCACCGACAGGGAGCGACGGAGAATGGCGACACCGCAGGCCAGGTGGAGCGCGCTGCTGGAGATGCTGACGCGCGACGGACGTATCGAGGTCGAGGCGGCCGCGGCCGAACTCGCGGTGTCCGCCGCCACGATCCGGCGCGATCTCGACGAACTGGCTCGCCAACAGATGGTCACCCGCACCCACGGTGGCGCTGTGATCAACGCGATCGCGTACGACCTGCCGCTGCGTTACAAGGCGGCGCGTCACGCCCCCGAGAAGGAGCGGATAGCGAACGCGGCGGCCGGCCTGGTCAAGGCCGGGGCGGTGGTGGGTCTCAACGGCGG
The DNA here is from genome assembly GCF_055572015.1 of Streptomyces sp. NPDC030840. Classification (NCBI taxonomy): domain Bacteria; kingdom Bacillati; phylum Actinomycetota; class Actinomycetes; order Kitasatosporales; family Streptomycetaceae; genus Streptomyces; species Streptomyces sp. NPDC030840. The sequence continues at coordinate 250,445 of NZ_JBVIEE010000005.1, read as the reverse complement.
CACCACGACCACCGAGGTCGCGCGGGCACTGGCGACCAGGAGCGACCTGGGCTCCGAGGGCGGCGCCGAGCCGTCGCTGACGGTCGTTACAAACGCCCTGAACATCGCCAACGAGCTGGTCGTACGCCGGCATGTGAAGCTCGTCGTCACCGGCGGGGTGGCGCGCCCGGCCTCGTACGAACTGATCGGGCCACTGGCCACCGAGCTGCTCGCCGAGATCACGCTGGATCACGTCTTCATCGGCGTCGACGCGATCGACGTCGTGCATGGCGCGACCGCCCATCACGAGGGTGAGGCCAGCATCAACCGAGCGCTTGCGCGGCGCGCCCAACAGGTTGTCGTGGTCGCCGACTCCTCCAAGCTGGGCAAGCGGGCGTTCGCGCGGATCTGCCCGTTGACGGACGTCCATGTGCTGGTCACCGACAAGGACGCTCCCGACGGGCTGATCGAGCCGTTCGCCGCCACCGGGGTGGAGATCGTCCGCGCCTGAACAGCTTCGCACCGGGACGGTGTTCCCGGCGCCTGTCACCTGGCGTCCGCCGGACCGTACGTCATGACCGACCGCGGCCCGGCAGCCCGGGCCTGCCGGATGCCGGGGCGCGCAACGGCACGTTCTGCCGGCCGAGTTCGGCCGCGTGGGCGGCGGTACCGTGGCGTCGTCGGCCGGCCTCATCGCTTCACCCCTTGACACCGCCGGCCGTCAGGCCGCTGATCAGATGGCGTTCCACGAAGATGAACAGCACCACGACCGGGACGATGGCGATCAACGAGGAGGCGAAGAGGTACTGCCACTGCTCCTGGTATGCGGTGACGAACCCGGGGATGGCCTTGGTCAGCGTCGTGCGGTCCCCCGAGGACGTGATCGTGAGGGCGACGACGTACTCGTTCCACGCGGCGATGAAGGTGTACACCACCGCCGTCACCACGCCGGGCATGGCCAGCGGCAGGGTGATCCGGGTCAGCGCCCCCAGCCGGCCGACCCCGTCCAGGTACGCCGCCTCCTCCAACTCCCTGGGGACGCTCGCGAAGTAGGCGTTGAGAATCCAGACGCAGAACGGCAGATTGAACGCCGCGTTGACGAGGATCAGCGCCTCGCCGGTGTCGGTCAGATCGAGGCTGACCATCTCCCGGTAGATGCCGACCAGCAGCGCGGTGGGCGCGAACATCTGGGTGACCAGGACCAGCAGCAGGAACGCGCCGCGGCCTCTGAAGCGGTGCCGCGCGGTGTAGTACGCGGCCGGCAGCCCGACGAGCAGCGCGAGCAGCGTGGACATCCCGGCGACGTACAGCGAGAAGCCCAGCGAGCCGGCGACCGGCGGATCGTCGAGCGACCAGACGTCGGCGAAGTTGGACCACCGCCATTCGGACGGCAGGTACGAGGGCGGGGAGTGCATGAGTTCCGGCGTCGGTTTCAGCGCCGTCAGCAGCATCTGAAGGTACGGGGAGAGGAACACCAGGGCGAGAAGCCATCCGGCCCCGGCGAGCAGCGCGGTGCGTATCGTGCGTGCGGCGTGCGGTGCCGTGCGTACGGTCCTTGGTGCTGTGCGTACGGTCCTTGGTGCCGTGCGTTCGAGTCCGGGCGTCATCCGTTCCGGCCCGGGCGTCGTCCGCCCGGCCGAGGGTCCGGTATGTGTGGCGCGCGGTCTCATCGGATCTCCTCCCGCCACCGCACGACCCGCAGATACGCCAGCACCACGACGAGGATCAGTGCGAAGTTCACGACGGCCATCGCGGCCGACTCGCCGACGGCCTGGTTGTCGAAGGCGAGCTTGTACATGAAGGTCGTCGTCGTGTCGGTGGCGAAGCCGGGGCCGCCACGGGTCATCGACCAGATGATCGGGAACGAGTTGAACACGTTGATGATGTTGATGATCGCGGCCACCAGCAGCGAGGGCCGCAGTAGCGGCAGCGTGACCGCGAGGTACGTCCTCACCGGCCCGGCGCCGTCCATCCGGGCCGCCTCGTAGACCTCCGCGGGGACGGTCTGGAGCCCGGAGAGTATGACGAACGTGGTGAACGGCAGGGACACGAACACCGCCACGGCCATCATCGCCGCGAATCCCAGGACGGGGTCGGCCAGCCAGTTCACCGGCTCGTCGAGGAGACCTACGTCCATCAGGACGCGGTTGACGACGCCGTAGAAGTTGTTGAGCATCCAGCGCCAGATGAGCGCGGTCATCAGTACGGACGCCGCCCAGGGGACGATGAGCGCCCAGCGGACCAACCGTTGCCCAGGGAAGCGCGCGTTGAGCAACTGGGCGAGGCCCAGGGACAGCAGGACTGTGACCGCGACGACGCCGACGACCCAGACCAGCGTGCGCAGCAGGACGCCCGGCAGTTCCTCCTCGCCGAACAGGTCGGCGTAGTTGTCGAGTCCCGCGGAGCCGAGGGACAGTCCTGTGGAGCTGATGCGGGTCAGGGAGGTGCGGACCATTTCGACGACGGGCCAGACCACCATGGCCAGGATGAGGACGACGGCGGGGCCGAGCCACAGCAGTGGTTCGAGGGACCGGAGGCCGCGCCGCCGTTTCCGGCCGGGGCCACCGGGCGGTGCCGCCCCCTCCGGGGCCGGCTCCCGTCGGTCCCCGGAGGCGCGTACGGAGATGTCGTGGACGGCCATGCGTCAGCCGGCCTTCTCCACGGTCTTCTGGATCTTCTCCAGGACCTCCTGGGGATCGCCGTCCGCCACGGCGGTGCCTATCTGCTGCTTCACGGCGCCGTCGACAGCCGCCCAGCCCGGGTTGTCGGCCGGGGCGAACTTGGCGCGTGCCAGCGCGTCGACGAACGGCTTGTAGTAGTCGGCGTCCGAACTGAGCGCGTCACCGGCCGACTTGGTCACCGAGAGGAATCCCTCGGTGGACAGGAACCTGGAGGCGTTCTCCTTCTGGTAGAAGAAGTCCAGGAACTTGTTGACCGCCTCCCGGTTCTTGCCTCCGTCCTTCTTGAACGCCACCAGGTAGTCCTGCACGCCCAGTGTGTTGTGGGTGGTGCCGTCCTTGCTGGGCAGCGGCGCGACACCGTAGTCGAGGTCCTTGTCGACGGGGTCGATGAAGCCCTTGCGCATGAAGACGGCGCCGTTGAGCATGCCGATCCGGCCTTGCGCGAACTGGTTGAAGACGTCCTTGCGGTTGGTGGTCTCCGGGTTGGGCTGGGTCAGGCCTTGCTTGGTCAGCTTCCTCAGGTAGGTCAGGGTCTCCACGTTCGCCGGCTGGTCGACGGCCCACTTCCCGGAGTCGTCGACCCAGCCGCCGCCGTTGTTCATCGACCAGATGCCGAACTCGCCCTGGGCTTCCTCCGGTCCGAGCGGCAGTCCCAGGGGGATCGCTCCGGTTTTCTTGATCTTCCTGGCGGCGGCCTCGACCTCGGCCCAGCTCTTCGGCGGCTCCGCGACACCCGCCTTCTCGAAGATCTCCTTGTTGTAGAAGAACAGCCGTGCGCTGGAGATGAACGGCAGGCCGTACTGGACTCCTTCGTACGTGGCCTGATCGGCGAAGAGGGGCAGGAAGTCGTCGAGCACTTTCGCCGACACCGCCTCGTCCGCCTTGTAGATCAGGTCGTCGCGGGCGAAGTCCGAGAACTTGTTGTAGTTGAGGACGTCCGGCTGCTGCTTGGTCTGGATGTACGTCTTGACCTTGGAGTCCATCTGCTCCCAGTCGACGACTTCCAGGTTGACCTTGTGGCCGGGGTTCCGGGCCTCGAAGTCGTCGATCAGGTTCTCCCAGAAGGGCTGGGTGTCGTCGTCGTACTTCGCGGCCACGAAGCTGATCGTCCGGCCGTCCGAGTCGTCGGTGCCGGAGGAGCTCCCCTTGCCGCATCCGGTGAGCGCCAAGGCCAGGGTCAGGCCTGCGGCCGTGCCTACGAGGTGCCGGTTCACGCGGTTACCACCCTCTCTTCGTACGGCGTGGAGTTGCGATGATGCGGCTCGTTGCTTGTTTATGCTCGAATCTTGCTACGATCAAGCATTAAACGTCATCATGCTCAATCAACCACGCATGGTGTCAAGGGCACGCCGGATCACGACTCGGCCACACAAGGGGCGGATCCCTCGTGTGCCCGCACCGACGAGGGGCGGCGCTTCACCGCGCGACCCACGCCATGTGTGTCCGAGACGGGAGTCCCCCATGAGCCAGACAGAGACCGAGATCGCCACACAGCCGGAGTGCTGGCGCCGCGCCATCGCGCTCGCGCGCCGACCGGACGCCGCCGGCGGCGCGGAGCTGCCCGGGCCGGGCGAGCGCGTGGCCGTCGTCGGCTGCGGCACTTCGTGGTTCATGGCCCAGGCGTACGCGGCACTCCGCGAGTCCGGTGGCCACGGCGAGACCGATGCCTTCCCGGCGTCCGAGATGCCGGTCGGCCGACGCTACGACCGGGTGGTCGCACTGACCCGGTCGGGCACCACCACGGAGGTACTGGCGGTGCTCCGTCAGCTGCGGGGGGTGACGCCCACCGTCGCGGTCACTGCCGATCCGGCGACCCCCGTCATGGAACTCGCCGACGCGGCCTGCGTCCTGGAGTTCGCCGACGAGACGTCGGTCGTGCAGACCCGGTTCGCCACCACTGAGCTGGTGTTCCTGCGGGCTCTGCTGGGCGAGGACCTGAGCCGTCTGACCGCGCAGGGGGAGGCCGCCCTCGCCGAGCCGCTGACCGACGAGCTCCTCGCGGCCGAGCAGTTCACGTTCCTCGGCAGGGGCTGGGCCCACGGGGTGGCGCAGGAGGCGGCGCTGAAGATGCGCGAGGCGGCGGGCGCCTGGACGGAGGCGTACCCGGTGATGGAGTACCGGCACGGGCCGATCAGCATCACCGGCCCGGGGCGGGTGGCCTGGTGGTTCGGCGACCCGTCCGGCGTTCCCGAGGGACTGCCGGACGAGATCGCCCGTACCGGCGGCCGGCTGGTGGCCTTCGGCCGCGACCCGGTGGCGGACCTCGTCGTGGTGCAGCGGCTCGCCGCGGCCCTCGGCGCGGCGCGCGGCCTCGACCCGGACAACCCGCGTCACCTCACCCGTTCGGTGATTCTCGCCTGATGCCGTTCACACCGAATTAACAGCCTCACCAAGCCGGATTCGCTGCCCGTGGCTCGTGCCGTCAGGCAGCGGGCCCGCCTGTCACCAGCCGCAACATCGGCCAGCAAGGCCCCGCAGGAATCAAGGGGCGCATCGTTGACAGGTGAGTTTTTCTGCAAGAACATGTTCGGAAAACCACAAGATCTTGCACAGCTGATCAGACACGTCATGCTCCTGGCCGCTGGAGGACACCAGTGCGTGCACAGCCCCGCAGACTCGGCGCATCACTTGCCGCCGCCCTGGCCCTGACTCTCGCCTCGCCCGCCACGGAATCCCTCACCCAGCCGGCGCGGGCCGATTCGGCTCCCCGGCCGGAAGTGACCGAAACGGCGGACGCCCTCACCCTGTCCGTACCGGCCACCAGGAAGAGCCCCGGCTACACCGTCGACGTATCCACCGACGGCGATCTCGCCCTCAGCACCGAACGCGCCGGCACTCCCGTCCTCGCCACCGCGGGCGGCGACACGGGTGCCCTACGGTTCCGCTCCGCCGGCGCATGGCAGCACGCTACCGACGTCACCGGCTGGAGCTGGAAGGACGGCGTCCTGACCCTGACCGCCGACACCACGCTGGACGGGGCCACCGTCGAGGCGCGCGTCACCCCGGCCGCCGACCGCTACCAACTCGACTGGAGCGTCGAGGGAACCGAGCCGGACCGGCTCGGACTCGCCTACGACCTGACCTCCGCCGGGCACTGGTACGGGCACGGCGAGGCCGAGACCCCGCAGGGCGGCCCCGGCACCGACCAGCCCTGGCCGCTGGACAGCGGCGAGGTCGAGCACCCGACCTTCTCTCCCGCCTCGTACAACATGATCGACCCGTTCTGGTACACCTCCAGCTCCGCCGGGCTCCGCGTCGACACCGGGCATGTCATGGACGTGGCAATCAATGAGGGCAAGGACGGACTGGGCCGCTTCGACGTGCGGTCCGCCGATCCCTACGAGGCCACCGTCTTCGTCGAGTCGACACCGCTGGAGGTCTACCGCGACTACGTCGGCATCGTCGGGAAACCGGCGAAGAGCGACGCCACGTACGAGCAGTACGCCAAGCCGGTCTGGAACTCCTGGGCGCAGTTCTACACCAACATCGACCAGGAGAAACTCCTGGACTACGCCACCGACTTGAAGGACGACGGGCTCGAAGGGCACGCCCTCCAGCTCGACGACAAGTGGGAGTCGAACTACGGCAATCTCACCTTCGACGCGAAGGCCTACCCCGACCCGAAGGCCATGTCGAAGAAGATCCACGACCTCGGCTTCGACTTCGGGCTCTGGACGACCCTGTGGATCAATCTCGACTCCGACAACTACCAGTTCGCCGTCGACAAGGGGTACTTGCTCAAGGACGCCACCGACACCACCAGGCCGTGCACCGTGACGTGGTGGAACGGCACCGCGGGAATCATCGACCTCGCCAACCCGGAAGCCAGGGCCTGGTACACCGGCCGCATCAAGACCCTGATGAGCGACTACGACATCGACGGCCTGAAGTTCGACACCCGCTTCTTCGACGAGAAGTGCGCCCCGCGCGACGGTTACAAGCCGACCGACTACCAGCGGCTCGGCACCGAACTCGCCGACGAGTTCGACCTGCAGGGCGTCGGCATCCGCGTGCACTGGGACTCCACGGCCCATGAGGCCGGGTTCGTCACCCGGCAGGTCGACAAGGGCACCGGCTGGGACTCGGTCCGCGCCTCGGTCACCCAGAACCTCGCGATCTCCACGATCGGCTATCCCTTCGTCGCGACCGACATGATCGGCGGCTCCGGCGGCCAACCCGCGCCTGAGAAGGACGTGTTGATCCGCTCGGCTCAGGTGGCTTCGCTGATGCCGGTGATGTACTCCTCCACATCACCCGTCGACACCGTCGACGTGACCACCGGCCAGAAGATCGACTACGACCAGGAGACCATCGACCTCTACCGGGCGGCGATCGAACGCCACGAACGTCTCGCGCCCTACATCTGGGACCAGGTGCAGCAGACGCTGAAGACCGGTGACCCGATCGTGCGGCCGCTGTTCTTCGACTTCCCGAAGGACAAGGCGAGTTACACCGTCTCCGACGAGTGGATGCTCGGCCCCGCCGTCCTCGCCGCGCCGCAGGTCGCCGACAAGGCGACCCGGACCGTACACCTGCCGCCGGGCATCTGGTACGACGTCAACCAGGGCACCGTGATCCGCGGTCCGAAGGACCTGAAGGGCTACGGCGCCCCCTTGGGCGTCACCCCTGCCTTCGTCAACCTCAAAGCGAAGGGCGCGGACAAGGCCCTGCGTGCCCTGCGGAGCAACGACGCTCCCGCCGCCTCCGTACTGCTCGCCCCCGACGCGCCGGAGACTGGCTCCGGCGAGGCCTTCGAGATGACCACGACGGCCACCAACTGGGGCTCGCGGTCGCTGAAGCGGGTCACGGCCACGCTGGAGGTGCCCGTCGGCTGGCGTGCCGAGGCCACCACTGCCGCGACCGCGAAGTCACTCGCCGCCGGCGCCACGCTCACCGCCAGGTGGACCGTCACCCCGCCCGCCGACGCCCGCTGGGGCAGCCACAGCCTCACCGCGACGGTGAACTACGACGGCGGTAAGAAGGTCTCCGACCGCCTCCCGGTAAAGGTGAAGCCGAAGCCGGGCACGGTGTCCGCGCCTTACCGCACGGCCGATACCACCGGTGACGCCCAGTTCGCCCAGGCCGGTGACCAGTTCGCCATGTGGGCAGGTGGTCAGGACCTGTCGGGCTGGAAGGACGAGAAGGCCGCCGTCTACGAGAGCGGGGTGTTCGGTGAAAAGGCCACCGTGCGGGCGCGGATCGTCTCCCAGGACTCCGTCAGCCCCCTCGGCAAAGCCGGCATCGCCGTCGCCAACGACCTGTCCGCCCCGGAGAAGGGCGGCTATGCCGTGCTCGTCATGACGGACAAGTACGGCCTGGAGTTCCTGACCGACAGCGACGGCGACGGAAAGCTCGACACCTGGGCGGGCGGCGACCAGAGCTACCACCCGGCCCACCTCAGGCTGGTGCGCGACGGCACGACCTACACCGCGTACGCGAGCAAGGACGGCACCACCTGGTCGACGGTCGGCTCGGCCACGGTCGCCTCGGCATCCGGCACCGGGGACGCGGGAGTGGTCGCCTCCGCCGTCAATCTCAACTATCCCGGCGAACGGGTCCAGGCCGTCTTCGACGGCTTCTCGGTCACAGCGTCCTGACGCTCCCGGCCATCGCAGCCCGAAAGCACCCCGATCGCTCCGGCAGCACCCGACGACCCTTTTCCGAAAGGGGTTCACCCATGCCACGGCCTGCACGCGCTCCCGCTCATATCGCCACCTTCCTCGCCGGCGCCCTCGTCGCGACGACCAGCACTGTCATCGCGGCCACGGACGACGACTCCGGGGGACCCACCACCACCTGGCTGACCGTGAAGGTCGCCGACGCCATGGGCACCAGGGACACCATCACCTGGGTGCCCACGGGATCCTTCGCGAGCTCGGCCGAGGTGCGCGTCCCGCGCTATCCGATGACCGCCATCGAGGGCAAGGACACCAAGGAGCTGGCCCTGCACGCCGTACGCGGCGAGCAGGTCTCCGCACAGCTCGCCATCGCCTCCGGCAAGAACCTCGACGACGTCAAGGCGAAGGTCGGCGACCTGACCGGGCCGGGCGGCGCGAAACTCGACGGCGACCGTACCCAGGTGCGGTTCGTGAAGTACGTCCCCGTGCAGCGCTCCAAGAGCGAGGTCGACTGGTCGGCCACCATCGACCAGGTCAGCTCCGCCAAGGAGGTCTCCGGCGACCGCAACCCGGACGTCGTCGGCGACCCCCTGGAGGAGCGCGGCTCGGTCGACGTGCCCGCGTACGCCGCCCAGCCGCTCTGGTTCACCTTCCGCATCCCGAAGGACGCCAGGCCGGGCACGTACAAGGGCACGGTCCGCGTCGACGTCGACGACGACACGCAGGCCACGTACCCGCTCACCATCGACGTCGCGGACGCCACCGTGTCGGCCCCCGCCGACTACCGCTTCTTCCTCGACGTGTGGGCGCAGCCGGAGACCATCGCACAGGCCCACGAGGTCAAGCTGTGGTCGAAGGAGCACTGGAAGCTCATCGAGGCGTACAACCGTGATCTGGCGTCGCGCGGGCAGAAGGTCATCAACACGACGATCGTCGACAACCCCTGGCACCACCAGTGGTCTCTCGGCACCCGTCAGTCGCAGACCGCGACCCCGTACTCCAGCATGGTCGGCTGGACGTGGAACGGGACCAGGTTCGCCTTCGACTTCGACCGCTGGGACAAGTACGTCGAGACCGCCAGGAAGGCCGGGCTCGGCCCCGACATCGGCGCCTTCTCGATGCTGGCGTTCCAGGACCAGGAACACCTCACCTACACCGACACCCGCACCGGCAAGACCGTCTACGAGAACGTCGAGCTGGGCGGTGACCGCTGGCGAGAGGCGTGGGGCGCGTATCTGCCCGCCTTCGAGGCCCATCTGAGGAAGAAGGGCTGGCTGGAGGAGACCTGGCTGTCCTTCGACGAGCGGCCGATCAGCACCATGACGGTGGTCAAGGACTTCGTCCACGAGGTGGCGCCCGTCTTCGACGACCGTATCTCCGTCGCCGGGTCGATCAGCACGGAGGGCGTCGCGTCGAACCTGTCCGTGGACTGGGGCGGCATCGACGCGATGACGAAGGAGAAGGTGGCTGAGCGGCGGGCGGCCGGCAAGACGACCACGTTCTACGTGTACGGCTCTCCGGCTCACCCCAACACGCTGTCGTACTCCCCCGCCGTCGAGTCGCGGATGCTGCCGTGGATCTCCGCGGAGCGCGACCTCGACGGGTTCCTGCGCTGGTCGTACAACAGCTGGACCAGCGACCCCTTCAACAAGCCCGTGCACATCTTCACCCAGGGCGACGAGTACCTGATCTACCCGGGGAAGAAAGGGCCGATGTCCAGCATCCGCTGGGAGCAACTCAAGGAGGGCATCGAGGACTTCGAGCTCATCGCGCAGCTGCGCGCGAAGGACGGCGGTGACAGCGCCGCTCTCACCGAGGCCCTCACCAAGGCCACCCGGGATCTGGACGGCCGTACGAAGGACGTGACCGACATCGAGGCCGCGCGGGCGGCCGTGGTGAAGGGGCTGACGTCATGAGAGGGCGCGTGAGGTCCCTGCTGCTCGCCGCGGTTCTGGCTGTCATGCCCCTGACCGCTCCAGCCGCCACAGCGGCCGTGCCGCCGCCCCGGACGGAGCCCGCGGCGGGGAAGCAGCACACGGTCACCTACGACCAGTACGCCGTGCGCGTCGACGGCAAACCCCTGTACATCTGGGGCGCCGAGTTCCACTACTTCCGGCTGCCCAGCCCCGACGCCTGGCGTGACGTACTGCAGAAGATCAAGGCGGGCGGATTCAACGCGGTCTCGCTCTACTTCGACTGGGCCTACCACTCCGCCAAGCCGGGCAGTTACGACTTCACCGGCATCCGTGACGTGGAGCGGCTGCTCGACGAGGCCGAGCGCGCGGGATTGTACGTCATCGCACGGCCCGGCCCCTACATCAACGCCGAGGTCTCCGGCGGCGGCATGCCCGCTTGGCGCAAGACCCAGCCGGGTGTGAACCGCACCTCCGAGCCCGAGTACCTGGAGGCGGCCCGGGAGTGGCTGAGCCGGATCAATCCGATCATCGCGCGGCATCAACTCACGCGCGGTGGCGGAAATGTGATCCTTTATCAGGTCGAGAACGAGTACCAGGGCGGCCGTGAGGACGCCGACTACATGCAGACGCTCATCGACTGGGCGAAGCAGGACGGCATCGACGTGCCGACCTTCGTCAACGACGGCGGCGCCAACCAGAACTGGGTGAGCGGCAAGGGTGCCCCCGACATCTACGGGTTCGACGCCTACCCGCAGGGCTTCGACTGCAAGGACCCCGACGCCTGGAAGAACCTGCCGGACTATTCCTACGTCAACGAGTGGAAGCCCGAGTCGCCGCTGATCATCCCGGAGGCACAGGGCGGCGCCTTCGACCCGTGGGGCGGCACCGGCTACCAGGACTGCGCGAAGCTCACCGGCACCGACTTCACACGGGTGTTCTCCAAGATGAACATCGCCGCCGGCGTCAGCGGTCAGTCCTTCTACATGACCTACGGCGGCACCAACTGGGGCTGGCTCGCAGACCCGAGCGCCGTCTACACCTCGTACGACTACGGGGCTCCCATCGATGAGTCCCGTCAACTGACCGCCAAATACCAAGAGTTCAAGCGACTCGGGTACTTGGTGAACTCGGTTCGCTCGCTGGCGCGGACGGACAAGGCCGAGGCGCCCGCACCCTCCGACGAAGGGCTGCGCATCGACCGGCGCGTCAACCCCGACGACGGCACCCAGTTCTTCACCGTCCGGCACGCCGACACCCGGGTGAAGGACAGGGACGAGACGACGCTGTCGCTGTCGGGTGCCGACGGTGACTATCCGCGCGTGCCGCGGCAGGGCACGATCACCGTCGACGGCCGGGACGCCAAACTCCTCGTCGCCGGCTACGACCTGGGCGACCAGCGGCTCGTCTACTCGACTTCGGAGATCATGACGCACGCCACGATCGGCGACCGCGAGGTGGCCCTGCTGTACGGGCGCGCGGGCGAGACCGGCGAGACCGTGCTGCGGTACCCGAAGCGACCCGAGGTGAAGGTGCTCGACGGCGACATCACCACCACCTGGGACGCCGAACGCGGCGATCTGCGGCTGAACTACACCCACAAAGGCCTGGCCCGCGTGCTGGTGAACGGTCTCGAACTGCTGATCGCCGACGACGCCGAAACCGCCCACTGGTGGCGACAGGACACTGCAGACGGCCCGGTTCTGGTGCGCGGCCCGTCACTGGTCCGTACGGCCGACATCGCGGACGGCACCCTCAAGCTGACCGGTGACTCCACCAAGGCCGCGAAGATCGAGATCATCGCCGACGCCAGGAAGGTGACCTGGAACGGGCGCAAGGTCACCGTCACCGAGGCGCCGCGCACGGTCCGGCTGCCCGAGCTGACGACGTGGAAGTACAAGGAGGAAGCCCCGGAGACCGCCCCGGGATTCGACGACTCCACCTGGACCACGGCCGCCCGACTCACCGCCCACCACGCCGAACTCAAGGGCTCGCTGCCGGTGCTCGCGATGGACGAGTACGGCTACCACCACGGCAGCGTCTGGTACCGGGGCCGGTTCAGAACCACCGGTGCGGCGACCGCGCTCGCACTGAACGCCAACACCGGGCCGACCGGCCAGTACTCCGTCTGGCTCAACGGCCGCCACCTCGGCAGTTCCGGCGACGGCGCGCACACCTTCGACATCCCGGCGGGCACGCTCAAGGACAGCGGTGACAACGTGCTCGCCGTCCTGGCCGAGAACGCGGGCCACAACGAGGAATGGGGCCACGACTACTCCAAGGAACCGCGCGGACTCCTCGGCGCCGAGGTGATCGGCGGGGCCTCCACCTTCACCTGGAAGATCCAGGGCAGCCGCGGCGGCGAGAACCCTGTCGACACCGCACGCGGCCCCTACAACAACGGCGGGTTGTACGGGGAAAGGGCCGGCTGGTCGCTGCCCGGCTACCCGGACGACGACTGGAAGCGCACCACCCTGTCTGCCCGGTCCGGGGCCACGGAACCAGGTGTACGGTGGTACCGAACCCGCGCGAGGCTCGATCTGCCGAAGGGCCAGGACAACGCGATCGCGCTGGACCTGGCGGAGCCCGAGGGCGGCAGCACGGCCTACCGCGCCCAGATCTTCGTCAACGGCTGGCTGATCGGGCGCTATCTGCCCAGCACCGGGCCCCAGACACGTTTCGTCATCCCCAAGGGCCTCCTGCGCGAGCAGGGCGACAACACCATCGCCCTGGCGGTGTGGTCCACCGGGAAGGCGGCGGGCCCCGGTTCGGCGAGGCTCGTCGGCCTCGGCGCGACGGCCGGCGGCATCAAGGTGAACACGGTGTCCGCGCCCTCGTACGACGCGAAGACCTACGCCATGCCCGCCTCGGGTGCGCGGGTCTCCGTGGACGCCGAGCCGTTCCTGAGCACCGCGGTCGCCACCAAGGTCCCCGTCACGCTCGCCGTGCCGAAGGACGCCCCCACCGCCCGCGACGTCGAGCTGTCCCTGACCGTCCCGGACGGCTGGACCGCGACCGCCGACGGCGCCACCGGCTTCGACCGGGTCCGGCCCGGCGCGTCGGTGACCGCCGTCTACACCGTGACCCCGCCCGCCGACCCGGTTCACTACGCCGTGCTGTCGGCGACCGCCCAACTGGAACAGACCGGTCGGCCGAAGAGCGCCACCGGCGAACGGGCCGTGCAGGTGCCGCCGCCAGGGCTCTCCAAGAACGCGTACGTCAGCGACCTGACCCTGGTCGAAACCGCCAACGGCTGGGGCCCCGTCGAGAAGGACGCGTCCAACGGCGAGGCGGCGGCGGGTGACGGACGGACCATCACGATCGACGGCACCGCCTACGACAAGGGCCTCGGCGTCCATGCGGACAGCCAGGTCAGGATCTATCTCGGCGGCGGTTGCACCCGGTTCACCGCCGTCGCCGGGCTGGACGACGAGGTCGGTGACGGCGGCAGCGTCTCATTCCAGGTGATCGCCGACGGCCGCTCGCTCGCCGACACGCCGGTGATGTCCGGCTCCGACGCCGGCACCGCCATCGACGTGGACGTCTCCGGCGCCCGCTGGCTGGACTTGGAGGTCGACGGGGACGGCGATGTCTCCAGCGATCACGCCGACTGGGCGGACGCCAAGCTGACCTGCGGCGGCGGTGCCTGATGTCCGTGCTGAGACGGACCGTCCGCCGCAGCTCGGCGGCGCTGATCCTGGCCGCCCCGCTGCTCGGTACGGCGTCCCCGGCGACCGCCGCCGAACCCGGGCCGATCACCCTCGCGACGCTCGGCTACGAACTGCACGTCACGACAGAGCGGTTGGCCCTCACCACGGTGCGGGAGGGCAGGACCGTCCTGGCCACCGCGCCCGGGGCGTTCCGGTTCCGGATCGGCGGCGACTGGTACCTCGTCCGGGAGGTCACCAGCAGCACCCAGGACGGCAGGACCCTGCGCGTCGCTGCCGCCACCGACCTGCCGGGCGTCACCATCGCCCTGAAGGTCACGCTGCGCTCCGATCGGTATGAAGTCGACTGGTCGCTGTCCGGGGCCACCGCCGACGCGCTCAGCACGGCGTACGAGCTGAACAGCGCCGGGCACTGGTACGGCCACGGCGAGAACAGCGACCAGACCGTCCAGCCCTGGCCCCTGGACTCCGGGCAGTTGGTGGACACCGGGTTCAGTCCGGCGTCGTACCAGGTGGTTTCCCCCTTCTGGTACACCTCCAGCGCCACCGGGCTGCGGGTGAACACCGACGACCCGATGGACGTGCGAATCAACTCCGGCGGCAACGGGCTCGCCGAGTTCACCGTCACCGGAGACAGGACCGCCGCCTCCACCGTGTTCGTCGCGGACACCCCCGCCGACGTCTACCGCGACCACATCGCGCTGGTCGGCAAGCCCGAGCGCGCCGACACCACCTACGAGCAGTACGCCACCCCGCTGTGGAACTCCTGGGCCCAGCTCTACGGCGAGCAGACCCAGGAGAACGTCCTCGCCTGGGCCCGTGCGCTGGCCGGCGCCGGGCTCGGCGGGCACGCCGTGCAGATCGAGGAGAGCGTGATCGCCGCCGACTTCGACGAGCGTTTCCCCGACCTGCCCGCCCTGTCCGAGGAACTCGGCCGCCTCGGGTTCGACCTCGGCATGTGGACCGGCCTGTACGTGCCCGAGACCGCCGCCAACTTCTCCCACGCCGTCGACAACGGCTACCTGCTGAAGGACCCGTCCGACCCGGCCAAGCCCTGCCTGTTCACCTGGTGGAACGGCCGGCGGACCGGACTGATCGACCTGGCGAACCCGGCCGCGCGGCAGTGGTACACCGACGGTCTCAAGGCGCAGGAAGACGAGTCGGGGGTCGCCGGGTTCAAGTTCGACACCGCCTTCTTCGACGACCGGTGCGCCCCCTATCCGGGGGCCACCCGCGCCGACTACGTGGAGTACGGCACCGAGTTGGCCGACGAGTTCGACCAGCAGGGGGCGGGACTGCGGGTCGCCTGGAACGCCGCCCAGTCCAAGGGCTTCGCCACGCGCACAGCTGACAAACCGACCAACTTCGCCGGGCTGCGTGCCGCGGTCTCGGCCAACCTGGCGGTGTCCACGATCGGCTACCCCTTCGTCGAGACCGACATGATCGGCGGCTCCCTCAGCTACCCGCCGCCCGCCAAACAGGTCCTGACCCGCTGGGCACAGGCTGCCTCCCTGATGCCGCTGATGTACGCCTCGACCTCGCCCACCGGCGTACGCGACGCGACAACCGGCGAGTGGGTCGGCTACGACCGGGAGACGGTCGAGCTCTACCGGTCGGCCATCGCGACGCACGAGCGGCTGGCCCCTTACATCTGGGACCAGGTCCAGAGCACCCTGAGGACCGGTGATCCGATCATGCGGCCACTGTTCTTCGACTTCCCGGAGGACGAGGCGAGTTACACGGTCACCGACGAGTGGATGCTCGGCCCGGCCGTGCTCGCCGCACCCATGCTCGACGAGGGCACCACCCGTGACGTCGTCCTGCCGTCCGGAACGTGGCGCGACGTCACCAACGGAAAGGTCGTCCGCGGCCCCGTGACGCTCAGGGCGTACGCGGCGCCGCTCGGGGTGACGCCGGCGTTCGTGAACCTCAAGGCCAAGGGCGCCGCCAAGGCGCTCAAGGCGCTCCGCCCTCCCGGCGCGGCGCGGTAGGGGGCGGCACATGCATGCGATACGCGGCAGGCTCGCGGCGTTGCTGCTGGCGGTCTGGGCCGTCATGGCCGGGACGGTGGCGCCCGCCGGGGCCGGTCAACAGGGCGACCGGCCCGTGTGGACGGGGACCTGGGCCACGGCACCGAGCGAGCACTACGAGGTCTCGGGCATGTCCGAGGTGACGGTACGGATGCCGGTGCGCACCAGCGTCGGCGGTTCATCCGTACGGATTCGGCTGACCAACGCCTACGCCACCGAGCCGGTGACGATCGGGCACGCGACCGTGGGGCTGCGCGACGGTGGCTCCGCCGTGGCGCGCCCGTACGACCTGCGGTTCGGCGGGAAGCGCGCGGTCACCATCCCAGCGGGTGGCCAGGCTGTCAGCGATCCGGTTGAACTCGCCGTGCCGGCCCTGGCCGATCTCGTGGTCAGTCTCCATCTGCCCGGCCGGGTCACGCACATCACCGATCACTGGTGGGCGCAGCAGACCGTGTACTGGACGGACTACGGGGCGGGCGACCATACGGCCGACCCCGCCGGTGACGCCTTCACCTGGACCACCACCAGCTGGCCCTTCCTCAGCGGCGTCGATGTGACCGCGCCAAGGGCCCGGTCGGTGGTGGCGCTCGGCGACTCGATCACCGACGGTTCCTTCTCGACACCCGACACCAACCAGCGCTGGCCCGACCTGCTGTCCGCCCGCCTCAACGCCTGCCGGCCCGGCGCCGGGGTGCTCAACGCGGGCATCACCAGCAACCGGATCACCGCCGGTACCGCGACCAATCCCTCGGCCCTGGACCGCCTC
Organism: Streptomyces sp. NPDC030840; assembly: GCF_055572015.1. Taxonomy (NCBI): domain Bacteria; kingdom Bacillati; phylum Actinomycetota; class Actinomycetes; order Kitasatosporales; family Streptomycetaceae; genus Streptomyces; species Streptomyces sp. NPDC030840. Next base: position 233,790 of record NZ_JBVIEE010000005.1, on the reverse strand, counting down.
GAACGGGACGTGCTCTCCCAGCCGGGGGCCAGGACCCTGATGCTCTTCGAGGGCATCAACGATCTCGGCGGGGCGAGTGCCGAGCAGATCATCACCGGGATGACGGAGATCGCCGACCGGGCGCACCGGCGCGGGATGCGGGTCATCGCCGCCACGATCACGCCGTACAAGGACTTCACCTGGGGCGGCTGGAGCGAGGAGACGGAGGCACGGCGGCAGCAGGTCAACGCGTTCGTCCGGGACTCCGGCGGGGTCTTCGACGGCTACGCGGACTTCGACAGGGCGGTACGGGACCCGGCGGACCCGCGGCGGCTCGGCGCGGCGTTCGACTCCGGTGACCATCTGCATCCCAACGACGCCGGGATGAAGGCCTTCGCCGACTCCATCGACCTGACCGCGCTCGGCCTCGGCCGCGGCTGTTCCTGAGGAGGACCGGTGTTCGGACATCTCTGTGGACATCTGCGTGGACGCCGAAGATTCGCAGCCCTGACCGCGGCGGTGGCGGCCACCTTGGCAGCCCTGCTTCCGGCGGCGCCGGCCGCCGCCGAGACCAAACAGCGGGAGTGGACGGGGACTTGGGCCACCGCCCAGCACGCCGCGTACGACCCGGGCACCTCCGAGGTGACCGTACGGATACCGGTGCGGGTGAGCGCGGGCGGGTCGAGCGTGCGCATCCGGCTGACCAACGGGTTCACCGCCGAACCGGTGACGATCGGGCACGCGACCGTGGGGCGCAGTGACGGCGGCTCCGCCGTCGCGAAACCGTACGAGGTGCGGTTCGGCGGCAAGAACGAGGTGACGATCGCCGCAGGGGAGCAGGCGGTGAGCGATGCCGTCCGGGTTCCCGTGCCGGCCCGCGGCGACCTGGTCGTCAGCCTGTACTTCCCCGGCCGGCTCACTCACATCAGCCAGCACTGGATGGGCCTCCAGACCGTCTACTGGACGCCCGACGGCGGCGGCGACCACGCCTCGGACGAAGACGGGGACGCCTTCACCAGGACCGACTCCGCCTTCCCGTTCCTGACCGGCGTTGACGTACAGGGCGGTGACGCGGCGGGCGCCGTGGTGGCCCTCGGTGACTCCATCACCGACGGGGCGTCCTCCACGGCGAACGCCAACCGGCGCTGGCCCGACTACCTGGCGGCCCGGCTGTCCGGCTGCTCCACCACCGCCGGGGTGCTGAACGCGGGCATCAGCGGCAACCGGATCACGGCCGGGACAGACGGCAACCCGTCGGCGCTGGACCGGCTGGAGCGCGATGTGCTGTCTCAGCCCCATGCCCGGACGGTGATCCTTTTCGAGGGCGTCAACGACCTCAGCTGGGGTGGCGCCACCGGCGACCAGGTGATCGACGGCATGAAGGAGATCGCCCGGCGCGTGCACGCCCGCGGTCTGCGGTTGATCGGCGCGACCGTCGTACCCTACCGGGGCTGGGGCGACTGGTGGACCGAGGCCAAGGAGGCCGAACGGCAGAAGGTCAACGCGTTCGTCCGCGACTCCGGCGGGGTCTTCGACGGGTACGCCGACTTCGACCGGGCGGTGCGCGACCCGGACGATCCCACCCGCTACGCCGCCGCGTTCGACTCCGGTGACCATCTGCATCCCAACGACACCGGGATGAAGGCGTTCGCCGACGCCATCGACCTCACCGGCCTGCGCGTGGCGCGCGACTGCCCCTCGACCCGGGTCCGCCTCACCCCCTACCGGCCGAGTCTGCAGGCCGGCGGCCAGGGTGCGAAGATCACGGCGACCCTCACCAACGACGGTCGCTCGCCGGCCACCGACGTCCGCACCCGGCTGGATCTCCCGGCCGGCTGGTCGGCCGAGCCGGCGGGCGGCGCACGCATCCGCGCCCTCGCCCCCGGTGAAAGCGCCACCACCACCTGGACCGTCACCCCCGGGTCCGACGCCGAGTGGGGTACCCGTCCGTTGGGGGTCCGCAGCTCTTACCGCCAGGGCGGCCGACAGCGGTTCGACGCCGACGAGGTGGACGCCACGGTCACCCCCGTCCCCTCCGGAGTGAAGGCGCCGTACCTGACGACCGCCACCGCCGACGACGCCCAGTACGCGCAGAACGGCGACCAGTTCGCCATCTGGGCCGGCGGCCGGGACCTGTCCGGCTGGAAGGACGAGAAGGCGGCCATCTACCTGCCGGGGGCCGCGTCCGCAGCGGGCTCCGTGACGGCCCGCGTGGTCGGGCAGACCGGCAGCGGGCCGTCGGCCAAGGCCGGGATCGCCGTCGCCAACGACCTGACCGCGCCGGAGAAGGGCGGCTACGCCGTGCTGACCATGTCCGCGCAGTACGGCCTGGAGTTCCTGACCGACAGCGACGGCGACGGCCGCCTGGACACCTGGGCCGGCGGCGGCTCCTCCTACCACCCCGCCTGGCTGCGGCTCGTCCGCGACGGCGCCGCGTACACGGCCTACGCCAGTGCCGACGGCACGGCCTGGCAGCAGGTCGCCGCCGCCACCATGCCGTCCGCGAGCGGCTACGGCGACGCGGGCCTGGTCGCCGGCGCCGTCAATCTCAACTACCCCGGCCAGATCACCACCGCTGTGTTCGATTCCTTCTCCGTCACCCAGTGAGAGGTACTGAAATGGCAGTCAATCGTCGGCACTTCATGACCACGGCGGCGGCCGTCGGTGGCGCCGTGCTCCTCGCCCCACCCGGGACCGCCCAGGCCCTCACCGGCACGGCGCTGACCGGCAACGGCACCGGCATTCCCGACTACCAGCCCACCAAGGCGTCCCTGGACACCCACCCGGTGCCGCGCTGGTACAAGGACGCCAAGTTCGGCATCTTCGTCCACTGGGGCGTTTACTCGGTGATCGGCGGCGGGACGCCGAGAAGTGCCTCCGAGTGGTACCTGTGGTACCAGAGCTTCAAGGACAGCGCCGAGTGGAAGTACCACCGCGACACCTACGGCGAGGACATCACCTACGACGACTTCATACCTCGGTTCAAGGCCGAGAAGTACGACCCGGACTCCTGGGTGAGGCTGTTCGAGCAGGCGGGCGCCGAGTACTTCGCGCTGACCAGCAAGCACCACGACGGATTCGCCCTGTATCCGAGCGAGGTGACGGACCGTCATTCCGTTGCGTACGGCCCGAAGCGTGACCTCGTCGGTGAGTTGATGACCGCGGCCCGCAAGCGCGGCACCGTGAGGCCCGGCCTGTACTACTCGCTCGGCGAGTACTTCAACCCGGCGATGGGCCGGCCGATGCGCAACTTCTACACCGACGAGGAAATCCCGATGACCGGCTACAAGCCGGTCCAGGACTACGTCGGCGACTACGAGCTGAAGCAGCTGTACGAGATCATCGACCGCTACGACCCGGAACTGCTGTGGGCGGACGGACAGTGGTTCCGGCCCACCGGAAACCCGCCGTGGCGCAGCGAGGAACCCCTGGCCCACTACTACAACCAGGCCAAGAACCGTCAGCACCCCAAGGGTGTGGTGATCAACGACCGGTTCGACACCCACCTCGACTTCGCGACGTACGAGCAGCGCACCAACCCCACGATGGACCCGCGGAAGTGGGAGTGCTGCATGACCATGGGCTACTCCTGGGGTTACAACAAGCACGAGCCGGACGAGGACTACAAGACCTCGGAGTTCCTGATCCGGCTGCTCGCCGACGTGGTCAGCAAGAACGGCAACCTGCTGCTCAACATCGGCCCCAGGGCGGACGGCACGATCCCCGGCATCATGCAGGAGCGGCTGCGGGACATCGGCGCCTGGCTGAAGGTCAACGGCCCCGCCATCTACGGTTCGACGCCCTGGGTGAGGGCGGAGGAGGAGGGCAGCCCGCTCGGTATCCGCTACACCGTCTCCCCTGGCAGGTTCAACATCATCGTGCTGGGTGCGCCCAGCGGCACCCTGTCGGTGCCCGGCGACATCCCCGTCAGCGCCACTTCCCGGATCCGGCTGCTCGGCAGGAGCGGCGCCCTGAGGTGGACCCGCCGTGACGGAAAGATCCACATCACCGTCCCGTCGTCCCTTCCCAGCGGCATCGCCAACGTCTTCACCGTCGACTGGGACCGGTGAGCCCCGTGGGAACCCGTACCGGAACCCGGTTCGACACCCTGGGACCCACGCTCACCGTCACCACGAATCCGGCCGAGCCCGCCGCTGGTGACACGGTGACCGCCACGGCGGTCCTCACCAACGACTGTCCCTTCCCGCTCCGCAACACCGTGCTCCATCTGATCGACCCCGGCGCCACCACGGCGGCGAAGACCATCCCGCTCGGCGACCTGCGGCGCGGCGCGCGGATCACCCGGCGCTGGGAGACGGCGATGCCGGCCGAGGTGGCCGGGGACGTGGCGTTCACCGCGCACGCGGTCTTCGACGTGGACGGGCGCAGCGCCGACTGTGCCCGGTCCTCGAAGACGGTCACGGTGCCCTACGAGCCCAACGAGGTGCGGGCCCCTTTCCGGACGTTCGCCACCGCCGACGACGCCAGGTTCGGGCAGTACGGCAGGGAGTTGGTGATCTGGGCGGGCGGCCGCGACCTGTCCGGCGGCACCGACGAGAAAGGGGTCATCCATATTCCCCGCTCCGCCGCCGAGTCGAGTGTGGTGCAGGCCAAGGCGGTCAGCCTCACCGGCAGCGACAGCCCCTCCGCGAAGTACGGCATCGCCGTCGCCAACGACCTGACCGCGCCCGAGAAGGGCGGTTACGCCGTGCTGACCATGTCGTTGCGGTTCGGCCTGGAGTTCATGACCGACAGCGACGGCGACGGAAAGCTCGACACCTGGGCCGGCGGCGGCGGTTCGGCCCACCCGTCCTGGCTGCGGCTGATCCGCTCCGGCACCACGTACACGGCGTACAGCACCACCAACCTGCTGTCCTGGACCGAGATCGCGAGCGTGACCGTTCCCTCGGCGAGCGGGGCCCTGGACGCCGGGGTGGTCGCCAGCGCGGTCAACACCAGCTATCCCGGCACGACCGTCCGCGCGGTCTTCGACCGTTTCACCGTGGAGGAAGCATGAGTCACGACCGCCCCGAGGAGGACTTCCTCACGCCACCCGTCTCGATCACCCTTGAGCCGGCCGCCCCTGAGCCCGGTCAGGCGGTGACACTGACGGGCAAGCTCACCAACACCACGCGGATAGCGCTGCGCGGCACGGTGTTGTACCTCGCCGTGGACGGCGTCGGCCGGGCGTCCACCCTCGGCAAGGTGGCGCCCGGCAAGTCGGTGACCCGTACCTGGGAGACCCGGCTTCCCGACGACGCCGAGGGTGTGGTCCCGTTCATCGCGCACGCGCTGTTCGACGTGCACGAGGACGGGTCCGACTGCACCCGCGCGACCTCGTTGCTGAGACTGCCGTACCGGTCCCCGGCCAGTGCCTTCGACAACACCGGCATCTCCTTGGACGACGCCACCACCACGGCCGACATCGACGGCTCGCGCTCCAGCCTGTCCGCCGAGGCGCTCGCGTCGGCCGGGCTGACCCCGGGCGCCTCGGTCACCTACGGCGAGACCACCTTCACCTGGCCGGACAGCGAGCCGGGGGCCCCCGGGAGCAAGGACAACGTGGTGTCCTCCGGCCAGACCGTACGGCTGTCCGGCACGGGCGGGCGGCTGGCCTTCCTCGGCACCAGCACCTGGGGCGCGGGCAAGGGCCCTGGGAAAGTCGTGTACGCGGACGGCACGGAGCAGGACTTCTCCGTCGACGTCCCCGACTGGTACGGGGCGCACCCCTCCGCCGCGGTGGTGCTGCCGTACCGCAACACCCCTTCGGGCCGGGACGACAACCCCGTCAGCCTCTTCACCTTCGGCGTCGATCTGCAGGACAGGGAACTGCGCTCCGTGGTCCTGCCGAAGGTCAGCGACGGCCTGACGAGCGGCGTCCCCGCCCTGCACATCTTCGCGATGACCGTCGCCTGATCCGAGCCGCGGTGCCACCAGGCCGCCCCGCACCTCGGAAGATCCGCAAAGTCTTGAGAGGACGTTCATGACAGGCAATCAACCCCTCAGCCGCAGACGTCTGCTGACGGGAGCGGCCGCGTTCGGCGGTGTGGTGCTGCTGTCCGCGCCGCAGGGCGCCCACGCGGACCCGGGGGCCGCGGGCACGGCCGGGAAGCCGTTCGACACGACCCCCGCGTCGGTCGCGCTGCGTCGGCTGCTGCCCGATCACCACCGACAGGTCACGCTGCGCGCGCTGGCCGCCGGCGGCGCCGACCGGTTCCGGGTCACCGGCCGGGCCGGGGCGATCACCGTGGAGGGTACCGGCCCGGCGGTGCTGCTCACCGGCCTCAACACGTACCTCGCTCGGGTGGCGAAGGCCGACATCTCCTGGAACGGAGAACAACTCGACCTCCCCAGGCGGTTGCCCGCCCCCGACCGGGAGATCGCCGGATCGGCGAACGTTCCGCACCGGTTCGCCCTCAATGACACCAACGACGGCTACACCGGCCCCTACCGCGACTGGGACGCGTGGGAACGGGAACTGGACGTCCTCGCGCTGCACGGCATCAACGAGGTCCTCGTCTACACCGGCGGCGACGCCGTCTACTACGACACCTTCCGTCACTTCGGTTACTCCGACACGGAGTTGCGGGCGTGGATACCGGCCCCGGCCCATCAGCCGTGGTGGCTGCTGCAGAACATGTCGGGGTTCGGCGGTCCGGTGTCCCGGCGGCTCATCGAGAAGCGCGCCGACCTCGCCGTGAGGATCACCGACCGCGTCCGGGAACTGGGCATGACCCCGGTGCTGCCGGGCTACTTCGGCACCGTGCCCGACGAGTTCGTGGCGAAGAACGGTGGTGACGCGGCGGTGGTACCCCAGGGCACCTGGGGCGCCTTCAAACGACCCGACTGGCTCGATCCGCGGACCACGGCGTTCGAAGAGGTCGCCGCGGCTTTCTACCGCGCTCAGTCACAACGATTCGGCGACAGCACGATGTACAAGATGGATCTGCTGCACGAAGGCGGCAACCCGGGTGACGTACCCGTGGGGCAGGCCGCGAAGGCCGTGGAGGCGGCGCTGCGCAAGGCACACCCCGGCGCTGTCTGGGCGATCCTCGGCTGGCAGAGCAACCCGAGCAAGGAGATCCTCGACGCCGTCGACAAGCGTGGGATGTTCGTCGTCGACGGCCTGTCGGACCGCTACACCACGGTCACCGACCGGGAGAGCGACTGGGGCGGCACTCCGTACGCGTTCGGCAGCATCTGGAACTTCGGCGGCCACACCCCGATGGGAGCCAACGCCCCCGACTGGGTGGAGCAGTACCCGAAGTGGCGGGACAAGGCGGGCAGCGCCCTGGCCGGCATCGCCGCGATGCCGGAGGCCGCCGACAACAACCATGCCGCGCTGGCCCTGCTCACCGACCTGGCCTGGACACCCGGCACCATCGACCTCGACGACTGGTTCGCCTCGTACGCCGTGTCCCGTTACGGTGCCGAGGACCCGCACGCGCTCGCGGCCTGGAAGATCATCGGTGACACGGCGTACGGCATGACCCGCGCCGATGGCTGGAGCGAGGCACCCGACGGACTGTTCGGGGCCCGCCCGAGCCTGGGTGCGAACAAGGCCGCGGCGTGGGGACCGGAGGCAGACCGTTACAACACCACCGCCTTCGACCTGGCACTGAGCGAACTGCTCAAGGTGGCACCCACGCTGCGTGACAACTCGGCGTACCGCTACGACCTGGCCGATGTGGCCCGGCAGGTGCTGTCCAACCGGAGCCGGATGCTGCTGCCGCAGATCAAGGCCGCCTACGACACGGCCGACCGCGCCCGCTTCGACGAGCTCAGCGGCGTCTGGCTGGACTGGATGAAGCTCATGGACAAGGTGCTGGCCACCAGCGAGCAGCACCTGCTCGGCAGGTGGCTGGCCGATGCCCGCTCCTGGGGCGCCACGCGGGCCGAGAAGGACCAACTGGAGTACGACGCACGGTCGATCATCACCACCTGGGGCGGCCGGGCCAGCAGCGAGGAGGGGTTGCACGACTACGCCAACCGGGAGTGGTCCGGGCTGGTCGGCGGCCTCTATCTGACCCGCTGGAAGCTGTACTTCGAAGAACTCTCCCGCGCCTTGAAGGAGGATCGCCCGCCGAAGACGGTCGACTGGTTCGCGCTGGAGGACGACTGGGCACACCGGCACAACCGCTACCCGACGAAGACCACCGGCGACGTCCACCGGTTGGCGCGTCAGGTCCACGACACCCTGGCCGCCGACGCGCACCAGGTCACGCTGACCGCGTCCTCCCCCAAGGGTGCGGTGGCGGAGGGCAGTCCGGTCACCGTCACGGTGGCGTTCACCAACCGCAACGGGTTCGCCCCGGCCACCGAGGTGGCGCTGTCCGTCGCGGCGCCCGAGGGGATGACCGCACGGCCGGTCGGGGCGGTGACCTCCGCCTCGGTCGCGCCGGGCGAGACGTTCTCGGCGGCCTTCGAGATCACCCTCACCGGCTCCGCCGCCGATCTGGTGACCCGCGTTCCGGCCACCGCCTCGTACCGCAGCGGCGCCTCGGCGGGCTCGGCCAGGGGGTCGGCCACGGCGTCGGTGCGGCTCATGGCCGGCACGGGGGTGCGCGATCCATACCGGACCGCGAGCTTCAACGACGCCGTCTTCGGCCAGTCAGGTGCAGCGCTGGCCATCGAGGGCGCGGGTGCCGACCTGTGGGGCGGCACCAACCAGTTCGGCTCCATCCACCGCGCAGGCGCCTTCGGGGCCGCCTCAACCGCCACGGTGAAGGTCGTCTCGCAGGACAGCACCGGCGGTTGGGCCCGCGCCGGGCTGATCGTGCGCAACGACCTGTCCGCCGGCGGCTCGTCCGGGTACGTCAACCTGGCCGTGACGCCGTCCAACGGATGCGTGCTGTCCTGGGACTCCGGCCGGGACGGGACGTTCGACTCGATCAGGCTGGCCGGCTCCTTCGCCGCTCCGGTGTTCTTGCGCCTGACCCGCTCCGGCTCCGCCTACACGGGCGAGGCCAGCACAGACGGCACGACCTGGACCACCGTCGGCACGGCCACGCCGGGCGGCGCCGCCGCCACCCAGGACGTGGGGGTCTTCATGACGGCGGCGAACGGCTGGACCGCCGCCCGTGGGATCGCGGAGTTCCAGGACTTCACGGTCTCCTGACTACCGGGCACCAGCCCGGCTCGGGCTCACGGCCCGGCCTGTCGACGCGGTCGTTCGGCCCGGGATCGGGCCCGGGGCGCGTTCCCGCGGCTCGGGGGCTCGCGGTGCGATCGCGCGGCCCCGGGCCCACGTCCCGGATCGCGGTGCGTCGTTCATCCGGTGTCGCGGCCGGGTCGACCGATGGGAGCAGGTCGTTTGCTGGTGAAAGGCCTGGTACCGAAGCGACGGGAGACCCACCTGGCCATCGGCCTGATCACGGTGTGCGGCTTCTTGGCCTCCCTCGCCCTGTCCCACGCCTGACAACCCCGGCCTCGGCACAGCGATGCCGGAAGGGGGGTCCTCATGCACAAGAGCGGCCGGGGGGACGCACGGTGCTTTGCGACGCACCCCACGCGCCGAGCGCCCCACACCCGGCGTTCGGAGCCAAGCCGCCGCCGGCCGAACCACCCATGTCGGCAGCAGCGTTGTCGCTGCCGTATCGCCCGCCCGGGGGCGACGCCGTCGCCCCCCTGTCAAACACCTCCTTTGGCCTCCAGTCCCCGGGTGACGAGGCCGAGTGCGCCGGCGAGGTGTTCGCGGTGCCGGTCCATGGCTTCAGGGGTGATGCCCTTGTCGGCCACGACATGGGCGAGGTCGTCGGCCGCCACTTTGAGTACGGCGTTCATGGTGGCGGCCCGCATGCGGACGTCGAGCGAGTCGGACGGCATGCCCGTCCGTTCGGAGAGCACTTCGGCGAACGTGTCTTCCGCGCGCTCCCGGAGCACGAGGTACACGGCGCGCAGCGCGGGTTCGTCACAGGTCATGCGGACCACCGCGAGAACCGCCTCGACGTCTCCGCCTGATGACGAGTCGAGCACGGGTCGGTAGGCCGCTCGCAGGTGCTCCGTGAGGTCGAGTTCGGGAGACCAGGCGTGCAGGACGGCTCGGAAGGCGTCGATCATCTTGGTGAGCAACGGCTCCACGCAGCTTTCCTTGTTGGGAAAGTGGCGCCACAGCGTGCGTTCGGAGACTCCGGCGGCTCGCGCGATCTGCTCGCCGGAGGTGGCGGCCACGCCCTGCTCGGCGAACAGCCGGACCGCGTGGCGGGAGATGTCGAGACGCTGCCGCCTGCGTTGCTGGTCGCTCACCGGCGGCCGTCCCCGGCGGGGCGCTGGGCCTTCGTCCACCATCAGGTCCTCCATTTGGGTGATCTAAGCATGTCCGTCTCACAGATGGACTGGCCGAAACTTTATTGACAGTGACTGTCAATAAAGTGCTACGGTCGAACTGCCTGAAGATCACATTCAGAGGTCACAGGAGGAGAGCCATGAGCGTTGCCGCCGAGCGTTCCCCATTACCCTTCGCCAGGCCGAACGTGCTCGACCTCGCGCCCCAGTACGACGTGCTGCGCCGGGAGGCGCCGGTCACGCCGGTCACCACACCGGCCGGAGATCCCGCCTGGCTGGTCACGCGCTTCGAGGAGGTTCGTGACCTGCTCAGCGACAAGCGATTCGGCCGCTCCCATCCCGAGCCGGAACGGGCGTCACGCCTGACGAGCGCCGCGGTACTGGACGGGCCCACGGGCAACTACGAAACCGAGGAGGCAGACCACGCGCGGATGCGCCGGCTGCTGACCCCGGCGTTCTCCGCCAAACGGATGCGGATGCTCTCCGACCACATGCAACACCTGGTCGACGGTTACGTGGACCACCTGCTCACCGAGCACGCCGCCGCTCCCGACGGGGTCGTGGACCTGCACACCGGGCTGGCCTTCCCGCTGCCGGTCGCGGTCATCTGCCGGCTCCTCGGGGTCCCCGAGAGCGACCGCGAGCTCTTCGCCTCGTTGTCGGAGCGCATGTCCAACTACGCCATCGGCGACGAAGCCCACCGCGCGCGGGACGAGTTCAACGTCTACATGACCGCTCTCGCCGAAGCCAAGCGGGCCCAGCCGGGCGAGGACGTGATCTCCGACCTCGTACGCGCCCAGAGCGCCGACGCGGACTACGACTACGCCGAGATGATCCAGCTCTGTGTCGGGCTGCTGTTCGCAGGGCACGAGACCACGGTCAACCGCATCGGCCTGGGCACGCTCTTCCTGCTCACCCGCACCGACCAGTGGCAGGCGCTGACCGCCGACCCCGACGGCCGGGTCAACGCCACCGTCGAGGAGATCATGCGCCTGGGCGCGCCCGGCGACCTCGGTCTGCTGCGGTACGCGCACACCGACGCCGACGTAGCCGGTGTCACCATCCAGCGCGGCGACGCCGTGATCCTGTCGATCAACGCGGCCAACCGCGACGCTTCCGTCTATACCGACGCCGAGAGCTTCAACCCCGGTCGCCCGGAACGTACCCACCTCGGATTCGGCCACGGCGCGCACTTCTGCATCGGCGCGAGTCTGGCCCGCACGGAGTTGCGCATCGTGTTCGCCACACTCGCCCGCCGCCTGCCCGGTCTGCGGCTGGCGAAGAGGCTCGATGAGCTGGAGGTGCGCACCACCCTCACCGGCGGTGTCACGGAACTTCCCGTGACCTGGTGAGTTCCCCGTGACAGAGCAAGGGCGACAGGAGGGTGACGTCAGGACGCCATGAAGGTGACCGTAGATCAGGACAAGTGTGTCGGGTCCGGGCAGTGTGTGCTGGCCGCGGACGACGTGTTCGACCAGGGTGACGAGGACGGGATCGTGGTGCTGCTGGACCCCGATCCGCCGGCTGATCGGCTGTCGGACGTACAGCACGCCGCCACGGTCTGCCCGGCCCTGGCCATCAGGGTCGAGGGGTGACTCGTCGACGCGGTCGGGCTCACGACGGCTGTCGGGGTCGTGAGCGGCGACATGGCCGGGCGGCACGGTCTTCACCAGGTTGATGTCCCTCACAGACGCAGGGCGTGGTGGGCGAACGCGTGGGCGACGACAACTGCGAGCAGAGGTCGAAGCCGAGGCCGCGGCGGCCGCTCTCTTCGATCGGATCGGGCAGCCGCGCGCGGTCGATACTGGGCGGCAGCCGTGTGGAAGAGGTCGGCCAAAACCCTCCCCAGTACCCCTGTTCACCCCCGTGCATGCACGAACCGCACAGTCTGAATCCCTGTGGACCCCCACTTGATCCCATGCTTTGTTCCGGGCTCGGGACATGGGTTAGCCTGCGGCGTATTTCTCATCGGGCAGATCCGTGAACTGCGGAAATGCATGCGGGACAGCCGGGCCGTCGATACGGTCCGGGGGGAGTTCCGAGCTCTCGGCTTTCGAGGGCTCTTGGGGAGCGGAACGAGGGTGCGCATGACCAGCAACAGCACCGGGGGTGTCGATGCGGTGCCGGGCGATCAGGAGTTACGGCGGCTCCTGGCGGGCCTGACGGCCGTACGGGACGGGGACTTCGGTACCCGCCTGCCGGACGACGCGGACGGCCTCGTGGGCGACATCGCCAAGGTCTTCAACGGCATGGTGGACCAGCTGTCCGTGTTCACCTCCGAAGTCACCCGGGTGGCCCGCGAGGTCGGCACCGAGGGGACGCTCGGCGGGCAGGCGGTGGTGCCCGGCGTCTCGGGGACCTGGGCCGACCTGACGGACTCGGTCAACGCCATGGCGGGGAACCTGACCACCCAGGTCCGCGACATCGCCGAGGTGGCCACGGCGGTGGCCAAGGGTGATCTCTCCCAGAAGATCGACGTGCCCGCCCGCGGCGAGATCCTGCAGCTGAAGGAGACCGTCAACACGATGGTCGACCAGCTCTCCGCGTTCGCCGACGAGGTCACCCGTGTCGCCCGCGAGGTCGGCAGCGAAGGACGCCTCGGCGGACAGGCCCAGGTGCCGGGTGTGGCCGGCGTCTGGCGCGACCTGACCGACTCCGTCAACCACATGGCGGGCAATCTCACCGGCCAGGTCCGCTCCATCGCCCAGGTGACCACGGCGGTGGCGCAGGGCGATCTCTCCCAGAAGATCACCGTCGACGCGCGCGGCGAGATCCTGGAACTCAAGTCCACC
>NZ_JBVIEE010000005.1:49079-220636 GCF_055572015.1 Streptomyces sp. NPDC030840 | reverse complement strand
CATCAACACGATGGTCGACCAGCTCTCCGCCTTCGCCGACGAGGTCACCCGCGTCGCCCGCGAGGTCGGCACCGAAGGACGCCTCGGCGGACAGGCGGACGTCAAGGGCGTCAAGGGCACCTGGCGCGACCTCACCGATTCGGTCAACTTCATGGCGGGCAACCTCACCGGCCAGGTCCGCAACATCGCGCTGGTGGCGACCGCCGTCGCCAAGGGCGATCTCTCCCAGAAGATCACCGTCGACGCGCGCGGCGAGATCCTGGAACTCAAGTCCACCATCAACACGATGGTCGACCAGCTCTCCGCCTTCGCCGACGAGGTCACCCGCGTCGCCCGCGAGGTCGGCACCGAAGGACGCCTCGGCGGACAGGCCCAGGTGCGCGGTGCGTCGGGGACCTGGAAGGACCTCACCGACAACGTCAACGTGATGGCGTCGAACCTGACCGGCCAGGTCCGCTCCATCGCCCAGGTCGCCACCGCCGTGGCGCGCGGCGACCTGTCGCAGCGGATCACGGTCGAGGCCGAGGGCGAGGTGGCGGCGCTGGCCGAGGTCATCAACACGATGGTCGACACGCTGTCGGCGTTCGCCGACGAGGTCACCCGCGTCGCCCGCGAGGTCGGCACCGAAGGACGCCTCGGCGGACAGGCGAACGTTCCGAACGTCGCGGGCACCTGGAAGGACCTCACCGACAACGTCAACTCGATGGCGGGCAACCTCACCGGCCAGGTCCGCAACATCGCGCTGGTGACGACCGCGGTGGCCAGGGGTGACCTGTCGAAGAAGATCGACGTGGACGCGCGCGGCGAGATCCTCGAACTCAAGACGACGATCAACACGATGGTCGACCAGTTGTCGGCGTTCGCCGACGAGGTCACCCGCGTCGCCCGCGAGGTCGGCACCGAAGGACGCCTCGGCGGACAGGCCGAGGTGGAGGGCGTCTCGGGCACCTGGAAGCGTCTGACGGAGAACGTCAACGAGCTGGCGGGCAACCTGACCCGGCAGGTCCGCGCGATCGCCGAGGTCGCGAGCGCCGTCGCCGAGGGCGACCTGACGCGTTCGATCACCGTGGAGGCGTCCGGCGAGGTCGCCGAGCTCAAGGACAACATCAACTCCATGGTGGGGTCCCTGCGGGAGACCACCCGCGCCAACCAGGAGCAGGACTGGCTCAAGACCAACCTCGCCCGGATCTCGGGCCTGATGCAGGGCCACCGCGACCTGCCCGTGGTCGCCGAGCTGATCATGGACGAACTGGTGCCCCTGGTGTCGGCCCAGTACGGGGCCTTCTACCTGGCCGAGGAGGGTGACGACGGGCCCGAACTGCGGCTCGTCGGCTCCTACGGCTACCCCGAGGACAGCAGCCGGCCCGCCCGTATCGCCTTCGGCCGCACCCTGGTCGGCCAGGCGGCCCGCAGCCGGCGCACGATCGTGGTGGACGAGCTGCCGCCCGGCTACGTGACCATCTCCTCGGGGCTCGGCCAGGTGGTGCCGAGCGCGCTGGTGCTGCTGCCCATCGTGGTCGAGGGCCAGGTCCTCGGAGTCATCGAACTGGCGTCGGTCACCCCCTTCACCCAGATCCACCAGGACTTCCTGGCCCAGCTGATGGAGACCATCGGGGTCAACGTCAACACGATCGTGGCCAACGCCCGTACCGACGAGCTGCTGGTCGAGTCGCAGCGCCTGACGGCCGAACTCCAGGCACGGTCGGCCGAGTTGCAGGTACAGCAGGAGGAACTGCAGCGCTCCAACGCGGAACTGGAGGAGAAGGCCTCGCTGCTGGTGACGCAGAACCGGGACATCGAGGCGAAGAACCTGCAGATCGAGCAGGCGCGGCAGGAACTGGAGACCCGTGCCCAGCAGTTGTCGCTGGCCTCCAAGTACAAGTCGGAGTTCCTGGCGAACATGAGCCACGAGCTGCGCACCCCGCTCAACAGCCTGCTCATCCTCGCCCAGTTGCTGGCCCAGAACCCCTCCCGCAACCTCACGCCCAAGCAGGTCGAGTACGCGCAGATCATCCACTCCGCCGGATCGGACCTGCTCCAGCTCATCAACGACATCCTCGACCTGTCGAAGGTCGAGGCCGGGAAGATGGACGTCACGCCCGAGCGGGTGGCACTGCGGCACCTCATCGAGTACGTCGAGGCCACCTTCCGGCCCATGACGACCCAGAAGAGCCTGGACTTCACGGTGACGACCGCCCCCGGTGCCCCCGCGGACCTGCTCACGGACGACTCCCGGCTGCGCCAGGTGCTGCGCAACCTCCTGTCGAACGCCGTGAAGTTCACCGAGCAGGGCGGCGTGGAGCTGAACATCGAGCCCGCGGCGGACCACGAGGTGCCCGCGGACGTGATCCGGGGCAGCGCCGTCGTGGCCTTCCGCGTGAAGGACACCGGCATCGGCATCCCGGAACAGCAGCTGGAGACGATCTTCGGCGCCTTTCAGCAGGCGGACGGCACGACGAGCCGGAAGTACGGCGGCACCGGCCTCGGTCTGTCCATCACGCGGGAGATCGCCCAACTGCTCGGGGGCGCCGTGACGGTGGACAGCGCGCCGGGGCAGGGCAGCACGTTCACACTGTTCCTGCCCGTGGCCCGTCCCGACTTCGAGGACGTGGTCAGCCACGGCGCGACGTCGGAGCGGGCTTCGGCCGCGCCCCTGCCCGAGGGGTCGTCCCGCCCGGTGCCGGGGCCGCGGTCCGGGCCCGGACCGCGGCCCCGGCGCCTGCTCGTCGTGGAGGAGCGGCCGCGCGGTCTGCTGACCCTCGTCGCGGAGAGCGTGGTCGCCGATCTGACGCACGGCCGCGACGACGGCGGGCAGCGGCCCGCGGTCGACATCATCACCGCCGTCGGTGCGCAGGAGGCGGCCGGCGCCCTCGCGGCCGAACCGTGCCACTGCGTCGTCCTGGAGCTGGGCATGCGGGAGGGCGAGGCGTCCCGTTTCCTTCAGGCACTGGAGGGCGACTCGGCGCTGGCGAGTGTGCCGGTGCTGGTGCACCGCGGTCACCGCACGGACGCGGCCCTGGAGGAGACGCTGCGGTCCCGCTCGGCGGGCGGGGCACTGGAGTTCCTGTCCAGTCTCGACGACCTGCGCGAACGCATCGCCCTGCACCTGTCGGCCGAGGAACCCGGGGACGTGCTGTCCCTGGTCCGGCCGGAGGAGCCGCAGCACCTGACGCCGCCTCCCGCCGACGTGGCGACGGGCAGCACCGTCCTCGTCGTCGACGACGACGCGCGCAACCTGTTCGCGCTCAGCGGGATGCTGGAGGTCCACGGCTTCCGGGTGCTGCACGCCGAGAACGGGCGCAAGGGCATCGAGACGCTGGTGAACAGCCCTGACGTCGCGCTCGTGCTGATGGACGTGATGATGCCGGAGATGGACGGCTACACGGCGACGGCGGAGATCCGCAGGATGCCGCAGTACGCCGAGCTGCCCATCATCGCCGTGACGGCGAAGGCGATGCCCGGCGACCGGGAGAAAAGCCTCGCCTCGGGCGCCAGCGACTACGTCACCAAGCCCGTCGACACACGCGAACTCATCGCCTGCGTCCGGCGCTGGCTGCCCGCATGAGCGGGCCGGTGCCCGTCCCGCAGCGCCCGCCGTTCCGCGTCCCAGGGCTCTCGAGCCGAGGAGCATCCACACCGTGAGCACGTCCGAGCATCCGCCCGAACCGGGGCAGGGCCGTGAGCCGCAGCCCGAATCCGTCACCGCCCCGGCGTCCGCGACTCCGGTGGGCAGGCTGGCGGCCACCGTGGAGCGGCTCAGCCGGGAGGTGCGGGCCGCCCAGGCGGAGGCCGAGGGGCGTGCCCTCGTCGAGCTCGCCAAGGGCATCCTGGTCGAACGGCTGAAGTACGGGCCCGCCCAGGCCGCCCGGCAGCTCGCCGAGCTGGCCGAGCAGGCCCAGGTCACCCCCCTGGAACTCGCGGTCGACGTCATCAACCAGGCCGCCCGGGACCGGATGTCCGAGGTGACGGACGCGTTCGTCGCCGCCACCAGGGCCGCCGACGCGGTGGAGGCCGAGTCGGCCGCCGTACGTCTGCGCGCGGCGGAGAGCGGGGTGCTGGCCGCGGACGACACGCAGGCCGTCGCCGACGCCCTGCTGGCGCAGGCGCTGGGCCCTCTCGGCGCGGTGGCCGTCGCCATATGGGCGGCGGGGGCCGACGGCTCACTCAGCCTCGCGGGCAGCGCCGGGTTCTCACCGGCTGAGGCCGTGCGCTGGCGTTACGTCCCACCGGACGTGGTGACGGTGGCGCGGCGCTGCCTCACCGAGCGCGAGGGGCGGTGGATCACCTCGCTCCGGGAGACCGGGCTGCCCAGCATCGGCCTGCACCACCATGCGGACGGCGGCAGGGCCGCCCTGCCCGCCGGCACCGGAGGGCGCATCCACGGCGTGCTGGAGATCGCCTGGCCCACCCCCCTGGCGCCGCAGCCCCCACAGATCGTCCGTCAGGTGGAGGCCCTGGCCGAGCTGTGCGCCCACACGCTGGAGACGTACACGCCGCCGCACGGCGCGTCCCGTGAACCGCGCGTCCTGCCGGACGCGGCGGAGCTGATGGATCTCGCGGACGGGCTGCACGATCCGGCCCTGGTCCTGGTGCCGCACCTGGACGGTGACGGGCACCTGGTGGACTTCCGCATCCAGCACGTCAACAGTCGTTTCCTGGATCCGGCCGGCCGGCCGCGGGCGGTCGTGGGCGGGGCGCTGCTCCTGGAGGCCTATCCGATGGCCGTTGGGGAGAGCGAGTTGTTCCAGCGGGTCGAGCGGGTGTACGCCACGGGCGAGCCGTTCAGGGCCCGCCGGATGAACCTCACCGCACTCGTCGACCAGGTTCCGCTCTCGGCGGTCGCGGACATCAGCATCAGCCGGCACGGCAGCGCCGTCCTCCTGATCTGGCGCATCGAGGACGAGACGGCGCGGCTGGCGAGCCTGCTCCAGCACGCCCAGCGCCTCGGCCGTATCGGCGGCTTCGAGGAGAACGTACTGACCGGCGAGATCACCTGGAACGGGCAGCTGTTCGACCTCTACGGGCGCCCGCGGTCGAGCACCCCGGTGCCCCTGGAAGAACTGCCGGCGCACGCGCACCCGGACGACGGGGTCTCCATCCGCCGCTTCCTGCGCACGCTGTTGCACCACTGCCGTCCGGCTGCAGCGGCCTTCCGGCTGCAGCGGCCGGAGGGGGTGACCCGCCACATCCGGATCGTCGCCGAACCCGTGCTCGACACCGACGGCCGGCTGCTCGTGGTCCGCGGCGCCTGCCAGGACATCTCGGCCCAGCACTGGACCGAGGTGGCGCTCGCCGCCACCCGCGACCAGCTGGCGCACACCGAGCAGCAGGCCAGTGAACGCAACCGGCTGACCCTGCAGTTGCAGCACGCCATCATGCCCCCCACCCAGGCACCGTTGCGGGTGCCCGGCCTGCAGGTGGCCGTCCGCTACCGGCCCGCGGAGACCGAACAGCTGGTGGGCGGCGACTGGTACGACGCCGTCGTGCTGCCGTCCCGGCGGGTGCTGCTGTGCGTGGGAGACGTGGCCGGCCACGGCATCGAGGCCGCGACCAGCATGGTCGTCCTGCGCAACGCGCTGCGGGGACTGGCGGTGACCGGCGCCGGGCCGGGCCAGCTGCTGTCGTGGCTCAACATCGTGGCGCACCATCTGACGGGCGCCGTCACCGCGACGGCGGTGTGCGGTCTGTACGACCCGGTCCGGCGGACGCTGCGCTGGGCCAGGGCGGGCCACTTGCCGCCCGTGCTGGTCCGGGACGGCGAGGCGGCTCCCCTGCCCCTGGTCAAGGGGTTGCTCCTCGGAGCCGTTCCCGAGGCGGTGTACGAGGAAGCCGAGATGCAACTGGCCGCCGGGGACACCCTGTTGATGTACACGGACGGCCTGATCGAGCGCCGCGACCGGTCCGTGGAGGAATCCCTGTCCCACCTGCTGACCACCGCCCGTACGGCGCCCAGCACCCTCGACCAGCAGCTGGACCGACTGCTCACCTACAGCAGGTCCGACACCGACGACGACACGTGCATCGTGGGCATCCGGGTCGGGTGAGCGCGGCGGTCAGATCTGCCCTCGGCCTTGAGGCGTGCCGGTGAAGCGCCGGTGAAAACCCTGTGGAAGCGGTGTCGGTGGGGCCGCTTATGCTGCACCGGACGATCACGCGGGACCAAGGGAGGGCGCGGCATGTTCGGCAGGCTGTTCGGCAGGAGTGCGGAGAGACCGGCGGCGGATCCGCACGCCCTTCCCGTCCCGCGTCGGCAGAAGAACGGGATGTACACGCTGCGCGCGCTCGGGGACGCGCGGGTGCTCGCGCTGGTGGAGGCGGCCGACGCCGGGGACTGGGAGGCGGTCAAGGCGGCGCTGGCCCCCTTCGATCTCGGCCGCGACCACCATGTCCTGGGTGAGCTCGCCGACTTGGACGGTGTGCAGGAGTGGATCGGCCGGGCCGCCGAGGAGGACAAGGAGCACCGGGCCACGGCCCTGCTGATATCCGGGGCCCGCCACATCAGCTGGGGCTGGGAGGCGCGCACCGCCGAGCGCGCCGTGAACGTCACGCAGGAACAGTGGCGGGTCTTCCACGAGCGGCTCCGCGTCGCCGAGGAACAGCTGCTGGAGGCCGCCGAGTTGCGGCCGGAGTGGGTCACGCCGTGGTGCCATCTCCTCACCTCGGGTCGTGGCATGTCGCTGGGCTCCGCGATCAACGAGACCCGGCGTGACGCCGCCCTGCGCCGCGACCCGCTGGACCTGGAGACCCACATCGAGTGGGTGTCGCAGTTGCAGCCCCGTTGGGGTGGCGAGCCGGGGCAGTCCCTGGCCTTCGCCCAGGAGGCGCTGGCTCGCGCCCCGCAGGGGCACCGCCTGGGATGTGTGATCGCCATGGCGTACATCGAGGAGTGGGTCGAGTCCGAGCGTGGGGACTATCTCGAAACCGAGGAGATCCGGGCGCAGTTGCGGGCGGCGGCGGACCACAGCATCCTCCACCCCGCCTACGTGTGGCGCCCTGGCTGGCAGCAGGACTTCAACATGTTCGCCATGGCCCTGTCGCTGGCCGGTGAGCGCCACACGGTCCGGCGCGTCTTCCAGACGCTGGACGGCGCCTACACCAAGTGGCCCTGGACCTACTTCGCTGAGCCGGAGAAGCAGTTCGCCCGCGGACACCGCCGTGCCTGACCACCCGCCGGCCCCCGTGCCCGTCTGCCCGCACCCCGCCGGCCCCGGTGCCGCCTGCCCGACCCCGTCTCCCCTCCCCTTCCGGACTGCCCGATGACTCTGCCCGACACCGCCGCGAACCCGGCCGGCGCCGACCGCACCTTCCAGGTGGATCTGCGCGGGCTCGTCGATCTCCTCTCCCACCACCTGTACTCCAGCCCCCGCGTCTATCTGCGCGAACTGATGCAGAACGCGGTGGACGCGCTGACCGCCCGCCACGGCCTCGAACCGTCCGCCCCCGCCGACGCCTTCGGCGTCCGCCTGTACGCCGACGGTTCGGTGGTGCGCGTCGAGGACGACGGCGTCGGTCTCACCGAGGCCGACGTGCACCGCTTCCTCGCCACGATCGGCCGCAGCAGCAAGCGTGCCGACCAGATCGCCGAGCAACGCGGCGACTTCATCGGCCAGTTCGGCATCGGCCTGCTCTCCTGCTTCCTGGTCGCGGACGAGATCCACGTCCTCAGCCGCTCGGCCCGTACCTCCGACGCACCCGCCGTGGAGTGGCGGGGACGCGGCGACGGCAGCTACACCGTCCGTACCCTGCCCGCTTCCGCCCGCACCCGGCCGGGCACCACGGTGACGCTGACGCCGCGGGCCGACGCGGGTGAGTGGACCCGCCCGGCGCAGGTGCACGCGCTGGCCCGGCACTTCGGCTCCCTGCTGCGCCACCCGGTGACCTTCGACGACGGCACGGGCGGAGCGGGTGCGTCCGTCAACCCCGAGCCCGCGCCCTGGTCGCGTACGTACCCCACTCCGGGGGCCCGTTCCCGTGCGCTGGCCGCGTACGGCGAGGAGGTCTTCGGGTTCACGCCGCTCGACACCATCGAGCTGGACCTGCCTGCCGTCGGTCTGAAGGGCATCGCGTGCGTGCTGCCCGAGGCGGTGCCGGCCGGGCGCCGTCACGGCCATCGCGTGCACGTCAAGGGCATGCTGCTGTCCGAGCAGGCCGAGGAGATCCTGCCCGAGTGGGCGTTCTTCGTCCGCTGTGTCGTCGACGCCGAGAGTCTGCGCCCGACGGCGTCCCGCGAGTCCCTGTACGAGGACGACACCCTCGCCGCCGTCCGTGACGCCCTCGCCGAGCGGCTGCGCGCCTGGATCGCCCGGGCCGCCGCCAGCGATCCGGACCTGCTCGGCCGCTTCCTCCAGACCCACCACCTGGCCGTGAAGTCGCTCGCGGTGCACGACGACGAGATCCTGCGGATGCTGCTGCCCTGGCTGCCGTTCGAGACCACCGACGGGCACTGCACTCTCGACGAGTTCGCGCGCACCCACCGCACCGTGCTCGTGACGTCGAGCGTGGAGGAGTTCCGGCAGGTCGCGGCGATCGCCTCGGCCGCCGGGCTCGGCGTCGTCAACGGCGGCTACACCTACGACCGTGAACTGGTCCACCGGCTGCCCGAGATCAGGCCCGAGGTCAGCGTCGCCGACCTCGACCCGGCGACCCTCACCGCCCACCTCGATCCCGTCGACCGGGAGACGGAACTGGCCGCCGCGGCCTACCTGGCCCAGGCCCGCGACGCGCTGGCCGTCTTCGACTGCGACGTCGCGCTGCGCACCTTCCAGCCGGCCTCCGCTCCCGCCCTCCTCATCGACAGCCGTGAGGCCCGGCACGAGCGCACCCGCTCCCAGCTGGCGCGTGAGCAGGAGGGCGGCCTGTGGGGCGACATCCTGGGCGCCCTGCGCCAGGAGGCGCCGCGGGCCCAGCTGATCCTCAACCAGCTGAACCCGCTGGTCCGCACCGCCGTCGCCATCGCCGAGCCGGAGCTGGCCCGCACCAGCGCCGAAGCCCTCTACGGGCAGGCCGCGATGCTGTCCCGGCGCCCGCTCAGGCCCGCCGAGTCGAGCCTGATCAACCGCTCCTTCCTCGACCTTCTCGCCCACGCCCTCCGCAAGGACAGCTGACGATGCCGATCGCACCCCAGACCACCGATGAGCTGTACCAGGCGCTCCAGGAGAACGACGGGCGCCCCTACGGCCGCACCCGCACCGTCACGGCCGAGGAACTCGTCGACGCGGCCGAGCGGTTCGACGAGCCCCTCCCCCTCATCCACGCGCTCCTCGAACTCCAGGAGGCGTACACCTACGGCTCCGAACCCCGGAAGTCGCCCGTCGTCTTCGCCCGTCTGCTCACCCTCTTCGACGAGCAGCCCGACGTCTTCGACGAGCGCCTGCGCCACCAGCTCTTCTGGCGGTTCAAGTGGGTGGCCAACGCCCTGCGCCACGTGCCCGAGATACCGCTGGCCAGCCTGCGCCAGTGGCTGACGGAGATGCGTGACCGGTACGAGAAGGCGGGCCTCGGCCTGCAGCCCTACTACGGACAGGCGTACCAGCTCGCCGCCCACGTCGGCGAGGACACCGGCCTCGCCTACGAGTTGTGGGCGGGCCGTACCCGCACCCGGCTCAGCGACTGCGAGGCCTGCGAGACCTGCGAGCGCGCCCTGCACCACCTCGCGGCGGACGACGACAAGCGGGCGCTGCGCGCCTGGGAGCCCGTCCTGGCCGGGAAGGAGTCCTGCCAGGAGGAGCCGGCCCGCTCCGTCTCGTACGCGCTGCTGCCGCTGCTGCGCACCGGCGGCACCGACCGGGCCCGGGAACTGCATCTCGCCGGCTACCGCGGCTGCCGCCGCAACCCCTCGATGTCCGGGGAGGTTGGCCGGCACCTGGAGTTCTGCGCGCTGACCGGCAACGAGGCCCGCGGCCTGGAACTGCTCGCCGAGAACCGGAACCTGTTCGACGAGGTGGAGTCGCCGCTGGACCTCCTCGACTTCCTCACCGGCGTGGAGGTCCTCCTCCAGCGCGTCGAGCTGCTCGGCCACGGCGAACTGCCCGCCGCCGGATACGCGGGCCGCACCTGGACGGTGGCCGGCCTGCGCGCCGAGGTGAGGGGCCGGGCCGACGACCTCGCCGCCCGCTTCGACGCCCGCAACGGAACCACGGCCCACGCCGACCGCAGGAGGGCCCGCCTCGACCGTGCCCCCCTCCTGGACGCGCTCGAACTCACCCTGCGCCCCCGCAGCCTCGACGACGTGGCCCCGGCCGCCCCGGCCGCCGCGCCCGCCGCCCGTACGACCGCCGCCGTCCCGGACTCGCTGCCCGAACTCATCCTCCAGGCACGGACGGTGGACGAGGAGGGGCACCCGGACGCACAGGCCTGCTGGGCGCGGCTGCGCACGCTCGTCGCCGCCCGCGACTACGCCCACCCCGACGACCCGGCCGTGGGCCCGCTCGTACGGCTGCGCGCGGACCTGCTGGCCGACGAGGCGAATCGGGCCGGCAACAAGGACGAGTACGCCGTGGCCGCCGAGCTCCACGAGGAGGCCGCGGCCCTGTACGACGATGCCGGGTCACCGGGTGACGCGGCGCTCTGCCGTGCCTCCGCTCTGCTCGCCACCGCCGAGATTCCCGCGGAGGGCGATGACGGAGCCGAGGCGAAGGCCGCCGCGCTGACCGCCGTCCACGCGTCCCTCGTCCGCCTGCACGAGGAGACGCCCGGCCTCGCCCCGTACCAGGAGGCCCGTCTGCTGCGGCTGCGGGCGACCGCGCTCGGCCTGCGCCTGCAGGCGTCGAGGAGCGAGGAGCACGTCGCGCCGGTCTTCGCCGAGGTGGACCTGCTGCACGCGTTCGCCACCCGCCACGACGTCGCCGGGCAGGTCTCCGGCGCCCTGCTGCTGCGGGCCAGCACCCACGCCATCTCCGGGGACCTGCCCGCCGCGGTCACCGAGATCGACGCCCTCCTCGACCGGCTGAAGGCGCACGGCCCCGCCTGGCACCTGCCCCGCACGCTGGGACTGCGGGGCCGGCTCCAGCTCGGCCTGCGGGACGCGCAGGCCGCGTACGCGGACCTCACCGAGGGCCTGCGACAGGCCGCGGACTGGCCTGCCGACGCGGTCGACACCACCCGGCTCCACAGTGATCTGGCCGAGGCCTGCATGCACCTGGGGCGGCCCGACGAGGCTCTGCGGCACCTGACGCGCTCGGCGGAGGTGGAGCTGCGCCGCGGCAGCCGGATCGACGCGTTCTGCGCCTACAGCAACGCGGCCCAGCTCAGCCTCGACCTGGGCCGCGTGGAGGACTGCATCGCTCTGCTCGACTCCTTGCTGGCCGAACCGGACGTCGCCGCCGGGGAGCTGGACGACCGGCTCGTCGCACAGCTGCGCCTGACCCGCGCCCGCGCGCTGCACGCGGGTGAGGACCTCAAGGCCGCCACCGCGGAGTTCGTCGCCCTCGCGGCCGAGTCGGCCGGCTGGGACGACGACCCGGGCAGCCACGCCATGATCGCCGCGGAGACAGCTGTGCTCCTCGGCGAGTCAGGCGAGTTCGGCCGGGCCCGCGAGGCCGCGGACCAGGCGCTCGCCGCCCACGCCCGGGCCCCGCGCTACGAGCAGCTCAGCAACTGTCTGCGCGAACTCGCCCGCCTGCAGGCCCAGCAGCAGGGCCCCGACGGACTGGCGGACGCGCGCGCCTTCCTCGCCGACGCCGGCCGGATCGCCGACGAGGCCCGCACCGCCGCATACGAGGCCCACGGCCGCTCCCTGGACACCGCCCTGGCCTACGAGCACGGGCGGATCAACGCCTACGCCGGCGAGTACGAGGACGCCCTGGCCTCTCTGGAGAAGGCTCTCGCCCTGCTCGGCGAGCCGGGACAGGAGGACGACCGCGCCGGCGAGTGGGCCGAGTGCGTCCGCCTGGCGGGTGTCGTGGAGGGCGTCTACCTGGAACGCCCCGCCCCCGCCCTCGCCCGCCTGGAGGCGGCGGTCTCCCACCTGACGGCCCTGGGCCACACCGAGGAGGCCGAGCCGCTGACCTCCTTGGTCGCCCGGCTGCGCGACGAGGAGTGACGCGGCGCCCCGATGCCGGGGCGGGTGGCCGGATGCGGTCCGGCCTGCTCGCGGGTGCGCGAGCAGGCCGGTCGCTCGATGACGGTCGGCAGCCTCGGCAGGGGAACAGGGCTGGGCCGGGTGACGGGCGTTCGGCCCCCGAGGATCAGTGGCCGTCCTGCCTCAACCGGTCCTGGGCCTGGCTCGCGATGACGGCGGCCTGGATGCGCCGCTCCACCCCGAGTTTGGCCAGCAGGCGGGAGATGTGGTTCTTGACGGTCTTCTCCGCGAGGTAGAGCCGCTGGCCGATCTGGCGGTTGGTCAGGCCCTCACCGATGAGGGCCAGGATCTCCCGCTCCCGGTCGGTCAGGTTCGGCAGGCCGTCGTCGGGTTCCGGCTCCTTCGTCTGTTCCCCTCGCAGCCGGGCCATGAGCTTGGTGGTGGCGCTGGGGTCGAGCAGGGACTGGCCCCTGGCCACGGTACGGACGGCCGACACCAGGTCCGAGCCCTGGATCTGCTTCAGCACGTAGCCGGACGCCCCCGCCATGATCGAGTCCAGCAGGGCCTCCTCGTCGTCGAACGAGGTCAGCATCAGGCAGGCCAGCTCCGGCATGCGCGAGCGCAGCTCCCGGCACACGCTCACGCCGTCGCCGTCCGGCAGGCGCACGTCGAGGACCGCCACCTGGGGGCGCAGCGCGGGAACGCGGACCAGGGCCTGCTCGACAGTGCCGGCCTCGCCGATCACGGTGATGTCCGGTTCGTCGTTCAGCAGGTCGCGCACCCCGCGCCGTACCACTTCGTGGTCGTCCAGCAGGAAGACCCGGATCGGGGTCTCGGGGGTGTGCTGCTCACTGTCCGCCATCGACGGCTCCTGTCCTGCGTCGTCTGTCCGTCACCGGGATTCTCCTCCCGGTGGGCATCGCCGGTCTGTCACCGGTCCTCGTTTGTCGAAGATCCTGCTCGATCCCGGGCCGGACGGCCAGGGCCGGTCGGCCCCCTCTTACCGGGCCTCCCGGCCTCCCGGACCTGCCGGCCTTCCCGGTGCTCTCGAAGGTCTCATTTCGCACCGTACCCGGTGGAGATCGGCGTGAACGCGGCGAGCGGCAGCGCGATCGGCCAGCGCCCCACCCGAAGTGAGGTTCCACCGCGCCCGTTCGGTACCGGGGTGCTCCCTCTCCGGCCCTGTGCCGACAGGCCGCTGGGGCAGTTCGGCCCCCGGTGCGAGGACGCTCGGCCCCTGCCTCCGGCGGGCGCCCGGAGGGAGCATGAGGATGCGCCGGAGGGCGTCTTTCCGGAACGGCCCGGGGAGACGACGAACCGCCGCTCCGCAGCACAACTCTCCGTCGCGCCCCCTTCGTGGACGCTGGACGAGGAAGGAAGTGGGCGTGATGACCCGCATCGTCGGCGAGGTGATGACCCGGGAGGTCGTCGACGCACGCCGGGAGACATCGTTCAAGGACGTGGCCCGGCTGCTGGACCAGCACCGGATCAGCGGACTGCCCGTGGTCGACCACGACGGCAAGGTCCTCGGCGTGATCTCCGAGACCGATCTGGTGCACGGCCATGCGGCCCGTTCCGCTCCCGGCCGGGGGCGGCGGTTCCGCATGCCGGCACTGCGGCGCTCCGCCCGTCACGCGGCGGTCGCCGCCCGTGGCACCACCGCGGGGGAGCTGATGTCGACGCCCGCGATCACCGTGCACCCGGAACAGCCCGTCGCGGACGCCGCCCGTGTCATGGAGCGCCACCACGTCGAACGCCTTCCCGTGGTGGACGAGGAGGACCGGCTGATCGGCATCGCCACGCGCCGCGACCTGCTGCGTGTCTTCCTCCGCACGGACGAGGAGATCCGCCGGGAGGTGCTCGACGTGCTGACCCGCACCCTGGGCCTGCCGCCCCACACCGTGATCGTCTCGGTCCGGGACGGCATGGCCGCGCTGGAAGGACGCCTGGAGCTCCGCAGTGACATCCCCCGGGCCATCCGGCACACGTGGCGGGTCGACGGAGTGGTCGGCGTCGTCAACAGCCTGACGTTCCGCGTCGACGACACCCGCCCGTCCGAGAAGCACCCGTCCCACAGGATCGGGCACTACTGGCTGCCCGAGCGCTGACCACGGGCACCGGGTGCTGCCAGGGCGCGGTGGTCCCGGCCTACGCCCATCTGGTGTCCCGGGAGGGATACCGGCACAAGGCCGCGGTCAGCGGACCATCTGCGTCAGCGGACCGTCCGCGTCAGCGGGGGATCGAGGAGGCGGCCCAGCGTGCCGCGGCCGGGAAAGTGGATCCACCCCTCGGTCCGGGCGAGTTCCGTCTCCTCGGTCGCGGGCCAGGTGGTGAGCCGGCACCTGATGGCCCTGGCGACGAGGGCGGCGATGAGCGCGTCATAGGCGTCACGGCTGGCGGCATACGCCCGCCGTACCTCCTCGGGGATGCGCAGCCACGGGGCGGCGGCCTGGAGCTCGTCCACAGTGCCGAGCGTCAGGCCCCACTGGTGCCGGGCCGCGGCGGGATACACCTCCGCCACCCGGCCGACCCCCGTACGGTCGACCACGTGGCCGAGGCCGCCCAGGCGCGCCTGCAGGCGCGCCCAGCGGGCCGCGACCGCCCCGAGCTTGTCGAAGGACACCGACAGCGGCTGTCTCGGCGCGTGCTCCGCGACGATCAGGTCGGTGTGCCGATAGCGGAGCGCTCGCAGGTCATCGGCACCCTGGGCGTCACGGCCCGGCCAGGTGGGCCGGGCCGCGGCGTGGGCGGACATCGCGGTGACGAAGGCGGCGGGCCAGCCGAAGGGGCAGTCCACTCCGGCCTGGTCCTCCTCCCCCAGGTGCGCGAGCAGGTCCAGCAGTTGCTCGTCGGTGCATCCGAGGAGAGGGGCATGGGCCACGGCCCCGTCCGCCGGCCACTCGATGACGGCCGCGGCGGTCCGGGGAGGGCTCGCGGAGAGGTCGACGCCCAGGGTGCGCATGTCCTCAGCATGCCGTCCCGGACGCGGTCACCGCAGGCTCCCCGGTCACCGCGGGGCAGCCACCGCGCATACAACGAGACCGGGGCGCCACCGCGACGAAGCGGTGGCGCCCCGGTCGGGACCCGCGGTCAGAGCAGCCAGCGGTTGCGGCCGACGAACGGCAGCCGCGCCCAGGCCCGGCCGAGGCCCCAGGTCGCCCCGGCGCCCGCGGCCGCCAGCGCGACGAGGACGACGGCATAGACGAGGTGGTAGTCGGCGAACGGGTTGGTCGACATGCTCGCCGACCCGTCGGACAGGTGCCGGGCGGGTGGCCACTCCGCGATCCACATCAACGCCATCATCGCGGTCCCCGCGACGGCGGCGAGCCGCAGACCGATACCGGCGGTGACGGCCAGACCGACACCCAGCAGGCCGAGCATGAACAGCCAGTCGGCCCAGGCGGCGCCCGCCCAGTCGTGGAAGGTGGACTCCATCGGCCCGACGGCCACACCGCCGAGGAAGCCCCTGGTCGGCGAACCGCCGTCGATCCAGCCCTTGCCGGACGGGGTGGCGTAGCCGAAGCCGAACGTCTTGTCCAGGAACGCCCAGAGGAAGACGAACCCGGTCAGCAGACGCAGACCGGCGAAGGCGTACGAGCCGGCCGCCGTGGCCGAGGCGGTCGCGGCGTCGCCGGCCTGAGCGGCACGGATCCCGCGCCGCGACGGGAGGTGGAATCCTGCGTGCCGGTGGGGGTGCTCGTGAACCGCCATGTCACTCATCCCTTTCCAGAGGGTCGTGTACGAAGCCTCGGTGACTTCGCCGCACCTCCAATGTCGCCCTCCGGAAAGGGAGTTCGCAGGGGCTGCAGGGCCCGGCCCCGGGGCCGAACGTCCCTGCCCACGGGGCCACGTGTCCGGTCAGCTGCCCCAGGTCCAGTCGGCGACCTCGGGGAGATCGGTGCCGTGTTCGCGGATCCAGGCGTGGTGGCGCACCCGTGTGTCCTCCATCAACTGCCGTACGCCGGCGGCACGGACCGCAAGGCCGGGAACGCGGTCGATGACGTCCATGACGAGGCGGTAGCGGTCGAGGTCGTTGCCGACCACCATGTCGAACGGAGTCGTCGTGGTGCCGATCTCCTTGTAGCCGCGCACGTGCAGGTGCGGGTGGCCGGTGCGGCGGTAGGCGAGGCGGTGGATCAGCCACGGGTAGCCGTGGTAGGCGAAGATGACCGGCTTGTCCGGAGTGAACAGGGCGTCGTACTCGGATGCGGGCATGCCGTGCGGGTGCTCCTCCCGGGGCAGCAGCCGGGCCAGGTCGACGACGTTGACCACGCGGACGGCCAGCTCCGGCAGGTGCCCGCGCAGCAGTTGCGCGGCGGCCAGGACCTCCTGGGTGGGCACGTCGCCGGCGCAGGCGAGCACCACGTCGGGTTCGCGCGTGCCGTCCTCGGTGCCGGCCCACTCCCAGACACCCGCGCCGCGCGCGCAGTGCAGCTCGGCCTGGTCCATGGTGAGCCAGTCGAAGCAGGGCTGTTTGCCGGCGACGACGACGTTGACGTAGTTCCGGCTGCGCAGCACGTGGTCGGCCACGGAGAGCAGGGTGTTGGCGTCCGGCGGCAGGTAGACCCGTACCGCCTCGGGGCTCTTGTTGAGGATGTGGTCTACGAAGCCGGGGTCCTGGTGGGAGAAGCCGTTGTGGTCCTGACGCCACACGTGTGAGGTCAGCAGGTAGTTGAGCGAGGCGATGGGCGCACGCCAGGGCAGGCGGCGGGTCACGCGCAGCCACTTGATGTGCTGGTTGACCATCGAGTCGACGATGTGCACGAACGCCTCGTAGCAGGAGAACAGCCCGTGCCGGCCGGTCAGCAGGTATCCCTCCAGCCAGCCCTGGCAGGTGTGCTCGGACAGGATCTCCATGACCCGGCCGTGGCGGTCGAGGTGTTCGTCCACGTCCAGCGTGCCGGCCTGCCAGGCCTTGCCGCTGGCCGCGTAGACGGCCTGGAGGCGGTTGGAGGCGGTCTCGTCCGGGCCGACGATGCGGAAGTCGCGCCGCTCGCCGGTGGCCCGCATGACGTCCTCCAGCAGGTCACCGAGGACGCGTGTCGGTTCGTGCAGGGTCGCGCCGGGCTTGTCGACGGGCACGGCGTAGCGCTTCAGCGGCGGCAGCGGCAGCTCGCGCACCAGCAGTCCGCCGTTGGCGTGCGGGGTGGCGCCGAGGCGCCGGGTGCCCTCGGGAACGCAGGCAAGGACCCGCGCGCGAGGCCGTCCCTGCTCGTCGAAGAGCTCCTCGGGCCGGTACGAACGCAGCCACGCCTCCAGTTGGCGCAGGTGCTCCGGGTTGTCACGGACCGCCGCCAGCGGGACCTGGTGGGAACGCCAGGTGCCCTCCACCGGCAGACCGTCGACCTCGCCCGGACCGGTCCAGCCCTTGGGCGTCCGCAGCACGATCACCGGCCACCGGGGCCGTTCGGTGACGCCCTCCTCGCGTGCGGCGCGCTGGATCGCGGCGATACGGTCAAGGGCCTCGTCCATCGCGGCGGCCATCGTCCGGTGCACGGTCATCGGGTCGTCGCCGGTGACGTGGATCGGGTCGTGTCCGTACCCCTGCAGCAGTGCGTCGAGTTCGGGCTCGGGGAGCCGGGCGAGCACCGTGGGGTTGGCGATCTTGTAGCCGTTCAGATGCAGGACCGGGAGGACGGCGCCGTCGTGGACGGGGTCGAGGAACTTGTTGGAGTGCCAGGACGCGGCCAGCGGTCCGGTCTCCGCCTCGCCGTCGCCGATCACGCAGGCGACCAGCAGGTCCGGGTTGTCGAGGGCGGCCCCGTACGCGTGCGAGAGCGCGTATCCGAGTTCGCCGCCCTCGTGGATGGAGCCGGGTGTCTCGGGCGCGACGTGGCTGGGCACCCCGCCGGGGAACGAGAACTGCCGGAAGAGCCGCGCCATCCCCTCCGCGTCCCGGCTCACATCGGGGTACGTCTCGCTGTAGCTGCCCTCCAGCCAGGAGTTGGCGAGCACTGCGGGCCCGCCGTGGCCGGGGCCCCAGACGCACAGGGTGTCCTGGCCGCGGTCCTTGATGACGCGGTTGAGGTGGGTGTGGACCAGGTTCAGGCCCGGCGAGGTGCCCCAGTGGCCGAGAAGCCGCGGTTTGACGTGTTCCGGGCGTAGAGGCTCGGTCAGCAGCGGGTTCGACATGAGGTAGATCTGGCCGACGGCCAGATAGTTCGCGGCACGCCAGTGCGCGTCCAGGGCCTGCAGTTCCTCGTCTGTCACCGGGGTGGCCGTCTGCTGCGATCGGACGTCGGGCATGGGGGGGGTTCCCTTCCGGTTGGAAGTCACGTGCCGGTCCGTGCTTCTTCCACCCTGCGCCCGTCCCACACACCACCGACAGGGCCGGTCGGGCCACACCGGCGGCAGTCGGCCACGGGAGCCGTTGTGCCCGTCGTCCCGTCCGGCCGGGACGGTCAGGCCTCCGGTCCGGGATCGGGTCGGCGTGTCAGGTCGGCTGCGGTACGACGGCGACGGGGCAGGCGGAGTGGTGCAGCATCGTGTGGGCGACGCGACCCAGCTGGAGTCCGAAGTGCCCCTTCTGGCGCCGGGCGCCGACGACGAGCAGGTCCGCGGTGGCCGAGGCGTCGAGCAGTGTCCTGCGGGCGGAGCCCTCGGCGGTGCGGCGGTGCACCTTCACGGACGGGTGCTCCGCGGCCACCTCGTTCAGCGCGGCCTCCAGCGTCTCGGCGGCCCGCTGTTCGTGCAGGCGGGCGGGCTCACCGGAGAGCAGGGGGTGGTCGGTCGTCTCGTGCGCGGGGCACCGCCAGGCCCGCACGGCTTCCAGTACGGCTCCCCGTCGCCCCGCCTCCTCGAAGGCGAACCTCGCGGCCGCCGAG
Source organism: Streptomyces sp. NPDC030840 (assembly GCF_055572015.1). Classification (NCBI taxonomy): domain Bacteria; kingdom Bacillati; phylum Actinomycetota; class Actinomycetes; order Kitasatosporales; family Streptomycetaceae; genus Streptomyces; species Streptomyces sp. NPDC030840. Next base: position 201,793 of record NZ_JBVIEE010000005.1, on the reverse strand, counting down.
CCATGGGACTCCTCGCCGACACCGAGCAGGACGCGCCCGTGCTTCCCGGCCGGAACCCGCTCGTCGTGACGACCGCGCAGCACGATCACCGGGCAGGTGGCGTGGGCGGCCACGGTCAGGCTGACGGAACCGAGCAGGAACTCGGCGATGCCGCCGCGCCCCCGGCTGCCCAGCACCAGCGCGCAGGCGCGTCGTCCCTCCCGTACCAGCGCGTACTCCGGTTCCTCGGCCAGTACCTCGGTGGACACCCGCAGGTCCGGCTGCCGGGTGCGCGCCCGCCGGGCGGCGCCGTCGACGATGCCGTCGGCCAGCACCGTCTCGGACGGCCTGCCGAGGTCCTCGGCCAGCGCGGCGCCTTCGTACCACTGCCACAGTGAGGCGTGCACCAGCCGCAGCGGCACCCCGCGCAGCACGGCCTCGTCGGCAGCCCACTCGACGGCCCGCAGGCTCTCTTCGGAGCCGTCGACGCCCACGACCACGGGGAGTTCGAGGGGCTCCCCGGATGCTCGTACGTCCGCTGCCTTCATGATCGTTCCCTCCTCGGGACGCGCTTGACGGGTCAGCCGTGCGCGATGACGGCGACGGGGGCGGTGGCGTGGTGCAGGACGGCGTGCGTGACGGGCCCGATGTGGGCGCCGAGGGGCGAGCGGCGGATGCGACGGCCCACGACCACCAGGGAGGCCTCACGGGAGGCGTCGACCAGGTGGTTGGCGGGGCTCCCCCAGTGGGACTGCTCGACGACCTCGACCGCCGGGAACCTCTCCCGCCAGGGGCGCAGGACATCGCTCAGGGCGGCCGCGTCCTGCTTGGTCAGGTCGTTGTGCAGTTCCACCTCCACCGAGAGGGCGTACGCGTAGTACGGCGGTGGGTTCCAGCCGTGCACGACGACCAGGGACGTCTCGCGCCGCAGCGCGGCCTCGAAGGCGAACTCGATCACCGCGTGGTGCGGGTGGTCGGTGTCGAGGCCGAGGACGACGGGCCGGTACGGGGCCGCGGTGGAGGGGATGCCGGCCGGGTCCATCGCGTGCTCGTCCGTGGCCTGCTCCCCCGCGCGGACCAGCACCACGGGCGTCTCCGCACGGGCGACGACCATCTGGCCGACGGAGCCCACCAGGAAGCCGCCGATGCCGCTCAGACCGCGCGAGCCGAGGACCAGCAGGTCGGAGTCCTTCGCGACCCGGGTCAGCACCTCGCCGGGCCTGCCGCTGATCTGCTCCACCGTCACGTCCACCCCGGGATGACGCAGCCTGAGGCCCTCGGCCGCTTCCCGGGGGATGCGCTCGCTCCAGTGCTGCTGCGTCTCGGCGCCGAGAAGCGGTGCCTGGGCGATGGGCTCGGGCACGGGCTCCCAGACGTGGACGAGCTTGAGGGGCAGGCCGCGCAGCTTCGCCTCGCGGGCCGCCCACTCGGCGGCGGCCCTGCTCTCGGCGGAGCCGTCGAAGCCTGCGACAACGGTGTGGACCATGGTGTCTGCCTCCTGACCGGGGATCTGAGTCCAGCTTCGCGGTGCGTGACTTCCCGGTGCAGGGGCCGCAGGTCCCCGGCGTGGGCCGAACGGCCCTCAGTCGCGCAGCCGCGGTATGCGGCTGTCCTGGCCGGGTCGTGCCGCTGCCGCGGAGCGCGCCTCCGAGACCGACACCGAGCCCCTGTTTCCGGTCGGTCGGCGCATCACTCGCCGATGTCCTCAGCGCCGTGATCCGCCGGCGCCGTGATCCCGACGTGGCGCGCGTGACGCGGCGAGATGTCCGTCGGCGCAGGCCTCATCCGCGTGCGCGTGGTGACCGGTGGCGTTGAGCTCGACGCCGCACGCGTGTGCGCGGCGGAGGTGCCGGCCACCGGCGAGTCGCCCGCCAGGCGAGCTCTAGCGCTCGTCGGCGGGCCTGCCTTCGCCGGCCATGAACCTCCAGACCAGGCCGTGCCCCAGCATGACGAGCAGGATCAGCAGAACCGCCTCGGCCTGGATCGGCTTCAGGTCCACGATGTCCGCGAGCTCGGGTCTCACGCCCACCACCGCGATCAAGGCGTAGAACAGAGCCGCCACCGCCTGCGCGAGGGTCAGGAACACGGGGGAGCCGTCCGGGCGAGTACGCCCGGTCAGACGCAGCATCGACACACAGCCGATCAGGGCGAGCGCCACGAAGCTGGCCCGCCAGATTTCCGGGGTCTCCATACCGCCGACCTGCGCGAACAGGCCCATCAGCGCGGGAAGCAGGAAGGAGATGTAGATACCGCCGACGATGTGGCGCAGCTGCGGGTCGCGCAGCCACTCCTGGTGTCCCCGGACCACGTTCCACCACAGGCCGACCAGCGTGAAGCAAGTGGCCGAGAAGAGTGCGTAGAACGTGCTGACATCCACTGGGCCTCCCACCTCGGGATTCGCACGTCCGCCGCCGGGTCGCCTCGAACAGGTCGCGGTCCGGCGACACGGCCCTCCTAATGGGGCCCGTGCGGAGTGGAGTGAGCGTCTCACGCCGACGCCGCCGCCTTGGCGAACCAACACTCGCCTCACACTCCAACGGACGGCGCGCAGGTGACGGCATGTGCCACCCCACCTCGGTTTTTGTGTGACGGATTCTCACAAAAAGTAAGGCGATAATTCAACGTATTTGGTTGCTCTGTCTACAACTACCGAACGGTTTATGGTGGGTTTTAAAACAGGTCTGGGCTGTAAGAGATTGAGGTAGGAGTCATGGGCCAGTTCAGCGAGAACGGTTACACGTCGTACAAGGCCGTGGCGGACGGAAATCGCGCTGCGGCTCTCGCGCACACTACTTCGCCGTTTCAAATCGACGTCCGATTCGTCATGGGGCTGAGCACCCATCACAAGAATGCCTTCGCCGAGGCTGCCGATCGCTGGGCCAGGGTCATCGTCGGTGACCTTGAAACCGCGATCGTGCGGGACTTCAGTGGCACAGTCGTTGTGGACGATCTCCTGATCGACGCCGAAGGCGTGCACATGGACGGTGTGAGTGGTGTTCTCGGTGAGGCGGGGCCGACTCGCTTCCGTCCCGATACCGCCGCTACCGGTGCGGGGCTGCCGGCAAAGGGAATCATGCGGTTCGACATCGCGGATCTGGACCGCATGGATCAGGACGGCATCCTCGTCGATGTCATCACTCATGAGATGGGCCACGTCCTTGGTATCGGAACGCTGTGGGCTTCCTTCGGTCTCCTCAAGGACTTTCCCGGTGTCAATCCGACCTTCGTGGGTCACGACGCGATGGACGAGTTCGGGAGCCTGCTGGGGAACGGACGGCCTGCTCCGGTGCCCGTCGCGAACGTGGGTGGTGCGGGCAGTGCCGGTGGTCACTGGCGTGAGACGGTCTTCGACAACGAGTTGATGTCGCCGAACATCGGCGGGCAGAACAATCCACTCAGTCGGTTGACTGTGGCGAGCTTGGCAGATCTTGGTTACGTGGTGGATCTGGACGCCGCGGAACCGTACGAGCTGCCAGACCTGCTGGAGATCGCCAGGTCCGGTCGTAGTCTCACCGAAGTTCCCACGCGGACGGTACTCCCGACGGTCCCGTCGAGGGTTCCCACCGAACGACCTTAGAAACGATCAGGGGCCCCGGTCTCACCCACGGTGATCCAAGGCCCTGATCTGCGACGACGGAGCGGACTCCAGTCGGGACGACAGGATTTGAACCTGCGACCCCTTGACCCCCAGTCAAGTGCGCTACCAAGCTGCGCCACGTCCCGATGCACCACCGCGGGTGTCCCGCGTGAGCACGCGCTGAGAACTTTACCGCACGTGGGGGGCCGTCTCGACGGGGGCGTGGGCGCGGGACAATCGACTCATGAGCGGGACACGACGTACGAGCGGGACGGAGCGGGCCAGGGGCCCGGAGGGCCGGGGCGTCGGGGGGCGTGACCGGGACACGGAGGGGCGGGCGCGGAACGCTCGGCCGCGGGACGGGCTGGGGCGGCCCTTGCCGTACGGCGCGGACGGGGTGGAACGGCAGCCGGAGGGCGTCGTACGCGGTCCCGAGGACACCGTCGCCGAGGCGCAGGCGCTGCTCGACGCGGGCAAGCCGTTCCACGCGCACGAGGTCTTCGAGGACGCGTGGAAGTCGGGGCCCGGCCGTGAACGGGCCCTGTGGCGCGGGCTGGCCCAGCTCGCGGTGGGCCTCACGCACGCCGCCCGGGGGAACGCGACGGGCGGGGCGCGCCTGCTGCGGCGGGGCGCCGGGGCCGTGGAGGAGTGGGCGGCGGTGACCGGGGAGCCGCGTCCGTACGGGATCGATGTGCGGGGGCTCGGGGACTGGGCGCGGGAGCTGGCCGGGGTGGTGGAGCGTGACGGGGCGGTGGTGGACGCCGGGGCGTGCGCGCCGCGTTTGCGTGGTGGTGGGCCGGAGTAGGCGCGTTCTCCCGGTCGTGGGCCGGGGGCCTGGTGCCGGACTGTCAGTGGGGTGCGGCAGACTCGGGGCGTGCGAAAGATTCATGTCATCGGCATCGGGGCGGGCGATCCCGACCAGCTGACCCTGCAGGCGGTCAAGGCGCTGAGGAGCACCGACGTGTTCTTCATCCTGGACAAGGGCGAGGTGAAGTCGGACCTCGTCCAACTGCGCCGTGACATCCTCGACGCGCACCTACCGGAGGGGACGTACCGGCTGGTCGAGGCACGTGACCCGGAGCGGGACCGCGGTGCCGGGGGCTCCGCGTACTCCCCCGCCGTCGGTGACTGGCGCAGTGCCCGCGCCGGAATCTACGAGCGGCTCATCGCCGAGGAGCTCGGCGAGGACGAGAGCGGCGCGTTCCTGGTGTGGGGTGATCCCGCGCTGTACGACAGCACGCTCGGGATCCTGGAGGAGGTCCTCGGCCGGGGCGCGGTGGCGTTCGAGTACGACGTCGTGCCGGGCATCAGCAGTGTGTCGGCCCTCGTCGCCCGGCACCGCACGGGGTTGAACCGGGTGGCCCGGCCCGTCCAGATCACCACGGGCCGCCGCCTCGCCGAGGGGTTTCCCGAGGGGGTGGACGACGTGGTGGTCATGCTGGACGCCCACCAGGCCTTCCGGCAGTACGCGGACAGCGACGAGGACATCGACATCTACTGGGGGGCCTACATAGGCACCCCGGACGAGATCCTCGCCTCGGGCCCGCTCGCGCAGACGGCCCCCCGCATCGAGCGCCTCCGCGCCGAGGCCCGTGAGCGCAAGGGCTGGATCATGGACACGTACCTGCTCCGCAGGCATCCGCGGGGACAGGGCGGTACCGGAGAACGGGGCCGCTGAGGGGAAGCCGGGGAAGCCAGGGAAACCGGGAGGAGGCCGGCGGACACCGCGGTGCGCGGTGCCGGGACCCCGGCGGGCGGGCAGGCAGGCACGCCGCGCGGGCAGCGGGACCAGCACCGCCGCGGCCGCGCTGCGCGCCCGGGCATCCACCGCGCCCCCGGCGTTCCGGCCACCGCCTGCGGCCGGACTTCGCCCCCCGGCGGGACAGGCACGCCCCGCACACGCAGGCCGACCGAGCGCGGCCACCGTCACGGCGGGCCGGGGCGGAGGCCGAGCCGGGACAGGGCCCCGGGTACGTCCGGTACCGCGGACACTCCCGGCGGCAGCGGCGGCCGCCGTACGACGACGACCGGCAACCCGAGATCGCGGGCGGCCACCAGCTTCGCCGCCGTCGCCTCTCCCCCGCTGTCCTTGGTGACGAGGACGTCGATGCGGTGCTCGCGCAGCAGCGCCCGCTCGCCGTCGGCCGTGAACGGGCCGCGTGCCAGCAGTACGTCCGTGTGGGGTGGCAGCGGCGGCTCGGGGGCCTCCACGGACCGTACGAGGAAGTGCAGCGCGGTCAGGCCGGCGAAGGCCGCCAGGCCCAGACGGCCGGTGGTGAGGAAGACACGGTGGCCGAGGGACGGGAGGAGCGCGGCGGCCTCGGTGAGGGAGGCCGCCGGGTGCCAGCGGTCGCCGGGGCCGGGGCGCCAGCCGGGCCGGCGCAGGACCACTGCGGGAACGCCGGTGGCCGCGGCGGCGCGCGCCGCGTTCGCGGTGATGGCGGTGGCGAAGGGGTGCGTGGCGTCGACGACCGCGTCGGCCTCGTGCTCGCGCAGCCAGGCCGCCAGGCCCTCCGCTCCGCCGAACCCCCCGACGCGGACGTCCCCGGCCTGCGCCTGCGGACGCGCCACCCGCCCGGCGAGCGACGTGGTCACCCGCACACCGGGGTGCGCCGCGAGCGACGCCGCGAGCTCACGCGCCTCGGTGGTACCGCCCAGGACGAGGACGTGCAGGCCCCTGCGGGAAGGCGGGCGGAGGGGGTGACGGGAGCGCGGGGGCATGACGTCGAGCGTACGGGCCCGTCAGTGGACGAGCAGCTGCACTGCGCCCACCACCGTCGCCGCGATGACGAGTTGCTCGAAGAGGCGCTGGTTGATGCGGTTCACCGCCCACTTGCCGAGGAGAGCCCCCGGCACCACGAACACGGCGAGGGCCGCGTCGAGGAGGAGCGACGGGCCGTCGATCAGGCCGAGGCCGGCGCTGAAGGGCACCTTGGACACGTTGACGATGAGGAAGAAGAAGGCGGACGTGCCGAGGAAGCCGAGTTTCCGGAAACCGGCCGAGAGCAGGTACATCGACATCACGGGGCCGCCGGCGTTCGCGACCATCGTGGTGAAGCCGCCGAGGACACCGTACGACCGGGCCCTGACGCGGCCGGCCCGTGTGGTCACCTCGTCGGGGTCCTCCTCCTTCTCGGCGGTGCGGCGGCGCCAGACCGTGACCGCGGCCATCAGCAGCAGGATCGCCCCGATCGAGGTCCGTACGATCCCGTCGTCCGCCCACAGCAGGAACACCGTGCCGAGGACGACGCCCGCGCCGACGGCGGGGAACAGCCGCCAGAGGGTGGGCCAGTGGGCGTGCCGACGGTAGGTCAGCACCGCGAGGACGTCCCCGACGATCAGGATCGGCAGCAGGACGCCGGTCGACGCCCGGGCGGGCAGGACGGCCGCGAAGATCGCGAGGCTGACCGTGTTGGCTCCGCTCACGGCTGTCTTGGAGAAGCCGACGAGCAGGGCCGCGAAGGCGAGCGCGGCGAATGCGGCGGGAGTTATGTGCCAGAGCGTCATCGTGTTCATGCGGGAACCGATGCTATGCCCACCCATCTCGGCGCGACAGGACCGTCTCGGCAGGTGGCCCCTGCCCGCGCCCGGGCGACGCACCGTGGACCGCCGCCCGGCTCCCTGGGAAGATCGCCCGGGTACCTTCGCCGACGCAGCTGGAGGAGACATGGCCGACTCACGCGAGCACACCGTCGCCGGGACCGCGGGAAGCGTCGTCGTACGGGAGTGGCCGTGCGAACGGCCGCGCTACGTGGCGTTGCTGGTCCACGGCTACGGCGAGCACATGGGCCGGTACGAGTACGTCGCCGGCGTGCTCACCGCCCACGGTGCCGCCGTGTTCGGGCCCGACCACATGGGGCACGGCAGGTCGGCGGGCGACCGGGTGCTCATCGAGGACTTCGAGGACGTGGTCACCGACGTGCACGCGGTGGAGGAGCTGGCCCGGGCCGCGTGTCCCGGGGTGCCCGTCGTGCTGATCGGGCACTCCATGGGCGGGCTCATCGCGGCGCGGTACGCCCAGCGGTACGGTACCGGGCTCGCCGCGCTCGTCCTGTCCGGGCCGGTGCTCGGCGCCTGGGAGCTGCCGCGCACGCTCCTCGCGTACGACGAGCTGCCGGACGTGCCGATCGACACGGGCCTGCTGTCCCGCGACCCGGAGGTCGGTGCGGTGTACGCGGCTGATCCGCTGGTGTGGCACGGCCCGTTCAAGCGGCCGACGTTGGAGGCGATCGTCCGCGCGCTGGAGACGATCTCGAAGAACGGGGACGTCGGCCGGCTGCCCCTGCTGTGGGTGCACGGCGACGACGACAGGATCGTGCCGCTGTCCGGCAGCCGTACGGGCATCGAGGAGCTGCGGGGCTCCGACTGGGTGGAGCGTGTCTATCCGGGCGCCCGGCACGAGGTGTTCAACGAGACCAACAAGGACGAGGTGCTGGCGGACGTGACCGGGTTCGTGGACCGGGTCCTGCTGAGCTGAACCTCGCCCCGCCGCCGCTACAGGGTGGACAGCGCGGAGGGCGTGCCGAAGCGGACGGTGACGCCGGGCGAGTAGAGCACGCTGACCGGTGGCTCCGTCATGGGCGGCAGGCCGGCGGCCACGAGCAGGCCCTGGTCCAGGTCGAGCAGGTCCGCCCGGTGCAGCGGCCATGGCGCGTGCTCGTTGGGCAGGTGGACCGTGCGGCCGTGCCAGGTGACGTGCAGGCCCCAGCGGGCGGTGAGGAACTGTTCCAGCGGTGTGGGCTCCTCTATGGGGGCACCGGTCCTCACCACGGCGCGGTTCGCCGGCCCCGGGCTGCCCGCGGGCCCCCGGCGGCGACTGGTGTAGGTGATCACATCGCGCTCGCGGCGCAGTCGCATCCTCGACCACGTGTAGGGCAGGCGTACGCCGACCCGGCCCACCAGCACGGGGATGAGCCGGGCGGCGTCCAGGGAGCGGAACACGACGCCGCGTCTGCCGTGGTCGTCCACCGAGTACAGCCGGACGTTCGTCTCGCAGAACGTGCCGAGGTACGGCAGGCCGGGGCCCGGCCCCAGGCCGACGCCGCGCATCAGGAAGGGGACCAGGCCGACGTAGGTGACCCCGTCGAGGGTGTCCGGGCGGGTGCCGGGCGGCAGGAGCCCGGCCACCGCGTCGGGATGCACCGGCCAGTGCAGGAAGGTGAGCTCGTGCCAGCCCTGCACGAGTGTCGGCCGCCGCACGGGCCGCGGCGTGGACAGGGTGATCGGCTCGGTCTCCATACCACACCTCTCAACACGGCCGCCTCACCGGGATGTTCCCCGTGTCGGCTCCTTCGTCAGGCCGCGGTGTAGCCGAGCTGGCGCCTCATGTAGGGGGTCATGAGGGTCTTCGACTTGGCGAGGGTGGCGGTGCGGCTGCCGAGGACCGCGGTCTCGCCGCCCGGCACGGGCAGCATGGTCACTCCGTCCGCCGGGCCGAACGGCACGATGAGCGGGGTGCGGTGGATGGGCCGGTACAGGCGGGGCTCCTTGCGGTGCTTGCCCGAACTGCGGAGGTGGGCGCGGATGTTCCAGGCGGCGAGGTCCGCCTGGGCGAGCGCGGCCGGGGTGATCTTGAGTTCGGTGGCGTCGTTGACGTCGCCGACCGCGAACACGTCCAGATGCCCGTCGACCCGCAGTGTCCGGTCGACCTTCACGTGCCCGGCCGGGTTCAGCCAGCCGCCGTGCCCTCCCAGCCGCAGCCAGAGCGTGTTCGGCGTGGTGCCGGTCGCCCAGTAGGAGAGGTCGGCCTCGATGACGGTGCCGCGCGCGTCGCGGTAGGTGCCGAAGTCGTTTCCGGGGGACATGAAGGAGTCGAGCCGTACCTCCACGTCGTGGGACTCCAGCCAGGCCTGCGCCTTGCGGCCGGCCCGTGCGCTGCCCGTGCGGTTGAGCAGCGCCGGTCCTGAGTGGGCGAGCGTGACCCGGGCGTCCGGCCGGGCCAGGCGTATCTCGGCGCTGAGCTCGACGCCGGAGGGCCCGCCGCCGACGACGAGGACGTGTTCGGCGCCCGCGATGTTCCGCTGGTGTTCGGCGAACGACTTGGCCGCCTCCTCCGTGGTGGAGCCGGCGAAGCGGGCCGGTTCGGGGTAGTCGGCGCCGGTGGCGATCACCACCACGTCGTAACTGAGCCGCTCGCCCGTGGCCAGCACCACCTGCCGCTCGGCGGTGTCGACACGGACCGCCTTGCCCACGGCCACGCGGCCGTTGCGGAGCAGCCGGTCGTACGGAATGAAGGGGGTCACCGTCCAGGGCCGGTGCACTCCCGCGCGCAGGGAGGCGATGCGGTGGAAGAAGACCTCCTTGCGGTCCACCAGCGTGACCCGTGCCATTCCGTCCAGCCGTTTCGCGAGCCGGACGCCCGCGTAGCCGCCGCCGATCACCACTACGTCGCCGTCATACACACCGATTCTCCTGTGCTGTGGGGGGTGCGAGTGGCACCGCGGACGGGCCGCTGCCGTCCACTCGATTGCCGGTGAGCGTAACGCTTGAGACTTAAAGATTTTCCTGGAGCCGCGTGTGGGTTCTGTGAAGTGACAGCGCGCGTGCCGGCGTATGCCCTGGCACACCGGGAACGGTGGCGGGCTCCCCCCGGGGGACGCCGTGTTTTCCCCCATCCGTCCTGGGCACCCGCGCCGGCATGGAGTGGTTGCGGAATGCGGCCTGCGTGGGCGAGGACCCCGATCTGTTCTTCCCCGTGGGTACCTCGGGTCCGGCTGTCAGGGACATCGCCGCCGCCAAGCGCGTCTGTTCCCGCTGTCCGGTGATCAGCCAGTGCCTGTCCTGGGCGCTCAGCAGCGGACAGACGACGGGCGTGTGGGGCGGCCTGTGCGAGGAGGAACGCGCCGCGCTGCTCCGTACCGCCGGGACCCACGTCCCGGCCCGGCACGAGATGACGAGGAGTAACGCACGATGACAGCGGTGACGAGTACGCTCCCCGAGCCCGCCCTCCGGGCCACCGGGGAGGCCCTGCAGGACACCCTCGTGGATCTGCTGGGACTCTCACTCATCGGAAAGCAGGCCCACTGGAACATCGTGGGCCCGAGGTTCCGCTCGATCCACCTCCAGCTCGACGAGGTGGTGGACACGGCCCGTTCGTACGCCGACGCGGTGGCCGAACGTGCGGCGGCACTCGGCATCGCACCCGACGGCCGCCCGGAGACCGTCGCGACGCGGTTCGCCCTGCAGGGCCCGAAGGACGGGTGGCTGCGCGACAACGAGGTCGTGCATCTCCTCGTCGCGGCGCTGGAGGAGGCGATCGGGCGGCTGCGCACCCGGATCGAGACGACCGAGCACACCGACCGGGTCACCCAGGACCTGCTGATCTCGCTCACCGCCGAACTGGAGAAGCAGCGCTGGATGTTCCAGGCCGAGGACTTCCCGCGCGAGGGCTGAGTCCGACGCCCGGCGCGCAGCACGAAAGGGGCACCCCATGACCGACGCCCTCGAACTCGACGCGCTGTGGGACGAGTTCCACCGCGTGGTGAACATGACCTCCCAGGAACTGGCGGCGTGGCTGCGGGTCCGCGACGCCGGCGAGGCCGACGAACCGCTGCCCGAACAGGCGGGCACGCCCACGGGCCAGCACGTCCTGGCGATCCTGCAGAAGCGGCGCACGGACCTCACCGACGACGACATCCGGGTGATGTACAAGGTGGTGGACACGGTCACCGCGCAGCAGGACGAGGAGAACGAACCGGAGGCCGAGGACACCGCCCGCCGCCACCGGCTGATGACCCTGGGCCACGACCCGCTCAAGCCGCCGCAGTAGGAGCGGCGACCGTGCGGAGAGGAGCGGGACCATGGGCAGTGACCGCGTGGTCGAGGAACTCGTCGCCACTCAGGGACGCACATACGCCGAGGAGGCCGGCATCCGGCTCAGGGACACTCCCCAGCCGCTGTACCGCCTGCTCGTGCTGGCCTGTCTGCTGAGCGCCCGGATCCGCGCCTCCGTCGCCGTCGAGGCCGCGCGGGCCCTGTACGACGCCGGGATGCGCGACCCCCGCCGCATGGCGGACGCCACCTGGCAGCAGCGGGTCGACGCGCTCGGCCGCGGCGGCTACCGCCGGTACGACGAGCGCACGGCCACCCAGCTCGGTGAGGGCGCCGAGCTGGTGAGGGAGCGCTGGGGAGGCGACCTGCGGCGCCTGCGGGAGGAGGCCGGCGGGGACGTCGGCGAACTGGGCCGTCTGTTGCGGGAGGTGCCCGGCATGGGCCCGGCAGGCGTCTCCATCTTCCTGCGGGAGGTCCAGCGGGTCTGGCCGGAGGTGGCCCCGTACCTCGACGAGAAGGCCCTGTCGGGCGCCCGCCGGCTCCACCTCCCCGACGATCCCGGCAAGCTGGTGCGGCAGGCCAGCGGCACCGAACCTGCCGTCCTGGCGGCCGCGTTGGTGCGGGTGGCGCTGGACAGGAAGCTGGCCGAGGACTGTCTGCGCCGCGCCGCGTGAACGGCTGCCGCGCGGGCCCGGTACGGACGGCACTCCGCTCACGCCCCCGCCGGGCACGGTCCGGCGGGGGCGTGAGCGCTGCGTCACCGCAGCAGCCAGCCCCCGTCGACGTTGAGGTTCACCGCGTTGACCGAGCGGTTGCCGAGCAGGAAGTCCACCGCGTCGACCACGTCCGCCATGGTGGCCAGCCGGCCCGTGGGCGTCCTGGCGATCAGGGCGTCGTGGGGCTTGTCCGACCAGTACGGGCTGTCTCCGACGACGCCCGGGTGGACGGCGTTGACGCGGATGGGGGCGAGTTCGGTGGCGAGGGTGTTCACCAGGCCGGTCACGCCCGCGTTGACCGTGGCCACGGTGGTGGCGCCCGGATAGGGCCGCTCCTTCGCCTGGCCGCCGAACAGCACGATGGCGCTGTCGTCGTGCAGCCGCGACCGGAGGGCGTGCACGACCTCCGTGTAGCCGACGAGTTTGAGGGTGACGAGGTGGATGGCCGCGTCGATGTCGTACGCGGTGACACGGTTGTCGTCGCGGGAGACGCCGGCGATGACCAGGTGGTCGACGCGGCCCACCTCCGCGAGCGCACCCGCCGTGTCGTGCGGCCTGGACAGGTCGAGGCCGAGGCCGCGGGCCGCGCCGACCTCCTTGGCGACGGTGGCGGCCCGGTCCGCGTCGCGCCCGGTGAGGACGACCTGGTCACCGCGCTCGGCACGGCGGCGGGCGAACTCCCGGCCGATCCCGGACGTACCGCCGATGACGACGACGCTGCTCACGGTGTCCCCTCCGTCATGCCCTGCGGCTCCTGTGACCCTTGCGGCGCCCGTGACTTGCCCAGCGCCTCACGCAGGTACTCCCAGTCCCTGGTGAACCGGTACGAGTGCCGTGACGGCGGCTGCGGGGCCTGTGTCTCCAGCCAGCGCACCGGCGTGTCACCAGCGTTGGAGAAGCCGTGTACGCAACCGGCGCCCGCCCAGGCCGTGTCGCCGGGCCCGAGCAGGTACGTCTCGCCGTCGAAGGTGGCGTTCACGGCGCCTTCCAGGATCAGATACGTCTCCTCGAAGGGGTGGTCGTGTGCGCCCGCGACGCCGTCGGGGGCGTACTGGACCATGAACATGGTCGAGGCCACCGCGCCGAGGTCGCTGTCCACCATCATCTTCACCGTGATCCCGCTGTAGACGAGCAGCGCGGTGCGCATGCTCGCCGACACGGCGAGGAGGTCCTGGGACTGTTTCCCGGGGTCCATCTGCGCGGCCTCGAAGTGGCCGAACGAGCGCGTGCGGGGGTCGCGGACGTCGATGCGCGCCGGCTCGTGCTCCGCCAGCGCGGGCACGGCCTGGGTGTCGTACCCGTAGCGGGCGCGTGGCACCGGCGCCAGCATGTCGGCCCAGCGGGCGGCGGTGTCCCCGGCGCCGCGCCAGGCGTGCGGCACGCCCGTCGGGAGCAGCCCGTAGTCCCCCTCTTCGAGGACGTACGAGCCGTCGGGCACGTCGAGGACCACGCTCCCGGACAGGATGTGGAAGCTCTCCTCGTACGAGTGGACGTGCGCGCCCACCCGGCCGTCGGGCCGCAGCTCGCACAGTCCGAAACCGGTGTGGACGCTGCCGTCCTCCTCGCCGATGACGGCCCACCGCCGGAAGCCACCGCTGTCGTGCGGCAGTCGGGGTGCTTCGGCGGCGCGCCGCACCACATGGTTGGTCATGCCTGCTGCTTCCTCGCCTCCGTGGCGGCCACCAGCCGGTCGCGGGACTCCTCCACCAGGTGGCGGGCGCGGGCGACGTCGGCGAGGAGCCGGCCGTCGCGTTTGTGGACCACGCCGTCGACGATGACCGTGTCCACGTTGGACACGTCGGCGCAGAGGGTGACCGCGGCCACGGCGTCGTGCACCGGCACCATGTTGAGCGCGGTGGCGTCCAGGGCGACCACGTCGGCGCGTTTGCCGGGGGTGAGCGAGCCGGTGCGGTCCTCCAGGCCGGCCACGTGGGCGCCGTTGAGCGTGGCGATCTCCAGCATCTGACGTGCCGTCAGCATGGTGCTGGGCACGGGCAGGTTCGCGTGCCAGCAGTCGGCGTTGACCCGGGCCCGTTCGGCGCCGAAGGCGGCGCGGATCTGGGTGAACATGTCGCCGGGCACGGTGGTGACGACGTCGATGCTCAGGGACGGCCGCAGCCCGTGTTCGATCGCCTGCATCACGGGGGGCCAGCCGTGCCCCATCTGGGTCTCGACCTGGGCGGCGATGGAGACGGTGCCGCCGCTGTCGGCGACCATCCCCCACTCGTCCTCGTGGAGGTGGCAACAGTGGACGTAGGTGGTGTCGGGGCCGAGCAGGCCGAGGTCGTGGAGCTGTCTGACCATGCCGAATCGGCCGGCCAGCCGGCCCATCGCGACGTGCACGGTGATGGGGATGCCGAGTTCGCGCGCGAGGCCCCACTCGGAGGTGACGACCTCGTTGGTGCAGAAGCCGGGTCCGCGGGTGGCCAGGGCCATGGTCAGCAGGCCGCTGTCGGAGGCGAAGTACGTGGTGCGGATGCGGCGTACGTCGTCGCCCGGGATGGCGATCTTGCTGTCGAACCAGTAGTCGGAGAGCGAGGTGTTGGCGCTGCCGTAGGCGTACTGGGCGCGGATGCCGGTCTCGGTGAGGGCCTGGATCGCGGCGTCGGGGTGCTCGGGGGTGTTGTTGATGTGGGACCAGTCGACGAGCGTGGTGATGCCCGCGTTGAGGCATTCCAGGGTGCCCGCGAGGTTGCCCGCGTACACGTCCTCGGGGGTGTAGACGGGCGCGAACGTGTCGAGGACGTCCACGAAGTAGTCGTCCAGGGTCGCGTCGGGGGCGCAGCCGCGGATGGGCGCCTCCCAGGTGTGGCGGTGGGTGTCGACGAAGCCGGGGATCACGATCTTCCCGGTCATGTCGAGGACTTCGGCGTCCACGTCGGCGTCGATCGCGCGCTCGACGGCCGTGATCTTTCCGTCCTCGATGAGGACGTCGCCCTGGGGCAGGTCCCCGATGGCCGGGTCCATCGTCAGGACGTGGCCCGAGCGCAGGAGCATCCGGTGGGTCATCGCCTTTCCTCCCAGGGTGTCTTCGGTACGGGTGGGGTGGGGGGGTACGGCTCGGGACAGGGGCCGGGCTCAGTACGCGGCGAGAGCGCGCACGGTGACCACGACCTTGTCGACGGTGGGTATCACCTGCTCCTCCAGCGCGTCCGCGAACGGCAGCGGGACGCACTCCCCCGCGACCCGTCTGACCGGCGCGTCCAGCAGGCCGAACCCCTCGTCGGCCACGATGGAGACGAGTGTGCCGCCCCAGCCGCCCTGGTACGGGTTCTCCTCGACGGTGACGAGGCGCGAGGTCCGGGCGAGTGAGGCGAGGACGGTGCTCATGTCCAGGGGGACCAGGCAGCGCAGGTCGACGACCTCGGCCTCGATGCCGTACTCCGCCAGTCGCCCTGCGGCTTCCAGAGCCACCGGCACCATCGAGGCGAGGGCGACGAGCGTGACGTCACCGCCTTCGCGGACCACGGCGGCGCGACCCAGTTCGACGAAGTGGTCCGGTGGCGGGGGCGCGCCCTTGGACGCCAGGAGTCCCTTGTGCTCGAAGAAGACCACCGGGTCGTCGCTGCGGATGGCGGCCGCCATCATGCCGATCACGTCGGCTGGCGTGGCCGGTGCGGCGATCTTCAGGCCGGGGATCGTGAACGCCCAGTTCTCCGTGGCCTGCGAGTGCTGGGCACCGAACCCGAGGCCGCCGCCGTTCGCGGTGCGCACCACGAGCGGCACCGTGACCTGACCGCCCGTCATATAGCGGACCTTCGGGATCTCGTTGGCGAGGTAGTCCCAGCAACAGGCCAGGAAGTCGGAGAACATGATCTCGGCGACGGGCCGCATCCCGGTCATCGCGGCACCCATCGCGGCGCCCACGATGGCCTGTTCGGAGATGGGCGTGTCCCACACCCGCTCGGGCCCGAACTCCTCCCGCAGCCCGACCGTCGTCTTGAACACCCCGCCCGCGGCGCCGATGTCCTCGCCGAGGCACACCACCGCCGGGTCGCGCCGCATCTCACGCGCGATGCCCTCGGCGACCGCCTCCCGGTAGGTGATCCGCCGCTCGGTGGCCGGCCCGCCGTCGATCACGTCCGCCATGCCGCACCTCCGTCCGCCCACACGTCGGTCAGCGCCTCGCGCGGATCGGGTCCTGGCGCGGCCTTCGCGGCGTCCACGGCCCGCTGTACGACGTCACGTGCGCGCTCGTCCGCGTCGGCGAGGGTCTGCCGCGGCACCCCCAGCTCGGTGAGGCGCCCGCGCGCGAGGTCCAGGGGGTCGTGCTTCAGCCACCGCTCGACCTCCTCGGCCGGCCGGTAGGTCGCCGGGTCGGCCCGGCTGTGCCCGAAGTGGCGGTAGGTCCCGGCCTCCAGCAGGGCGGGCCCGTCTCCAGCCCGGGCCCGCTCCGCCAGCCGGAACACCGCGTCCCGGACGAGCACGACGTCGTTGCCGTCGACGACCTCGCCGGGGATGCCGTAGGCGCACGCCCGGTCGGCCGCCGGCCGCGCGACCGCGGTGACGTCGGCGATGGGCGTGTACTCCATGTACAGATTGTTTTCACAGACGAACAAAACGGGCAATTGCCACACCGCCGCCAGGTTGAGGGCCTCGTGGAAGGCTCCGATGTTCGTGGCGCCGTCCCCGAAGAAGGCCACCGCGACCTGGCCGGTTCCCCGCAGCCGTGCCGACCAGGCGGCTCCGACCGCCATCGGCAGGTGGGCGCCGACGATGGCGTACGAGCCGAGCATGCCGGTGGAGGCCTTGGTGAGGTGCATGGAGCCGCCCTTGGCCCGGCACAGCCCGGTGGCCCTGCTCATGAGCTCGGCGAGGCACTCCTCGGGCGTCGCGCCGCGGGCGAGGGCGTGGTGGTGGCCACGGTAGGTGGCGAACACGTAGTCGTCGGCGCGCAGGGCGGCGCTCGCCCCGACGGCGATCGCCTCCTGTCCGGCGGCCAGGTGGGTGGTGCCCTTGACGAGTCCGGACAGGAACAGGTCGTGGGCGGCCTTCTCCGTACGGCGCACGAGGACCATGCGCTCGTACAGGGTGAGCAGCTCCTGCACCTGGTCCCTCACCTGAGTAGTCATCAGGCGCTCCCGTTCCTGCGGGTGTTGAGGTGGGACTGGGCCTCGCGGCGGGTGTTGAGCTCGCCGCCGACCGTCCAGTACTTGCGGCCCGCGACGAGGAGTTCCTCGGCGGGGAACTTGGTGATGACCTCGCAGCCGTCGGCGGTGACGACGACTTCCTCCTCGATGCGCGCGGCCGACCAGCCGTCGGCGGCCGGCCAGTACGTCTCCAGCGCGAACACCATGCCCTCTTCGAGGACTTCGGGGTGGTCGAGGGAGACGAGGCGGCTGAAGATGGGCTTCTCCCAGATCGACAGGCCGACCCCGTGGCCGTACTGGAGCGCGAAGGCGGCCGTCTCGTCGGGGAAGCCGAACTCCTCGGCGCGCGGCCACACCTGGACGATGTCGGCGGTGGTGGCGCCCGGGCGCACCAGGGCGATGGCCTCGTCCATGTACGCGCGGCAGCGGACGTAGGCGTCGCGCTGTGCGGTGGAGGCACTGCCGACGGCGAACGTGCGGTAGTAGCAGGTGCGGTAGCCGAGGTGGCTGTGCAGGATGTCGAAGAAGGCGGGGTCGCCGGGGCGGATCAGGCGGTCGCTGTAGACGTGGGGGTGCGGCGAGCAACGCTCGCCGGAGATCGCGTTGACCCCTTCGACGTACTCGCTGCCGAGGTCGTAGAGGACCTTGCTGACGAGCCCGACGCACTCGTTCTCGCGGACGCCGGGCCGCAGGAAGCCGTACAGCTCCTCGTAGGCGGCGTCGACCATCGCGCAGGCCTGGGTGAGCAGGGAGATCTCGTCGCGGGTCTTGGTGCGGCGGGCGGCGAGGAAGACCTGCTGGCCGTCGACGACGTCGATGCCCTGGGCGCGCAGGGCCATGAGGACCGGCATCTCGACGAGGTCTACGCCGAGCGGCTCGTTCGCGAGGCCGTGTTCGCGCAGCACGGTGGCGATCTTGGCGGCGACGTCCCCGGCGATCCCGGCGTCCGGGTGGAAGGCGCCCCGGAGGGTGGAGATGCCCGCACGGGCGCCGGTCGGCGGGCCTTCCTTGCCGTCGCTGTAGTCCAGCCACGGGTTGTAGAGCTGGTGGTGGCGTGCGGCGGAGCCGAAGTCCCAGACGATCGGTTCGCCGCCGCGCACGAGGAGCGCGAAGCGGATGAGCTTGTCCATGGCCCAGGTGCCGATGTGGGTCGCGGACATGTAGCGGATGTTGGCGAAGTCGAAGCTGAGCACGGCTCCGAGGGAGGAGTCGTTCAGTGCGCCGTGCAGCCGGGACAGGCGCTCCTTGCGCAGCCGGTCCAGGTCGATGCGCTCTTCCCAGTCGACGGCGTTGGGTCCGAACGTGCGGATCGCCATGGCGACCACCCCCACTCCGGAGTCAACGACCACATGGAGGCAGTGTCAAGTGGTACTGAACACGAACCAGACGCCGACGGCGGGTACGTCGCCGTCGTTGCGGTAGCGGTGCGGGGTCGTCGACTCGAAGCACACCGCGTCGCCGGGGCGGACGGTGTAGTCCTCGAATCCGAGGGTGAGGACCAGCTCGCCGGAGGTCAGGTAGCCGTACTCGGTGCCCGCGTGCCGCATCAGCCCGCCGGAGCCGGACGAGGAGCCGCCGGGGCGGTAGGTCACGAGCAGGAAGTCCACGTCCGTGCCCGGGACATGACCGAGTCGCTCCCATACGACCCCCGAGTCCAGCTCCAGCGTCTCGCGCTCTCCCGCCCCGACCAGCGGCCCGATGCGGCGGCCGGGGTCCGCGGCGAAGGCGGCCAGGGCGTGGAGCACGGCCGGGGGCGCGGCGGAGGCGGGGGCCACGGGAGCCGTGGGGACGGTCTCCCGCGCGTCGAAGAGCGCCTCCACGGAGATCGAGAGCGCGGTGGTGATCGCGTACAGGGTGCTGACCGACGGCTGGCTCTTGCCGGTCTCGATCTGGGAGACGAGGCTCGCGGACACCCCGATCTCACGGGCCAGCGCCCGCAGGCTCATCCCGCGCTCCACGCGCGCCTGCCGGATGCGCGCCCCGACGGGCGGCACGACCGCAGGGGGCACGGTGACTCCTCTCGGCAGACGGCTGCTGTACAGCTCCATTGAACAGGACGGCGGGCACCGGCGGCGGCGCGCCGCGCGACCTACGGAGCGATCACCTCACCGACGAGCGAGAGGCTCCCCGCCGGCCGCGGGGAGCCTCTTCGGGCTACGCCTTCCCTGCCGTCCCCGCGCGCCCTCGCCGGTAGGCGAACCAGCCCGCCGCGGTGAGCAGCGCGGCCACGGAGGCCAGGGTCAGGACCGTGACGCCGGTGGTGGCGAGGCTGCCTCCGGTGGTGGTCGTGCCCGAGGTGGAACCCGGACCGGACGTGGAGCCCGACCCGCCGCTCGCGCCTGCGGTGTCCCCGCCGCCCGTACCGCCGCTCCCCTCGTCGGTGTCCACGGGGTCCTGGCCGACGAAGCTCACGGGCACCTTGACGTCCTGCGAGCGGTCGCCGGAGAGGGTGTGGTCGGCGCGGGTCGCCAGGACGCAGGTCGCCTCGAAGCAGTCGGTGAACTCGTCCTTCGCGTCCACGGTGAGCTCGACCTCGAAGGTGCCGCCGTCGCCGTAGGGGATCGCCAGTTCCTCGCCGTAGTCGGGCGGGTGGGAGGAGATCCACGCGGAGGAGTGCGAGGTGCCGGTCATGTCGACGCCGCCGACGCACGGCGTGGGCAGTTCTCCGCCGCCGTTGTCGACGCACAGGGCGACGTAGACGCCCTTGTCCTCGTCGTAGCCGGAGCCGGTGATCCTGAGGGTCTGGTCCTCGGTGGCGAGGTTGTTGACCGGGGTGACGGTGAGTTTCTGGCCCTCGGGGCCGGTGACGGTCTTCGTACCGGAGGGGGCGGCCTCCTCGTCGCCGTCTCCGTCGCCCCCGCCGCCGCCATCGCCGTCGCCGGACCCCGTGACCGTCAGGGTGACCGGTGGGGTGCGGGTGGTTCCGGCGGTGTTGGTGAACACGGCACGGTACTCGTAGCCGTCGTGCGCCACCTTCGCCGTGAAGGAGTAGGCGTTCTTCGTCGCCCCCTCGACCGCGGACCAGGTCTGGCCGCCGTCGCCGCTGACCTGCCAGCTCACCGTGGGCTCCGGTGCGCCCTCGGCGGCGGCGACGAAGGTGACCTCGGCACCGGGGGCGACGGTCCGGTCCGTCGGGGCCTGGGTGACCTTCGGGGACATGCGGCGGTCGAGCCTGGTGACCTTGCCCTCGGCCGGGCTGGTGACGTGGACGGCGGTCCCGCCCGGGGTGACGGCGACGGCGGCCTGGCCGGTCTGGCCGTGGTTGCCGGGCAGTCGGGCCGGCTCGGCGGCCCGCTCGTAGGTCTTCGTGTCGTACACCGCGAGGGAGCCGTTGTTGTCGCCGCCGGTGCTCGTGTCACCGCTGTCCTGCCACACCACGAAGGCGCGGCCGGTGATGGTGTCGAAGGCGACGTCGGCCGCCCGGTCCTCGCCGTCGAGGGTCTTCACCAGCTTCGCGTCCTTGTCGTAGACGAGGACGGAGTTCTCGCTGCCCACCCAGACGTTGCCGGTGGCGGGGTCGGGGGCGATGAACCAGAGGCTTCCGGCCGGGAGCCCGGCCGAGGCGGTCACCGTGAACGTGCCGGTGTCGACACGGCTCAGCCGCCCGCCCGGGAAGCCGGTCCAGGCCGCCTCGCGGGCCGTGTCCACGCCGAGCCGGGTGCCGCCGTCGAGGGTCAGGGCGCGCTCGACCGTACCGGTGGCGGTCTCGATCTCGGAGAGGGCCGCGCCCTGTTGCACCAGCACGGTGGAGGAGTCGGTGCCCGGCCCCGCCGCGGTGACCGCCCCCGGCGCGGCGAGCCAGATCCCCTTCGCCACCGTGTCGCCGTCCTTGGCGGTGCCGATGCCGCGCAGCGGGTAGTGGAAGACCACTCCGTCACCGGGAAGCGGGGCGATGACCTGCGGGACCCTGCGGGCGCCGAGTGTGCCGCCCGCCCCGGGGGCCTGGGAGATGTGGCTGCGGACCGCGCCATCGCCGGCGTCGAGGACGTACAGGCCCTGCTCGTTGACGTCCGCGGTGTCGGCGATGTTGTCGGCGCCGACGTAGAGCTTCCCCGACTCGGGGTGCACCAGGACGTCCAGCGGCTTGCCGGCCGACGTGAACTCGGCCCCCTTGACGTAGCTGACGGTGCCCGCCGGGACGTCGACGCCGTCGCCGCCGTCGTTCCCGCCGCCGGGGTCCTGGCCCTCGAAGGTGACGGGGATGCGGACGTCCTGGGAGCGGTCGCCGGCGGCGCGGTGGTCGACACGGGTGACGACCGAGCAGGTGACCTGCGCGCAGTCGAGGCCGCCGTCCCTGGCCTCGACGTCGATCTCCACGTCGAAGGTACCGCCGTCGCCGAAGGGGAGGGCGAGCTCGCCCTCGTTGGGGTCGCCCTGGGGGACGATCCACTTCGAGGCGCTGCCGCTGCCGGTCTGGTCGGCGCCGCCGAGGCAGGGGGTGGGGATGCGGTTGTCGCCGTTGTCCTTGCAGAGGGCGACGTAGATGCCCTTGGCCGGGTCGTAGCCCTCGCCGGTGACGCGGAGCGTCTCGCCGTCGGGGTCCAGGTTCGCGGACGCGGACACCGTGAGTTTCTGCCCGTCCTCGCCGAGCGCCGTCCTCGGCGTGTCGGCGGCCTGCGCGGCGGAGCCCACGGCGACGGAGGCGAGCACGAGCCCGGCGGCACCGAGGAGCGCGGCCGGGCGTCCGCGCCTGGTGCGCGTGCTGGTGGCACGACCCGGCCGGGACGGGGCCGACGTGTCAACTGCCATGGAATGGTCCTCACTTGCCGGGCGCGCCCGGCACCCGGGGAGACGTCGAGGGCCGGGCCCCGGTGACGCGGGGCCCGGCCTGAGAGGCGGTTACTGGAAGGCGATCGGTACGTGGACGTCGTACTTGCGGTCGCCTGTGTCGAAGTGGTCGGCGCGCGTGACGACGGCACAGGTGACGTCCTCGCCGCAGACGCTGCCGTCCTCGAGGGTGGCCTTCACGTAGATCCGCACGCTGAACGTGCCGCCCGTACCGAACTTCGAGCTGTTGGCGAACATGCCGCCGAAGGTGTTGTTGACCCAGTGCGAGGCGCCGGTCGAGCCGGACTCGTCCTGACCGCCGAGGCAGGGGGTGGGCTTGGCCGCGCCCTGCGCCCCGTCGACCACGCACAGGCCCACGTAGACGCCCTGACCGGTGTTGTAGCCGGAGCCCGTGACCGTGATGACCTGGCCCGCCGCGGCGGCCGTGCCGGGCGAGGTCAGCGACAGGTTGTAGGTGGTGCCCCCGTCGGTGACCGTGCGGGTCGAGGTGGCGGCGGAGGCCGAGGTGGCCAGGCCCAGCGTGAGCGCGGCGGAGGCCGCGAGGGCGAGGCCCGCGCGGGCGGCGGTACGGGCGGGCGGCAGAGGTCTCATGGTCGGAGGGGCACCCTTCTCGATGCGGAGCGCAAACTTAGGTAAGGCAAACCTAAGTATGAAGTCCGTGAGGTTGTCAACAGCGAGGCGAGTCACCAACTCGCCTTCCTGTGACGGAAATTGGCGCACCTAGGGATGCCGGACGGCATACTCCGCCGTGGCGGCACCGCCACCCGACACGGTGCGCAGCTCCACCGCGTGGGCACCCTCGGCCGCCGTGGAGTACACCGGGAACTCCTGGGACACGCGCCCCGAGTCGTCCGCCACCACGTCGTAACGGGTGTCGTCGTCGATCGCGACGAGCACCACCTCTCCGGGTTCGAATCCGGCGCCCGTGACCAGCTGTTCGCCGCCCGGCTCGACCGCCGGGTGAGCCACGGCCGCCGAGAGGGGCGCCGGTTCGGCGCGCTGCCGTGACTCGGGGTCCGGTTTCGGCTCGGACTCCGGCACCGGCTCCGGCACCGGCTCCGGCTCCGGCTCCGGCTCCGGCTCCGGCACGGGATCGCTCGGTGGCGCCGGGGCCGGCTCCCCTTTGCCGCTCGGCAGGCCCACGGTGACGTCGAGCGGGGCGAGTTCGCCGCCTTCCTCGTACGGCGCCCCGGTCCAGGAGGAGAACAGTTCGGCGCCCTCGGCCGTCAGCGCGACGCGCAGACCGGTCCAGGTGGCCCCGGCGCCGCGTACGACCGGTGATGCCTCTCCCAACCGCACGTCGGCAAGGACGAGTTGGCCAGTACGTCCCGCGAGTTCCGTGCGTGCGCGGAGTGTTCCCGCCCCGTCGTCCAGGCGCAGCCGCAGGGCGTCCAGGGTCAGGGTGCTGGACGTCCTCCGTTTCACGGAGAGCTCCAGCCCACCCGCCAGGTCCACGGTCGCGCCGCCGGACGCCGGGTCGGCGGTGCCGCCGGTCACGGGCAGCCAACTCCGGCCTCCCGCACCTGAGACGGCGGGTTTCCCGGCGGTCGCCGAGACACCCTCGGCGACCGCCCAGCTCGCGTACCCTCCCGACACCTCGCGCGGAGCCTGGACACCTTCTTCGGCTGCCGCCGGCGACTGGCAGAGGAGGGCCATCAGCACCCCTCCGGCCAGGACGGCGGCGCCCACTCTTCTGTTCATCTCGTCCCCTGGTCCATGACGCACCGGTTCACGGCACGCGGGTTCATGACGCTTGTCCGGTTCACTTCGCCGGCATGGGTTCAGTTCGCCGTCGCTCCACCGCGCCGTCGGCGCGCCCACAGCCAGGTCAGGCCGCCGGCGGTCACGAGGCCCGCCGCGGCCAGCCCGACGGGCAGGGCGGCCCCGCTGCCGGTGCCGGCGAGCGGGCCGTCCGAGGCGCTTGTGCCGGTTCCGGTGCCGTCGGCCGAGGTCGTGCCGGTGCCCGCGGTCGCGTTCGCCGACGGCTCACCCGTGCCGCCGCCGGCGCCGAAGGTCACCGGGATCCGGACGGTCTGGCTCTGGTCGCCGCCCCGGGTGTGGTCGTTGCGGGTGATCACGGCGCAGGTCACGCCGGACCTGGTGCAGTCGGTGTTGGCGTCCTTGGCGCGCACCTTGATCCGCACCGAGAAGGAGCCGTTGTGCCCGCTCCCCTCGTAGGGCGTGGCCAGCCCCTCCCCGTACGAGGGAGGGTTGGAGGAGACCCACACCGAGGCGCCCGACTCCCCCGACATGTCGACGCCGCCGACACAGGGCGTGGGTGTCTTCCCCGCGCCGTTGTCGACGCAGAACGCCACGTAGACGCCCTTCTCGGTGTTGTAGCCCGCCCCGGTCACTGTCACCGTCTCGCCCGCCTCGGCGAGACCGGACGCCTTCGAGACGGTCAGTTCCTGCCCCTCGGGGCCGGTCGCCGAGCCGGCGGCGGCCGCCGCGCCGGGCGCAGCCGAGAGCACCAGGGCGCCAGCGAGGGCGAGCGTCGCCGGTCCGGCGCGCAGAGCCCGTACGCCTCTTCCACACATGTGTGCCAGCCCCCTCACCATAGGCAACTGAGGTAAGGCTAACCTAAGGTATCCGTCGATGTGTTCGCACCGCGAGAGGGAACGGCTGACTGATGCGCACTCACGGAAGAGCCCAACTGCCCTTGTTCCCCAAAGGGGTTGCTGTTCTCGCCATCGCCGTGGCGATGGCGGTCTCCGGGTGCGCGGGCGGCGGCGACGCGACCGGGGGCGACAGCGGGACCACGGCGGCGCCGGCCGACGCGAGCGCGCGCGCCGCGGCGGCCACGAAGCAGCTCGCCACGAACTCCGTCGTGCCGCTCGACGGCAAGGCGCCCACGCCGGAGCTGCCGGTGACCGTCGACTCCTCCGACGGCCGGAAGGTCACCGTCGAGGACGCCTCGCGCATCCTTCCCCTCAACGGCGGTGTGGCGGAGATCGTGTTCACCCTCGGTCTCGGCGACCGTGTCGTCGGACGTGACATCACCGCCACGTTCAAGGAGGCCAGGAAGCTTCCCCTGGTCACCAAGGCCCACGACGTGAGCGCGGAGAGCGTGCTCTCGCTGAAGCCCACCGTGGTGCTCGCCGACACCGACACCGGCCCCGCGGAGGCCATCGACCAGATCCGTGACGCGGGCGTCCCCGTGGTCGTCCTGGACCCGGCGACGGAACTGGCCGACGTCGCCACCCGCACGACCCGGACCGCCGAGGCACTCGGCGTCCCGGCGGCCGGCAAGGCCCTGAACCGGCGTATCAGCGAGGACCTCGCCGAGGCCCGCGCGGGCGTGCCCGAGGGCAGCCGGCCCAAGGTCGCCTTCCTCTACATGCGCGGCAGCGCGGCCGTCTACCTGATCGGGGGGAGGGGCTCCGGCGCGGACTCGCTCATCGAGGCCGCGGGCGCGGTGGACGCGGGCACCGACTCCGGCCTCGACAAGCCGTTCACCCCCATCACCAGCGAGGCCCTCGTCAGGGCCCAGCCTGATGTGATCCTGATGATGACCAAGGGCCTGGAGTCGGTCGGCGGCGTCGACGGTCTACTCGACGTCCCCGGCATCCGCGAGACCCCGGCCGGCCTGGACCGCCGTGTGGTCGACCTGGAGGACGGGGTCCTGCTCGGCTTCGGTCCGCGCACCCCGCTCGTGATCGACATCCTCGTCGACCGCGTCCACAAGTGACCTCACCCGCACGTGACCGCCACCCGAACGATCTCGTCGAACCCGCGTCGAACAGCGAGAGCACGGCCGGTGCGGGTCATGTGTGACCTGGAGCGCCATACGCGAAAACAAGGACGCGTTGTAAGTACGATCATTCAATGTCTGACATGACCGAAACCACGCCGGGTTGGCTGAGTCCCGACGATCTCGAACAGGCACGCGCCCAGATGCCGATCCTGTACGTCGAGGCCGTGCCCGTACGAGTCGACGACAGCGGCGAAGTCACCAGCATCGGGCTGCTGCTGCGCATCGGGCCGGACGGGACGGTCAGCCGCACCCTCGTCTCGGGCCGGGTGCTGCACCACGAGCGGGTCCGTGACGCCCTGCTCCGCCACCTGGAGAAGGACCTCGGCCCGGTGGCCCTGCCCCGGGTCCCGGCCTCCCTCCAGCCCTTCACCGTCGCCGAGTACTTCCCGACTCAGGGGATCACCCCGTTCCACGATCCCCGCCAGCACGCGGTGGCCCTCGCCTACATCGTGCCGGTGACCGGCGACTGCCGCCCCCGCCAGGACGCCCTCGACCTGGTCTGGTTCAGCCCTCAGGAAGCCGCGGACCCCTTGGTCCAGAACGAGATGCCGGGCGGGCAGGGCGTCCTCCTCAAGCAGGCCCTCGCCCACGTGGGCTGCCTGCCCTGAACCGGGGTGCCGGTTCCGCGACCGGCCCTGTACCGCGTACCGCGGGGGCGGTGGTGCGGGCCCGCACCACCGCCCCGACAGCGGCCGAAACGCCGATCGCCGCAATGTCGATCACGTGGTCGCCACCCCCGTAGGCTCGGACAACTGCGCTGAAGGGGACGGGCGGAGAGGGAACCAGGGGCGGGAACCATGAGTCATGACGAGCTGATCCGGCCACTGCCGGAAGCGCTGAAGGCACACGCCGCGCGAGCCCCGGAACGCGTGGTGTTCGCCGACGACTTACGCGCCGTCAGCTACGCCGAGCTGGAGCGGCGCACCGGCAGGCTGGCCGCGTATGTCGCCCGGACCGGCCTGCGCCGCGGTGACCGGGTCGCGATCTGCCTGGGCAACCGCGTGGAGATGGCGGAGAGCCTCCTCGCCGTCGTCAGGGCGGCGGCGATCGGGGTGCCTCTCAATCCGCGGTCCTCCGACGTCGAGCTCGCCCACTTCCTCCAGGACAGCGGCGCCTCGCTCGTCGTCACCGATCCCGCGCACCTCGCCCGGCTGCGCTCCCTCGGTTCCCGGCCCGGCCTCCCCCGCGTCCTGCTCACCGAGACGGACCCGGTCCCCGTGGACGCCCCCGCCGGCACGGCCCTCCTGCGGAGTGCGGTCGAGTCGGCCTAGCCCGGCGAACCGCCCCGGGACGACCTCGGGCTCGACGAGCCGGCCTGGATGCTCTACACCTCCGGAACCACCCACCGCCCCAAGGGTGTGTTGTCCACCCAGCGCGCCGCCCTGTGGTCGGTGGCGGCCTGCTACGCCCCCCTCTTCGGCCTCTCCCCGGACGACCGGCCTCTGGCCGCTGCCGCTGTTCCACAGCTTCGGTCCCTCCCTCGCGGTCCTGGGCGTCACCGCCGTCGGCGCGAGCGCCCGGATCACCGGCGAACTCCTCCCGCCCGGCGGCCTGTTGGGGGAACCGCGCGAACCATACCCGGCCCTCGGCGGCCCCTACACGGTCCTCGCGGGGGTGCCCGCGACCTGCCACCGGCTGCTGGCGTCGGCCGGCGCCCCCCCGGCGCCACCGTTGGCCGGGGCGGGCGGACTGCGGATCTGTGTCGTGGCGGGCGCGCCGAGCACTCCGGCTCTTCGCCTGGCCGTGGAGGAGGCGCTGGGAGCGCCCCTGCTCGACGCGTACGGCAGCACCGAGACCTGCGGCATGATCGCGGTGAACCGGCCCGAGGGTCCGAGGATCGACGGTTCCTGCGGTCCGCCGGTCCCGGGCATGGAGGTGCGGGTCGTCGACCCGGGCTCCGGCAACGATGTCGCGGACGGCGACGAGGGTGAGATCTGGGTGCGCGGGCCGAGCCTCATGGCCGGATACCACGGCCGGCCCGAGGCGACGGACGCCGCGCTGAAGGACGGCTGGTACCGCACCGGGGACCTCGGCCGCCGCTCGGGCACGATCATCTCGTCCTCACCGGCCGGGTCAGTGAACTGATCATCCGCGGTGGCGAGAACATCCACCCCGCGGAGGTCGAACAAGCCCTGCTCCACTGTCCCGGTGTGACCGACGCGGTGGTGGTCGGCAGGCCGCACGAGGTGCTCGGCGAGTTCCCGGTGGCCTTCGTGGTACCGGGACCCGAGGGCGTCGACCCGCAGCGCGGGCCGTCGTGATCGAGAGCGGACCTCGCGCACGCCGGACAGCACCCGGCTGGTCTCCTCCATCTCGCGGCAGGCGGCCGCCGTCCTGCCCGCCGCCGATGGCCTCGACCTGCACCTGCTCGTCAACTACCGCTTCACCGCGCAACCAGTCTGGTCCTCGGCCTGCGCGGCGGCTTCCTCATCAGCCGCGTCCTCGAACCGCGCCCGGGCACGTACGACGCCTCCCTGTCCGCCGAGGACGAGCCCGGCGACAGGACCGGCCTCGGGGTGACCGGGGTCGCGTCAGGCGTGCCGCGCGGGTGCGGAACTCCCCACCGAGGCCGGTACGTTCACCTGGACATCCGCGCGGCCGACCGGGCCCGCGCGGTACCCGGGGGGAGTCAGTGAGTGGCGCGGATCATCGTCGTCGGAGGCGGGACGGCCGGTACGGCAGCGGCGCTGGCCCTGCACAAGGCCGGGTGCGACGTCGCCGTGTACGAGGCACACCCCGACTCGGCCGAGGACATCGGAGCGTTCCTCACGCTCGCGGACAACGGCATGCGGGCCCTCGCGCAGTTGGACGCATCGGCGGCGGTCACCGGCGCCGGTTTCCCACTGACCACGATGCGCCTGCTGGACGGCTCCGGCACGGAACGTCTAGCATGATATTTACTGACAAACCTTCAGGAGGCTCGTCGCGACTGCCGGAGTCGGCGTCGGGTCGGCTGTACGGCGACCAGAACCCGCTGGACACCGCCGGGGTGGACTACCCGGATCCAGGCCGCCGGGAGGCACTGGTCAGGCCGCCGGGAGGCACTGCTCCGTCCAGATGATCTTTCCGGTGGGTGTGTGACGGGTGCCCCAGCGGTCGGTGAGCTGGCCGACGAGCAGCAGGCCCCTGCCGCCCTCGTCGAGACTGCGGGCCCTGCGCGGGTGCGGCGCGGAGTTGCTCCCGTCGGCGACCTCGCAGATCAGGCACTGGTCCTGGATGAGCCGCAGCCGGATGGGGGCCTCCGCGTGCCGGATGGCGTTGGTGACCAGTTCGCTGACGACGAGCTCGGTGGTGAACGTGAGTTCGTCCAGCCCCCAGTGCGCCAGCTGGTCGGTGGTCGCCTTACGCGCGTCGGCGACCACCGAGGGCTCCTGGGACAGGTCCCAGCTGGCGATCCGGTCGGTGCCGAGGGCGCGCGTACGCGCGACGAGCAGGGCGACGTCGTCCGCGGGCAGTGCGGGGAGCAGCCTCTCCAGGACGGTGTCGCAGGTGTCCTCCAAGTCCCGCAAGGGGCCCTGGGACAGAACATGGCACAGTTCGTCGAGGTTGCCGGCCCGGGCGTTGATCAGGCCGTCGGTGAACAGGGCGAGCAGGCTGCCCTCGGGCAGTTCCAGTTCGGTGGCCTCGAAGGGCAGGCCCCCGACACCGAGCCGGGGCCCGGCGGGGACGTCGAGCAGTTCCAC
Source organism: Streptomyces sp. NPDC030840 (assembly GCF_055572015.1). Lineage (NCBI taxonomy): Bacteria > Bacillati > Actinomycetota > Actinomycetes > Kitasatosporales > Streptomycetaceae > Streptomyces > Streptomyces sp. NPDC030840. Next base: position 172,436 of record NZ_JBVIEE010000005.1, on the reverse strand, counting down.
CGTGCCGTCCCGCCGGGCGAGAGCGGGAACGGGACCGCCCGCCCGGGCGATGGTGCAGTGCCGGGTGACGGGGTCGTACACCGCGTACAGACAGGTTGCCCCCATGTCCGCGGCCGTGTCCTCGGTCTCCGGTCTCCCGAGGCCCTCCACAGCAGCGGGGACCTCCGTGGTCCCGGTGAGACCGGTCCCGTTGGTGTCGACCCTCTCCGTGCGGTCGCCGCCTCCGTCCCGGCCGTCGCCGACCGTGCCGCCGCTCTCCGCGGCCAGGCGGATGACCAGGTCGTCCAGCTGGGTGAGCAGCTCATCGGGGGCGAGGTCGACGTCGGCGAGGGTACGCACGGCGATGCGCAGCCGTCCCATGGCCGCCGACGCCTGGATCCCGTGCCCGACGACGTCACCGACGACGAGGGCGACCCGGGCGCCGGACAGCGGGATCACGTCGAACCAGTCGCCGCCGACGCCGGCCTGGGTGCTGCCGGGCAGATAGCGCGTGGCGACCTCGACGGCCGGCTGCTGCGGCAGCTGCCGCGGGAGCAGGCTGCGCTGAAGGCCCAGCACGGTGGCCCGCTCGCGGGTGTACCGGCGGGCGTTGTCGACGCAGACGGCCGCCCTGCCCACCATCTCGCCGGCCAGGACCAGGTCGTCCGGCGCGAAGGGCTCCGGGCGCCGGCGGATGAAGACGGCCACGCCGAGCGTGGTGCCGCGGGCCCGCACCGGGATCGACATCACGGAGTGGAACCCGTAGTCGCGTACCCGGGCGGCCCTTGCGGGGTCCCTCCGGGTCCACCGGTCGAAGTCGTCGTCTCCCTTCGCGCTCAGCACGGGCAGGCCGGAGGCCAGCGAGCGGGCAGGGGGTGAGAAGTCCGGGTAGGCGTCCACCGCGCCCAGCTCGACCACGGCCTCGGGCGCGCCCCGGGTCACGGACCGGTGGGCGACCCGGCGCAGGGAGATGGTGCCCACCACCGGGCCCGAGAGGGGTTCTCCGCCGTGCAGCACGGAGTCGAGCAGATCGACGCTGACGAAGTCGGCAAGGCGCGGGACGGCCATGTCGGCGAGTTCGTCCGCGGTCCGCGCCACGTCCAGGCTGCTGCCGATCCGGGCGTTGGCCTCGTTGAGCACGGCCAGCCGCTCCCGCGCCTCGTACTGCCCCGTGATGTCGTATCCGGCCGTGGACACTCCGTGGATCCGGCCGTCCGGATCCGTCACGGGTGACAGGGTGACCGCCCACCAGGTCGGCTTCCCGGACCCGGCCGCCGTGGGCGCGGAGACCTCGTAGCGGACCGCCCGGCCCGTCCGGGCCACCGAGCGCAACGTCTCGGTCACCTGCCCGGACAGCGCGGGGAGGGCCGCTCCCCTCCCCTGGACCTCACGGTGGAGGTCCTCGACGAGGCGCCCGAGAACCTGGTGCTCGTCGAGGCCGAGCAGGCGGCAGGTCTCGGCGTTCATCCGCAGGATCCGGCCGTCGACGTCGTAGATCGACATCGTGAGGGGGGACCGTGTGAACGCCCACTCCACCAGCCGCGCGTCGTGGTCCGCGCCCGCGGTCGGCGACGGCGAGTGGACGACGAACCACTGCGGCCGTCCGCCGGCGGCGGGCGCCGACCATGCCCGCAGGTCCGCGTCCAGGCGGTGGCCGTCCTGGTGCCTCAGGGGGACGCGGCCGCTCCAGCTCTGCGACGCGGCGGCACGCCGCAGGGCGGCCGGGGACGGGCCCGCGGCCAGCAGGCGGGACGCGGGACGGCCAAGGATCTCGGCCGGCGCGTAGCCGAGCAACCGCCGGGCGCCCGGGTTCCACGCCGTGACCCGGCCGTGCGCGTCGACGGCGGCGACGGCGTCCGCCGGGTCGACGGCCTGCCCTTCTCCGCCCGCCGGTCGCGGGGTGTCACTGCTCGAACGCATCGTCACTCACCTCGTCGCAGGGCCCCTGCGACTGTGTTCCTCGGACGAACCGGTTCATGTCCGAAAGCGCCGCCTTCCAGCCTAGGGCGCGGGGTCGCGTCCCGGACGAGCGCTTCCGGGCGAGCGGAGTGACGGCGGTGACCGACGCTGCCGGGCGCCACGCACACCGCCCCTGTGCGCCAGGGCGAACAGGATGTGGTCGCGGGCCGGTCGCCGACGGCAGGGCTTCGACCGCACTCCAGACCTGAATCTTCTACTCTTACCCGGCATATGGGTTGATAATCAGGTATACGAGTTCACGTGTCCCGGTGCAGGGAGGTGACGGGTGACCTTCCCGCCCCACGCTTCCGGTATACCTGCGCGCGGTCCCCGACCTCACCGCGGCGCGCAGGAGCCCCGCGTGCCCGTATCGACCGCCATGGTCGTCGTCCTGAACGGCACCGGCCACGTCACTCTGTGGAGCCGGTCGGTCGAGGACCTGCTGGGCTGGACGGGCGAGGACGTACTGGGGCGTCGCTTCGACCGTCTCATGGACACCGGCGGCAGCGGCGCGGAGGCGCCCGAGGACCTCCTCGCCAAGCTGCTGGGCTCCGAGAACTGGTTCGGCGCCCTGCCCCTGCTCCACCGCGACGGCCACGCCGTCCGCCTGCACGTCCAGGCGTCCCTTCTCGTCGACGGTGACGGCGGGGCGTTCGTCCACGCGTCGCTCGCCGGGGAGAGCCCGCCGTGCCCGGGGAAGCTCTGCCCGACCGCGCTGGAGTCGCTCTTCGCGTCGTCACCGCTGGGCGTCGCCATCTTCGACAAGGACCTCAGGTGCATCCGGGCCAACGAGGCACTCGCCCGGCTCGACCACCGTCCGCTGCGGAACCATCTGGGCCGTACCGTGGACGAGGTGATCACCGGGCCCGTCGGCCGCAGGCTCGTGGAGTTGCAGCGGCAGGTGCTCGTCACCGGTCGGCCCGTGCTGGACATGACCCTGCCGGGGCCGGAGGGGCAGGGGTTCCGCTCCGTGTCCTGCAGCCGCCTGGAGGACGCGGACCACCGGGTGATCGGCATCGGCTGCACCGTCATGGACGTCACGGAACGCTGCCGGATCGCCCGGCAGAACGAGATCGTCCGCGCTCGCCTCACCCTGCTCAACGACCTCGGATCGCGCGTCGCCGACCTGCTCGACATGCCCGGGATCGCCGAGCGTCTGGCCGACACCCTGGTCCCCGCGTTCAGCGACTACGCCGGTGTCGTCCTGCTCGAATCCGTGGTCACCCAGGGCGAGCTCCCCCGCCACTCGCCCACCCGGCGCACCCCCCTGGTCCAGTTGGGCGTCGCCTGCACACAGCGCGACGCCCTGGTCGAACGCGTGCTGCGGACCGGCCAGCCGGTGAGCTTCGCGGAGCACTCGGCCGCCGGCGAGGCCCTGCGCACCGGCGACCCCCAACTCCTCCGCTCGGAGCGGTTGCGGTCGGCCACCTGCCCGGGCGATCCGACGACCCGGGCCGCCCTGGACCGGGGCGCGCACTCGATGATGCTGCTTCCCCTGCGCGCCGGCGGCGTCGTGCTCGGCCTGCTGATGGTCTACCGGGCCGACGACAGCCCGCCGTTCGACGAGGACGACCTCGCCTTCGCCATGAGGCTGGCCGACCGCGCCGGCACCTCACTGGACAACGCCCGGCTCTACGCACGCGAGCGCGAGGGCGCGCTCATGCTGCAGCGCGCCCTGCTGCCCCAGCGCGTCCCCGAACCGCCCGGGGTGCGCATCGCGTTCCGGTACGTCCCCGCCGGCGCGGGCAACGAGGCCGGCGGCGACTGGTTCGACGTCACCCGGCTCGCCGGGGGCCGGGTGGCCCTGATCATCGGCGACGTCACCGGCCACGGGCTGCGCGCCGCCGCCACGATGGGGCTGCTGCGCACCGCCGTACGCACCCTTTCCGTCCTCGACCTCCCGCCGGCCAGGCTCCTGCAGCGCGTCGACGACATCGCCACCGACCTGAGCCACGACCCGGACGAGGCCCTCGTCGCCACCTGCGCCTACGCCGTGTACGACCCCTCGCTCCGGCGCTGCGTCATCGCACGGGCGGGGCATGTGCCGCCACTGCTCGTCGAACCGGAACCCGAGGAGGACGGCGCCCGCACCGTCCGGCTGATCGACATGCCGTCCGGGGCCCCGCTCGGCGTCGGCGGCGTGACGTTCGAGGAAGTGGAGTTCGACGTCGCGGACGGCTCGGTGCTCGCCCTCTACACCGACGGCCTCGTCGAGGCCCGCGGCGAGGACATCGGCGAGGGACTGGAGCGCCTCCGCTCACAACTGGCCCAGCCGTACCCCTCGTTGGAGGCGGCCTGCGACGGCCTGCTGAGCCGTGTCGAACCGGAGACAGAACGGGACGACGTGGCACTGCTCCTGGCCCAGCTGGTACGCCTTCCCGACACGCCGGCCCGGCCCTGAGAGGGCACGGCGGCCCTCCCCGACCATGGCGGAGGTCACAGTTCCGCATGTTGCTCGTCCAGATGCTGTCCGTGCAGGTGACGGCCACACAGGTGAGGTCCTTGGAGCTGATCTCCCTACTGCTCCAGCGAGAGAGCGAACACATGCGCCCTCGCCGCCCCTTCGGGCGCGGTCAGCGTGATGGCGCTGAGCTGCTTGCCCGGGTCGAGTGGGACCACCTGGTGGAAGACGGCCGCCTTGGTGGCCACCGGCCCGGTCCGGGTGTGGATCTGGCTGGTGGTCACCGCCTCGCTCTCGCCGTTCTCCGGGCCGGACGCGAGCCAGTTGGTGAGGGTGAACGGTGCGGTGCCGCTGGTTCCGTCCGCGTACCGGACCACCGCCGGGACGGTCGCGGCCGCCGTGTCTCCCGCGCCGAGCACGTGCAGCTTCGCGTACGCGCCCTGGGGGACGGTGATCTCCTGCCCGGCCGCCACGACGTTGTTGTCGGTTCCCTCGCTGCCGTTGGTGAAGAGGAAGGCGATGCCGTTGTCCGTCGTCTCCCCGGTCTGCGGGAGCTGGGCCATGGGGTACGTGCGGCCGGCGCCGTCGAAGTCCCCGTCGCCGTAGTACATCTCGGTGGTGATGCCGTCGTTGTCGAAGACGCCCGTCAGGTCGACCTGGGTGACGGTTCCGCTCTGCGGCGGTTCCGGCAGGCCCCACGGGTCGGCGGGCACGGTCACCTTCACCGGGGCGATCCGCAGGTCGGGGCGTGCGCCGGCTGGGTGGATCACCGCCTCCGTGTCCCGGGGCAGGTCCAGTTCGATCACGCCGTCGCCCAGATCCCGCCAGGCGGGGGCCGGGCCGCCGACTCCGGTGACCGTGAGCCGCCCGCGCAGGGAGTGGCGTATCCGGCACGGCTCCCCGGCGAGGCTGCGCACCCGGACCCAGCGGGTGGCGCCGCCCCGGCGGACGGCGCTGACCAGGAAGGCGCCCTGGGTGCGGAAGTCGTGCAGGGTGACGTCGCGCCAGGCGCCGGGGACGGCCGGGAAGACGCGGATCGTGTCGCCCCAGCTCTGGCACAGCATGTCGTGGAGGCTCTGCGCGGCGGACAGGGGTGTCTCGATGACGGGACCGGCCTCGTAGTACATGGTGTTGGGCTGGACGAACCGGTCGACCAGCTCCCTCAGATACGTCAGGGAGTCGTCGCCCCGGCCCATCTGCGCGGTGATCGATGCGGCCCCGGTGAAGCTGTAGCCGCGCAGGGCGCCCTCGAAGCCGATCCAGTGGTTCAGCGACTTCTCGATCAGGTCGCGGTGCTCGGGCTGCTCCCAGTTGACGAGGTAGAGGGGGTAGACGGAGAGCATGTGCGAGTAGTGGCGGTGGGACTTGGCGAAGGGGACCCCGGCTCCGATCATGAAGCCGTTCTCGTCCACCGGGTAGTCGGTCAGCTTGTCCAGCACCTCGCGCCACTTGGGCGCCAGGTCGTCCCGTACGCCGAGCCGGCCGACGGTCTCCAGGAGGGTCGCGCAGCTCCAGCGCAGCAGCGCCAGGTCGTAGTTGCAGTCGGGGGCGCTGCCGTACTCGGGTGAATACGTCGTCGGCAGGTGCAGGCGCCCGTCCTCGCCCTCGTACAGGAAGTGCAGGTAGTAGGTGGTGGTCCGGCGCAGGAGCGGGTAGAGGACGTCTTCGAGGACGCCCCGGTCCATGGTGTGGCGGTAGGTCAGCCACACGTTGTGCAGCGCCCAGGGCAGGTTGCCGACCTCCGGGGTGCTGCCGACACCCGGGACGGCGACCGTGCCGCTGGTCTCGCAGCCGGCGTCGGTGGCGCGTCGTACGCCCGCCGAGTCGGACCGGTACTCGGGGCGCAGGGCGCCGATCAGGGTGTCGGTGTTCTCGGCGAGGGTGCGCGGGACGGCGTCCAGCTCCAGGTGGTTGGAGCCGTGCACCGCCCAGTACTCCAGCTGGACGTTGAGGTTCCACCACACGGCGGGCCAGGGGGTGGGCTCCAGCCAGGGGCCCGTGGTCGCCATGACGGGCGCGTGTTCGCGGGCCGCGGAGGCGAGTTTGTAGAGCTGGATCCAGTAGAAGCTCTGCAGCATCTGGTCGGGGACGGACAGGAAGCTCTTGCGGTAGAAGCGGTGCCACCAGTCGCGGTGGGTGCGCAGCAGGCTGGAGACGGGCAGCTTGGACGCCTTGCGCACGGTCGTCCTGGCCCGGCCCTCCGCGTCGGTGCCGGGGTGGGAGTGGGCGACGGCCAGGACGTACACGCGGTCGTCGCCGACCGCGCGTTCCCGGTAGGCCGTGGCGGTCTGGCCGCCCGCGACCAGTGACTGGACGACGACGGCCGTGCCGTCCGCCTCCCGCGTGGTCACCGGATCGGGGTTGGGCTTCAGGCCGGCCGGAGGGTCCTCCCGGACGATGCGCGGGCTGACGGCCGGCGAGGGGACGAACTCCCAGCGGAATTCCCGCTCACCCGCGCTCGCCGTCGCGGTGACGAGCAGCAGCGTCCGGTCGTTGTGGACCAGGGCGCGCAGCTCGATGGTGCCCTTGTCCGTGGTGACCGTGCCGTTGACCTCGGCGTTCCACAGATCCAGGCGGAGGTCGGCACCCGTGATGGCGCCGACGGGGCGCAGGAGGAGATTGCCCACCGGGAGGCGTGCCGCGCCCCAGTTGTGGCCGAACTCCGGCCGGTGGTCCTGCACTTCACTGTGGTGGACGGTGAAGCGCAGGGCGTTCGCGCCGGGTTCCCGGTAGACGAGCGAGCCGAGCAGTCCGTTGCCGAGGAACGGGCCCTCGTACCAGGCGCGCGGCAGTCGCCTCCAGCGGAGGTCCTGTCCGGCGAGGAAGTCCCGCCACTCACGATCGGTCCGCATGCCGGTGAGGGCCACGGGGCCGGTGGTGGAGGCCTGTTGGGCCGCGGCCGGTTCGACAGCGCCCAGTCCGGCCGTCGCTCCGGCGGCGCTCGCCGCGACGCGCCCCAGGAAACCCCTTCTGCTGACTCCCATCACCGATCTCCCGTCCCATTGATCCGATGACACGGCTAGTCGGGAGGGTAGAAAGCAACCAATGATGCGTCAACATGGCTGACTGAAACAGAGATTCATCCGATGACAGGCGCGCGACTCGGCGGTCCACTGCTCTCCCGCACCACCAGCTCCGTCGCCACCTCCACCCGGGTCGTCTCCGGCCGCTCCCCGGACAGCAGCCGCAGCACCATCCGGGCCGCGAGCGCGGTCATGTCGGCCAGTGGGGTGCGGACGGTCGTCAGCCGGGGGGTCACCCAGTCGGCGAACGGCAGGTCGTCGAACCCGACCACGCTCACGTCGTCCGGGATCCGCAGCCCGAGTTCGGCGGCGGCCCGGTAGGTGCCCAGCGCCTGGTGGTCACTGCCCGCGAAGATCGCGGTGGGCCGCTCGGGCAGCGCCAGCAGCTCCAGTGCGTGCCGGTGCGCGGGGTTGTGCGTGAAGTCGCCGTAGCGCACCAGCGCCGGGTCGAAGGGGAGCCCCGCCTCCGCCAGCGCCGAGCGGTACCCGTCGACCCGGGCCCGTGAGGTGAGCCGGCGCTCCGGGCCGCTGATGATCGCGATCCGGCGGTGGCCCAGCTCGATGAGGTGGCGGGTGGCGGCCAGCCCACCGGGCCAGTTGGTCGCGCCCACCCACGGCGTGCCGGGCGCGGGCTCGTCGATCGGCGCCACCAGCGCGTACGGGATGCCGAGCCGGCCCAGCTCCTCGTGCTGTTCCGGCGTCAGCTCGGGGACGACGAGGATGGCGCCGCGTGTGGACCGGGTGGCCAGCGAGTCCAGCCACTGCCGGGCCCGCCTGGTCCTGCCGTGCGTGGCCGAGACGACCAGTCCCATGTTCGCGTCGTGCAGCACGTCCTCCGCACCGCGGATCAGTTCCACGGCCCAGGGGCTGTCCAGTTCGTTGATGACGAAGTCGATCAGCCCGCCGGGCTGCGCCGCCGTGGCCGTGGGCCGGTGTTTCGCCAGATAGCCGTGCTGTTCGAGCAGGCGCTGCACCTTCGCCCGCGTCTCTGCCGATACATCGGATCTGTCGTGCAGCACCTTGGAGACGGTGGAGACCGAAACCCCAGCCTGTTCGGCGATTTCGGCCAGAGTCCGCCGCCTCCCTGGGCCGGATCCTGTCCGAACCGTTGACGTCATCGGATGAATCTCCTACGTTTCCGGGGCGGTCGCGAATTGCGAAAACTATCGCAACCAAGCTCCCGGGAGTAGAGGTGGTCTCGATGAAGAGATGGCGCGCCACTTCCCTGGCCGCCGTCGCCGCTCTGGTGCTCTCCGCCTGCGGAGGGACCGGTGGCAGCAGCGGCCAGTCGGGCGACGGCAAGGGCGAGTTGCTGGTCTGGGTGGACAACACCCGGACACCCGCGGCCCAGGAGTACAAGAAGGCACACCCGGACCTGAAGATCCGTATCGTCACGATCCCGCCCGAGGCGGGCTACGTCCCCACCAAGGTCTCGCTCGCCAACCGTGCCAAGAGCGGCTGGCCCGACGTCGTCTTCCTGACCAACCCCGCCGAGGCGGCGACGCTCGCGAGCGGGAAGTTCGGCTACGCGGCCCCGCTCGACGACCTCGTCCCGAAGTCCGTCCGCGACGGCTTCGCGCCCGGCTCCCTCGACACCTGCACGTTCAGCGGGAAGACGTACTGCCTGCGCAACGACATCGCCCCCACCGTGCTCTGGTACGACGCCTCGCTGATGAAGGAGTACGGCTACCAGGTCCCGAAGACCTGGGCCGGGTACCAGCGGGCCGGGCTGAAGGCGGCCAAGGACCACCCCGGCACCATCGTCGGCGCCATCAACGGCAAGTACGGCGCCGGGACCTACTTCGGCAGCAGCGGCTGCCCCACCCGGGACACGCTGAGTCTCACCGAGGTCCGCGTCGACCTCACCCAGCAGAGCTGCACCCGGGTCGCGGACCTGCTCCAGCCGATGGCCAGGGCCAAGGCCGTGACCACCGTCGTACCCACCGACCCCGCCTTCGCCAAGCTGGGCAAGGACAACAAGATCCTGATGCTGCCGGGCCCCGCCTGGTTCGGCGACTTCATGTTCGGGCCCGCCTTCAAGATCCCCAAGGGCAGGATGGCCGCGGCCCCCATGCCCACCTGGCCCGGTGAGACCAAGCCGTACGCGGGACAGGTCGGTGGCGGCGCGTTCCTCGTCTCGGCACACGCCGGCGACCGCACCGAGGAGGCGGTGGACCTGGTGCGCTGGATGACCACCGACGTCGCCCTGCAGGCCAAGCAGCCCACCTACCCGGCGTTCACGGCGGCGGCCCAGAAGTGGGGCGAGGCCAAGGCGAAGGACCCGTACTACGCCTCCGACCCGATGCCCGCCCTGACGGCCGCGGCGAACGCCCTGCGCCCCGGCTTCGGCGCCGTACGCTTCGAGGCCGACTGGCAGGCGAGCTTCAACGACACCGTCGGCAAGGCGGCCGACTCCGGCGGCGACCTCCGCGAGGCGCTGGCGAGTTGGCAGGACAAGCTGGACGCGGCGGCCAGGACCAGTGAGTACACGGTCGGATGAGGACGCTGACGCCGACCCGCCCGCCCGCGGTGGAGACCGTGTCCCCGGCCGCACCCCGGCGCGTGAGGCGCCGGGGGCGCACCGCCGCCGCGTGGCTCCTCGTCGGCCCGTACGCCTTGTTCCTCGCGGTGTTCGGCATCGCGCCCGCCGGCTACGCCCTGTGGACGTCCTTCGTCCACGACGGCTCGTTCGCCGGCCTGCGCAACTGGACGGCCGTCTTCGACGACTACCGGCTCGGGGAAGCGGCCGGGAACGTCACCACGTACCTCCTGCTGTGGCTGCCGGTCCTGCTGCTGACCGTGCTGTCGCTCGCCTTCACCCTGCACGCACGACCGGGCGGGGCGACCGGCGCGCTGCAGCTCGTCTACTACCTGCCGGGCGCGGTCACCGGCTCGGCGGCGGCGCTGCTCTGGCTGTTCATGGTGAGCCCGGACGGCAGCCCGTTCGGACCGCTGCTGAGGCTGCTGGACGTGAAGACCGCCACGGACGCTCTCTCCGGCTCCAGCCTGGTGGCCGTCCTCGCCGTGATGGGTGTCGCGGTGCACGCGGGCGGCTGGATCGTCGTCCTGTACGGGGCGCTCACCGCGCTCCCGAAAGACGTCCTGGAGGCGGCGCGGGTCGACGGCGCCTCGGCCTGGCGGACCATGTGGCACGTCAAGCTGCCGATGGTCCGTACGTACGTCGCCTTCGTGCTGATCTCCAGCTTCGCCTCCGGCAGTCAGGTCTTCGTCGAGCCCACCGTGCTGTCCACGGGCGCGCCCGGCCAGATCAGCCCCACCTGGTCGGTCAACCAGCTCGCCTACGTCTACGCCACCCAGGACGGCGACTTCGGCAAGGCCGCCGCGCTGTCGCTGGCCATGCTCGCGGTCGGGCTGCTGGCCGCGTGGGTCGTGATCACCCGCACCCGTATGTACGCCACGGACACCAGGTGAGTGAGGCGATGACCGCTCTGTCCCGCGGGGCACGTGCCCTCTTTCTGCTCGGTGCCGCCGCCTTCTTCGGACTGCCCCTGCTCTGGCTGCTGCTCGCGCCCACCCGCACGGCCGACGACCTGACGACCGGCTCACCGCTCGGTTTCGGCTCCCTCGGCCGGGTCGGCGACGCCTGGTCGCACCTGATGTCGTACAACGACGGAGAGATCACCCTGTGGATCGGCAACTCCGTCATCTACGCGGCGGCGAGCGTCACCCTCGCCCTGCTGCTGTGCGTGCCCGCGGGCTATGTGCTCGCCAAGCACGACTTCGCGGGACGACGGGCCCTGCTCACGCTGTCGATCGTGACGATGATCCTGCCGCCGGCCGCGCTGGTCCTGCCCCTCTACCTGGAGATGTCGGCGCTGAACCTCGCGGGCACGGTCTGGTCGGTGATCCTGCCGCTGTCCTTCTACCCGTTCGGCGTCTACCTCGCCTTCCTGCACTTCCAGGCCAATCTGCCCGACAGTCTGCTGGACGCCGCCCGCGTCGACGGCGCGGGCGAACTCAGGCTGTTCTGGTCGGTGGGACTCCCGCTGGCCCGGCCCGCGATCGCGCTGATCGCCTTCTTCGGCTTCGTACGCTGCTGGACCGACTTCTTCCTGCCCTTCGTGATGCTCTCCGACGACCGCACCTTCACCCTCCAGCTCGGGCTGATGAGCCTGCTGCAGTCCACCGGCGCGGTCAACAACTCCAGCGGCTTCGCCGACCTGGACATCCACCAGCCGGAGGCGGCCCTGGCCGGGCTCGTGGCGTGCGCGCCGCTGATGCTCGGTTTCGTCCTCGCCCAGCGCTTCCTGCGCACCGGGCTGCCGGCCGGGGCGGAGAAAGGCTGATGCGCGCCGGACTCCAGGCACGAGTACGGGACTTGGTGGCGCCCGTGGTCCCGTACTTCAGCCCTGGCCGGGCCCGCGTACGGCTCGGCGTGAACACCGCGATCCACGACGACACGGCAGCCGAACTGGAGGCGTTCGCCCGCCCGTTGTGGGGTCTGGCCCCGCTCGCGGCCGGCAAGGGGGCCGTACCGCACGCCGAGTTGTGGCTGCGGGGTCTCGCCCACGGCAGCGACCCCGCCCACCCCGAGTACTGGGGCGAGCCCCGCGACCGCGACCAGCGCATCGTCGAGATGGCGGCGATCGGCTTCGCGCTGGCGCTCGCCCCCGAGCAGTGGTGGGACCCGCTGACCGGCCCTGAACGGGACAGGCTCGCCCGGTGGTTGCTCAGCGCCCTCCCCCGCCAGACCGCCGACAACAACTGGCACTTCTTCCCGGTGCTGATCGGTCTCGGCCTCGACCGGGTGGGCGTGCCGTACGACCGCTCCCTGGTCGCCGCCCGGCTGGCACGCCTGGAGACGTTCTGGCGCGGCGACGGCTGGTACTCCGATGGCCCCACCGAGCGGCGCGACTACTACGTGGCGTGGGCGATGCACTTCTACGGGCTGCTCCACGACTCACTCATGGGTGGCGACCGTTTCAAGGAGCGCGCGGCCCGCTTCGCCCTCGACTTCCGGCACTGGTTCGCGGACGACGGCGCCGCCGTCCCCTACGGCCGCAGCCTCACCTACCGCTGGGCACAGGCCGCCTTCTGGGGTGCCCTGCCCTTCGCCGGGGTGGACGCGCTGCCGTGGGGCGTGGTCAAGGGATATCTGCTGCGGCATCTGCGCTGGTGGGAGGGGCGACCGGTGACCGGCCCCGACGGGGTGCTGTCCATCGGGTACGCCTATCCGCAGCCCGCGCTCGCCGAGCAGTACAACGCGCCCGGCTCCCCGTACTGGTCGCTGAAGGCGTTCCTGCCGCTCGCGCTGGCGGACGACCACCCGTTCTGGACCACGCCCGAGGAGCCGGCTCCCCCGGTGCCCGCTGTCAGCGCCCAGCCGCACGCGGGCGCGGTGCTGATGCGGGCCTCCGGCGACGTCACCCTGCTCTCCGGGCGGCAGCACCATGCCTGGGTGCGGCACGGAGCGGAGAAGTACGCGAAGTTCGCGTACTCGTCCCGCTTCGGCTTCAGCCTCCCGGGCGGCACGCTGGGGCTCACGCAGGGCGCGTACGACTCGATGCTGGCCCTCAGCGACGACGGCGGGGCGCACTACCGGGTGCGCGAGGAGCCCGCCGACCCAACGACCCGGGGCGACACGGTTCGCTGCGTCTGGCGGCCCTGGCCGGACGTGGAGATCACCACCTGGCTGACGGCGGCCCCGCCGTGGCATCTGCGCACGCACCGCGTGCGGACCGGGCGCGCGCTGCACACGGCGGAGGGCGCCTTCGCCGTGGACCGCGACGCGGGCGTGGGCCGGGACATGAGCATGGAGCGGTCGGCCGGGACGGGGTACGCCCGTGTGTCGGGCCGGGCCGGGTTCAGCGGCCTGCGGGACCTCGACGGCCTGCGCGAGGGCGAGGTCATCGACTGCCTTCCCGGCACGAACGTGCTCGCGCGGCGTACGGCGCTGCCCACGCTCACCGGGCAACTCCCGCCCGGAGAGCACTGGTTGAGGTGCGCGGTGCTGGGCGCTCCGGGCGGCCGGAAGACCACGGCGCACTGGCGGCGACCCCCGACGACGACTGGAGGCGGTACATGAGAGACATCAGACGCAGGCACCTGTCGGTACTGGCCGCTGTGGCGGCCCTGCTGGCCCTCCCCGTCCAGGGCCAGGCGCAGGCCGCGGGCCCGGCGAACCCGGGCCGCACCTACCACGTGTCCCCCTCGGGCGGCGACCGCGCGTCCGGCAGCGAGGCGAGCCCCCTGCGCACCATCGGCGGCTGCCTCTCCCGGGTGCGTCCCGGCGACACCTGTCTGATCCACCGAGGCACCTACCGCGAGCAGGTGAACCCGCCGTCCGGCACGAAGGACGCCCCGATCACGATCGCCGCGTACGGCGACGGCCCGGTGACCGTCGACGGGACCGAGCCGGTGACCGGCTGGAAGGACGCCGGCGACGGGCTGGTCGCCGCCGACACCGACCTCCCCCTGAACCCGGACTTCAACGCGGTGTTCCTTGACGACGACCGCGCGTCGGAGGGCCGTTGGCCCAACACCGGCCCCGATCCGCTGAACACCACCTGGGCCGAGGCCGAGACCACCTCCACCGACCAGCACATCGACGACACCGACCTGCCCGACGCCGACTGGACCGGCGCGACCGTGCACCTGTGGGCCGGTTCCAACCCGTGGGCCCAGCAGACCGGCACGGTCACCGCCACGGCCCCCGGCAAGCTGGACTTCAAGGGCGGCAACTACCGCTGCCCGCCGCTGTGCATGGGCAACCAGAACTACCGCAACTACTACCTCGTCGGTTCCAGGGCCGCCCTGGACCAGCCGGGCGAGTGGTACTACGACGAGACCGCACGCCGGTTGTACATGGTCCCGCCGAAGGACGGCATCGCCGGACACGCCGTGTCCGCCAAGCACCGGCTCTGGGGCGTCGACCTGAGCAGGAGCTCGTACGTCACCGTGCGCGGACTGAACCTGTGGGGCACGTCTCTGCGAACGGGCGACGACAGCACGGGAGTCACGGTCGACCGGCTGCGCGCCACGTACATCTCGGAGTTCTCGACCCTGCCCATGCCGCCGGACAGTGATCTGGCGATCCCGCCCTTCGAGGGGCACATCGTCGCCTCCCGGATCCTCGACTCGGGCGTGCAGATCCGCGGCACCGGCAACACCCTGAAGAACAGCGAGCTCTCCCGGTCCGCCGGGAACGGCGTCCTGCTGCGCGGCAGCGGCAACACCGTCTCCAACAACTACATCCACGACGTCGGCTGGATGGGCAGCTACACCCCCGGCATCGAGGTCAACGGCAGCGGCCACACGGTCACCCACAACACGATCCGGCGCACGGGGAGGGCGTCCATCGACACGGCCTGGCAGCTCAACGGCCCGGAGTTCCGCGACAACCGCATCGCCTACAACGACATGTCCGAGGCCATGCGCACCTCGCGCGACGGTTCCCCCTTCTACGTGTGCTGCAGCCTGAACGGCACCGGTACCTCCATCGACCACAACACCTCGCACGACGCGGACGGCCAGGTCGGCTTCTACGTCGACAACTACTCCGGGTACTTCAGACTGCACCACAACGTCGCCTGGAACACCGGCGCCCGGGGCACCTTCTTCAACGGCCACACCGGACCGAGCATCGCCAACGAGGACCACAACTCCAGCTACGGCGTGGGCATCAGTGAGAACTCGGTGCGGCTGAGCGGCGCGACGGACGCCTCCGGCTCGTACTTCAGCAACATCATCGGTCCGAAGCCGATCAGCGTCAGCCAGACCGGTGACCCGCTGCCGGTGGTCCGCTCCAACCTGATCAGCGAGCAACCCGGCTACACCGACGCCGTGAACGGCGAACTGTGGCTGACGGCCGGCTCCCCCGCCATCGACGCCGGCGAGACGATCGACGGCATCACGACCGACGTCCGGGGGGCGGCACCCGACCAGGGCGCGTACGAGTACGGCGCGCCGATCTGGTCGACGGGCTGCGACCTGCCCGGATGTCAGCAGCGGGTACGGCACGGTACCTGGACGGCGACCGCGAGCGACGGCACGGACGCCTCCGCCGTCGCCGACGGGGACATCAACACCCGCTGGACTGCGGCGAACAAGCAGTCGCCGGGTCAGTACCTGACCGTCGACCTGGGGGAGGCCAAGACCTTCAGCAGGCTCTCGCTCGACGCCGGGCGTGACACCAACGGCCAGCCGTACGGGTTCTCCGTCGCGGTCAGCCGCGACGGCACGCGCTGGGGCGAGCCACTCGCCCGGGTCTCGGGCCGCTCCTTCACCCAGGACGCGGTGTTCCCCCGGCAGACCACGGCCCGGTACCTGAGGATCACGCTCACCGCGAGCGGGCCGAACCCCTGGGTCGTCAACGACCTGCGCCTGTACGGTGACGGCCCCGACGCCGCCACCACGCTCCAGGCCGAGCGGGCCACGGTCGTACGGGGCGTGAAGCGTGGCACGGCCGCCACCGGGGTGCTCGGCTCCGGGGACGCGGTGGGCTTCCGCGAGGTCAACCTCGCCGGGGACCGGCTGACCGTGCGTTCCAAGTCCGCCTGCGCGCGATCCTGTTCGCTCCAGCTGCGCCTGGACGCACCGGACGGACCGCTGCTCGCGGTCGTGCCCGTCCGGGGGGACAGCGACTGGCGCGAGCAGTCGGTCCGGCTGAAGCGAGAGGTGTCCGGCAGCCATGACCTCTACGTGGTGGCCGCCGGGGGGCGACAGGTCGCGGCGGTGGACTGGCTGACGATCCGGCCCTGATCGGCGTCGGCCCGCGGGACGGGCCGGGCGGCAGTACGGGGACTGCCGCCCGGCTTCGCGCTCAGTGCAGGTCGGCCTGCGCCGGACTGACGTCGCGGGGGCGGGCGACGGTGGGGCTGTCGTCGAGGAAGCCTCCCGACTGGTGCTGCCACAGCTTCGCGTACGCGCCGTCCACGGCGAGCAGTTCCTGGTGCGTGCCCTGCTCGATGATCCGTCCCCGGTCGAGGACGACGAGCTGGTCCATGGTGGCGACCGTGCTCAGCCGGTGCGCCACCACCAGTGCCGTCCGCCCCTCCATGAGCCGCCACAGGGCTTCCTGGACGAGGAGTTCGCTCTCGGAGTCCAGGGCGCTGGTCGCCTCGTCGAGCAGCAGGATCGGCGCGTCGCGGAGGATCGCACGGGCGAGGGCGACCCGCTGGCGCTGCCCGCCGGACAGCTTGACGCCGCGCTCGCCCACCATGGTGTCGAAGCCGTGCGGCAGCGCGTCGGCGAACTCCGTGACGTGCGCGGCCTCGGCGGCCCGGCGGATCTCGGCGTCGGTGGCGCCGGGGCGGGCGAACGCGATGTTGTCCCGCAGCGTGCGGTGGAACATCGCCGGGTCCTGCGGCACGTACGCGATGAGGCTGCGCAGGTCGGCCTGGCGCAGCCTGCTGATGTCCTGGCCTCCGATCAGGATCCGGCCGGCGTCGATGTCCGTCATCCGCAGCAGCAGCCGGGACAGCGTGGTCTTGCCCCCGCCGGACCGGCCGACGAGACCGATCTTCGCCCCGCTGGGCACGGCCAGGTCGAGTCCCCTGAACAGCGGTTCCGAGCCCGCGTGGGCGAAGGTCACCTGCTCGAAGCGGACATCGGCGGCGCGGGGCCGCAGCGGCTCCGGTGACACCGGGTCGAGCACGGTCGGCGGCGATTTCAGCAGTTCGGTGAACTGCGCGGCCTCCGTCATCGCGCTCTCCAGACGGCGGTAGATCTGGTTGAACTCGAACATGATCCGTGTGGCGCTGGTGTAGTACGTGAAGGCGACCACGACGGTCTCCACGCCGTGCCCGCCGAGGGTGACCGCGAGCAGCAGGCCCAGCACGTTGGTCAGCACGGACAGCGGCGCGACCAGCGTGTCGATGCGCAGGTTGCCGTAGTCCCACGACCGCAGGGTGAGCCGCCGTGACTCCGCGACACGTGAGCGGTGCTCGGCGGCCTCACGTTCCTCGGCGGCGAACGCCCGGACCGTGTCCATGTTCGTCAGGCTGTCGGCGACGTGCCCCGACACCCGGGCGATCGCTTCCTCCCGCCGGTTGACGAGTGCCTGGCGGCGACGGATGAGGGGCACCACGCACCACCCCGTCACGGCGATCATCACCAGGAGCCCGACGACGAGCAGCGGTTCGTAGCGCCACAGCACCACCGCCCCGAACAGCAGCGGCACGAAGTTCCCGACGACG
The DNA here is from genome assembly GCF_055572015.1 of Streptomyces sp. NPDC030840. Lineage (NCBI taxonomy): Bacteria > Bacillati > Actinomycetota > Actinomycetes > Kitasatosporales > Streptomycetaceae > Streptomyces > Streptomyces sp. NPDC030840. The sequence goes on along the minus strand of NZ_JBVIEE010000005.1, from coordinate 154,917 downwards.
GAGAACGTCAGTGTGTCGATGAAGAGTTCGAAGCGGGAGGCGAAGCTCAGGACCCGCTTGGTCAGCGAACCGGCGAAGTTGTCGTGGAAGAACGCGGCGTCCTTGGCGAACAGTTCGTCCATGCCGATCACGTACAACCGCTCGATGCCGAGTGCGCCGAGACGGTTCAGGCAGTGCAGGCCGATCCGCCACAGCGCCTCCGCGAGCAGCAGGACGCCGGCGAAGCCGAGGACGTACGGCAGGGCCGACCCGACGCCGACGCCGGTGTCGTCGGCGATGTGGCCGACGAGCTTCGCGACGACCAGCGGCGCGACGTAGTAGATGCCGATGTTGCCCAGCGCCGGAAGCAGCATCGCGGGAACCGTCAGCCACCTCAGCCGGGCCAGTTCCCGTCCGTAGTAACGAAGTGCGAGGACTACCGAGCCCCTGCTCGGCGATGCGTCACGCGATTCAGGAGATCCCATCCCAACCCTGTGGTGTTGTGTGGCGGGCCCCGCCACGGGGAACGCGGGGAATCGCAGTTTCCCGCGCCGGCACCCGCGAAGTCCAAGTGTTTTTCTCAGCCACACGTGAGGCTTCACTGACGGACGTTTTCCCCGATCACAGCCCTGGCGCTCGGTGTGGCGCGGGGATTCCGAGGCACACAAGACCCTCTAAACATACGTTCGATCAAGTCGAATTGACGTGGCCGCTGGAACAATATCCCGAACGCACCAGGGATATCGCGAAATAGCCCTCCCGATGACTGATTTGTGAATGGGTGCATCATCACGCGCCATTTCGGCTCGGGGCCGCTCCGCCGGCGAAGAGCCTGCAGGGACCGGCGAACGTCTCGGGTGGCCGCCGCACGGTCCACGGTGCGCGCGGGGTGGCGGCCGACGCGCACAGGGCCTTGAATACAATCTCAACTGCGGCTCGGCGGATCAGAGTTGACCGCGTCCTCCTGCGGGTTCTCCTCCCTCCGTGGGCTGAGGAGAACCCGGCTGGGGGGAAAGAGGGCAGGGGCGTTGACGGAGTTCGCCGCGACCGGTGCCACCACACCGGTGAAGCACGTGCGACGCCGCAGGGAGACCGTCGCGGTGCTGCTGTTCAGCGGCAGCCCCGTCTTCGAGAGTTCCATACCGCTCTCGGTGTTCGGGATTGACCGCCAGGACGCCGGAGTGCCGCGCTACCGACTGCTGGTGTGCGCCGGGGAGGAGGGCCCGCTGCGGACCACGGGGGGCCTGGAACTCACCGCGCCGAACGGGCTGGAGGCGATCTCGCGGGCGGGCACCGTCGTCGTGCCGGCCTGGCGCTCGATCACCTCGCCGCCACCGGAGGAGGCGCTCGACGCCTTGCGCCGGGCGCACGAGGAGGGCGCCCGCATCGTCGGACTGGGCACCGGCGCGTTCGCCCTGGCGGCCGCCGGGCTGCTGGACGGGCGGCCGGCCACCACCCACTGGATGTACGCGCCGACGCTGGCCAAGCGCTACCCGTCGGTGCATGTCGACCCGCGTGAGCTGTTCGTGGACGACGGAGACGTCCTCACCAGCGCCGGCACGGCCGCGGGCATCGACCTGTGTCTGCACATCGTGCGCACGGACCACGGCAACGAGGCGGCCGGGGCGCTCGCCCGGCGTCTGGTGGTCCCGCCGCGCCGCAGTGGCGGCCAGGAGCGCTACCTCGACCGGTCTTTACCGGAGGAGATCGGCGCCGACCCGCTCGCCGAGGTCGTCGCCTGGGCGCTGGAGCACCTCCACGAGCAGTTCGACGTGGAGACCCTCGCGGCGCGCGCGTACATGTCCCGCCGTACCTTCGACCGCCGCTTCCGCTCGCTCACGGGGAGCGCTCCCCTGCAGTGGCTGATCACCCAGCGCGTTCTGCAGGCGCAGCGCCTGCTGGAGACGTCGGACTACTCGGTGGACGAGGTCGCCGGACGCTGCGGCTTCCGCTCACCCGTCGCCCTGCGCGGCCACTTCCGCCGCCAGCTGGGCATGTCCCCCGCCGCGTACAGGGAGACCTACCGCTCCCGCCGCCCCTCGGTCGGCGGTGTTCCGCCCGCCTCACCCGCCCCGGACGACGACCGCTGACCGACGCACCGCAGGGCCCACGGCGCCGGCTCTCGCCGGCGTCCGGTCAACGTATTCTTCGACCGTGGCTGACACCGAGTTGATGCGGCTGCCCGGAATGCCGCTGCACGATCCCTTCGTCGTCGCCGACCAGAGGACCCGCACCTACTTCCTCTACACGTCCAACGACCCGTCGGTGTCGGGCGTGGACGGCACCGGCACGATGGTCTACCGCAGCCAGGACCTGCTCGACTGGACGCCGCCCGTCGTGGTCTTCCTGGCGGCCGAGCAGCGGGGAATCTGGGCGACGGACGGCGGCTGGGCCCCGGAGGTGCACGAACGGGACGGCAGGTACTACCTGTTCACCACACTGCACGACGAGCGCAGACCGCTGCCGGTACCGCCTCCCGGCCCGTGGGGCACGCCGTTCCCGACTGCCACCCACATGCGGGGCACGATCACGGCCGTGTCCGACTCGCTGCTGGGTCCCTTCACCGTCGTCGACCCCTCACGCCCCACCCCGCCCGAGAACCTCATGACCCTCGACGGCACATTCTACGTCGACCCGTCCGGGCAGCCCTGGATGGTGTACGCGCACGAGTGGCTGCAGACCATCGACGGGACCATGGAAGCGATCCGGCTCTCCGCCGACCTGTCGGAGACCGTCGGCGCCCCCATCCTGCTGTTCAAGGCCTCCGACGCGCCCTGGCTCAGCGAGAAGATCCCCGGCGGGGTACCGCACCAGCTCCCGCCCTACGTCACCGACGGCCCTCAGCTGTACCCCGCCCCCGACGGGTCCCTGCTCATGCTGTGGTCGACGTACGAGAAGAACGTGGTCCGCCCGGACGGCACCCTCGGCGGTGGCTATGTGCAGACCTACGCCGTCTCACCGTCCGGCGACATCACGGGGCCCTGGCAGCAGCGGCGGCCCCTGGTCCGGGACGACAGCGGTCACGGCATGCTGTTCCACACCTTCGAGGGCCGGCTGATGATGATCCTCCACCGCCCCTTCGAGAACGCCCGGGGGAAGCTGTACGAGATGGAGCTCCTCGGCCACGAGCTGCGGGTGCTCCGCCGACGCGCCGACCTCGACGGCGGCGGATGACGCGCCCCTGGGCCATCCCGCCGCTCTCGCCTCCCTCCCGCTGATGGAGGAGCATGGGAGAAGAGCGAGCAAGGGAGGCCGCCATGAAGACCGGAGCCTCGGAGGAGGACCGCTGGCTGTACTCGCACACGCCCTCCCAGGCCGAGGGGGAGCGCGACGAGCCCGCCGAGCGCGCGGCGGCGGAGCAGCATCCGGACGTCCCCCGGACCGAGCCCTCCCAGGCGGAGGGCGAACGGACGGACGACACCCGGACCACGTGACCGCCGATGAGTGATCAGTGACCGGTGCCCGCGGCGGAGCACCGGCGCGGTCCGGCACGCTCCGGTGCACGGCCCGCCACCTCGCACGCCCTCAGTCGCCCTTCCCGGTGCTCTCGCCGAGCAGGAGCGTCCGGCGTGCCCAAAGGCCCAGCAGTACCGTCGCCCCGACGAACAGCGGCACCGGATCGCGGGCCAGCGGGGCCAGCGCGTATCCCAGCGCCATGACCGTGAAGACGATCAGGGGGACGAACGCCGCGGCGCCCTCCATGCCCAACCGCAGCGCCGACCGGCCGGCGCCCAGGATGCTCGCCCCGCCGGGCACCCAGGGAGCGGCGGCGGCCACCAGCAGGCCCGCGGTGTTGCAGGCGTCGGCCAGCTGCCCGGACGCCGCCTCGGAGAGGTGCGGACCCGCCCCCCACAGCCGCAGGGTGTCGCCGATCAGCATGAGCGACAGCCCGGCGACCGCCACCCACACAGTGGCCCGGTGGTCGTCCCGTACGAGACGGCGCAGAGCGAACAGGAAACCGAGGAACACGACTTCCGCGGCCCACAGGGCGCCCACCATTCCCGTGCCCAGCCGCCAGCCGTCGACGGGTCCCCGCAGCAGGACCCAGCCGGTCATGAACACGGACCCGGCGGTGACGACCCCGTCGAGTACGCGCCGCAGCCACATGCGCCGGCCCGTACCGGCATCAGCCGCGACCACGAGCCCGGCCATCCCCAGGCCCACCGTCACCGTCACTCCGAGGACCACGACCGACCCGAGCAACGACCGCACATCCTGGCCCCACAGCGAGGGGTGCGCCGGCATCACCTCGACCGCCGCCCGGTACACACCTCCCGCAACCGCGGAGCCCGCCATCAGCAGCAGGCGCGTCCTCACCCGCCCGCTCACTCCCGACGCGCGGAGCGCGAAGGAGACCGTCAACGCCCAGCAACCGACAGCCGGTCCGAAACCCGTCAAACGCACCGCCCAACTCCCGACCGCCCACGGCCCGGTGGCAGTGAGCGCTGCGCCAGCAACATCGGAGACGGTAAGGGACTCACCACCGGCCCCGAACGGAAAAGTCTGCGGATTCACCCGTACTGCGTAAAAGAAGATCGGCGGAACGCGCCCGGCGGCCCTCCTCAGCAGCTCACCCGCGCGGTCAGCCCCGCCGCGCACGGGGCCTGGTCCCGGTAGGTCTCCGCCACGAACGACAGGAACGTCTCGATGTCCTTCGGCTGGGACGACAGGCCGACGGAGACCCGCACGGCACCGCCCGAAGGAAGGCCCAGAACCTCCACGTAGGCGTCCAGGGAGGGGAGTTTCCCGCGTGCCGCCGCTCGCAGCCGGCGCAGTGGCACGGAGAACGCCGCCTCGCCGGCGCCCGGATTGCAGAAGCAGCCCGTGCGCAGCGAGATACCGCGCCGGGCACTGTCACGGGTGACGATCCGCTCGTCGACGATCCGGCCGTCGGCGCCGATCAGGTTCAACGCGACCGTTCCCCCGCGCGCGGCGGTGCCGTCCGGGCCGTACAGCCGCACCATGGGCGATCCGTCGCTGTGCCGCAGCGCGCGCAGGCCGGTCAGGAGCCGGCCGGTGAGCCGTTTGACGTGGGCGTGGACGCGGCCCATGCCGATGCCGTTGATCCAGTCGAGTCCGGCCGTCACGTCCGGCACGGACAGAAAGTTGACCGTGCCGTCCTCGAAGGCCGCCTCGTCGTCGGCGAGGACGTGCCACTGCGCCCGGGCGCCGGCCGCGTGGATCGTCCCGCCGGAGAACCAGGGCCGCCGCAGCCGGGAGAGCGCCTCCCTGCGGGCGATCAGGCTGCCGACTCCGGTGGGATGGCCCAGGACCTTGTACCAGCTGACCGCCGTGAAGTCCGGGTGGAACCGGCTCAGGTCGAGGGTGTTGGTGGGGACGAAGGCGGCGGCGTCGAGCAGGACGTCGTAGCCGTGCGCGTGGGCCCGCTCGATCCACTCCAGCGGGTGCTGTACGCCGGTGAAGTTGCTCTGCGCCGGGTAGGCCAGCAGTCCGTGGGGTCGCCGGCGTCCACCGCCGCGTACGGACAGCGCGTCCGTCAGCCGTTCGTCGTCGATGCGCAGGTCGGGGCCGTGCACGGGCACGTACGTCGTGGTCGCGCCCTTGGCCCGGGCGTACTCCCGCAGTCCGTTGACGGAGTTGTGGTTGTCCAGCGACATCACGAGTTGGCCGCGCGACGTGAACGGGTAGGCCTCGCCGACCAGTCGCAGCGCGCCGGTCGCGTTGGGCGTGAAGATCACCGCGTATTCGCCGGGATCGGCGTTGAGGTGCCGGAGCACCGCGCGGCGCGCCTCGGCGAGCAGTTCCCCCGACGCGCGGGACGCCGGGCTCTCGGAGTGCGGATTGCCGTAGCAGCCGCCGGTGATCCGCTCCGCGCTCGCGGTGACGAGCGAGCGCGGGGGAAGCCCGGTGCCGGTGTGGTCCAGGTAGACGTGCCCGCCTTCGTCGAGGTAGCCGAACTCTCTCGCCCGTAACCCCGCGAACAGCTCCGCGCCGTCGCCGGCGCCTTCCTGGTCGTGTGCGGCGGGTTCCGTCCCGCGGCCGCGGCTCTGGCCGGCGGCGGGTATGTGGCTGCTGGTGCGAGCCTTCTCCACGGCTCTCCCTCCGGTCGTCCGGTCCGGCCCCCAGTCCTGTGCGCGGACGCGGTTTCCCCATCCTCCGACTCGGGCGCGCCTCGTCGTACCCGCGGTCGAGACAAACCTTGACGGCCCTGTCGCCGCGGCCGTCATCACCTTCCGAGCGCACTCACCCTCGACTGCCACGTCCGCCATCAGCCGTACGGGTGCCCCGGCCTGACGACCTGTGAGACGCACGCCTTGGTGGTGTGCCCCCTGTGCGTGAGCCCCGGCAGTACGACAAGTCCACGCTCGGCCCGGATGCGGGCCGGTCACACAAGCCCGTCGCTCCGCACGTACACCCCCGCCCGCGCCGCGGCCGCGGCAGCCTCGGCGGCCTGGTCCGCGGCGGCCTCGTCGAGGCGATCGTCGCTGGTCAGCAGGCGGTAGTAGAGCGGGGCTGAGACAGCGCGGATGACCTCATGCGTGTCCGTGCCCTCGGGCACCTCGCCCCTGTCGATGGCCTGCTGAACACAGGGCGCCCATTCCCTGACGCGGATGTCATAGAAGTGGTGCAGAGCCTCGGCCGTCCTGGCCTCGCAGGTGGCGGCCGCGATGACGGCCTTGAAGAGCGCCCCCTGCCGCGGATCGGCCAGGGTGCGCCGCACAAGCCGTGCGTTGGCCTTGAGGTCGCCGAGCAGCGAGCCGGTCTCGGTACGCGGCAGCGACTGCTCGGCCATGTCCCTCAGCAGGTCGGCCACCAGGCTGGTCACCGTCCCCCAGCGACGGTAGACGGTCGTCTTGCCCACGTCGGCACGGCGCGCGATGTCGGCGAGGTCGAGGTGGGCGAAGCCCCGCTCGGCCAGGGCGTCCCCGGTCGCCTGCAGCACCGCCGCCCGCACCCGCGCCGTACGTCCTCCCGGCCGGACGGTCCCCGGCTCCGCAACCTTCGTGTCCACCTCACCCATAACGGGACCCCAGTTTCGTTAATTGCTCGCAGGTGCTAACTTGACCATCCTAACGGAACTAGAAAACCGTTAACCACCTTTGCTGAGCGGATATGGGGTACGGCCATGGAATACAGGCGACTGGGCGCGTCCGGACTCAAAGTCCCCGCGCTGAGTTTCGGCACCGGCACCTTCGGGGGCCGAGGACCCCTGTTCGGCGCCTGGGGCAGCACCGACGCGCGGGAGGCGCGCCGCCTCGTGGACATCTGTCTGGACGCAGGGATCACGATGTTCGACACCGCAGACGTCTACTCCGGCGGCGCGTCCGAGGAAGTGCTGGGCGCGGCGATCAAAGGACGCAGGGACCAGGTAATCGTGTCCACCAAGGCCGGCCTTCCGACGGGTGACGGCCCGGGCGATGCGGGCTCCTCCCGGTCGCGCCTGATCACCGCGTGCGAGGACGCGCTGCGCCGGCTCGGTGTCGACCACATCGACCTGTTCCAGTTGCACGCCTTCGACGCCGGCACGCCGGTCGAGGAAGTCCTGTCCACGCTCGACGATCTCGTTCGAGCAGGAAAGGTGCGCTACCTGGGAGTCTCGAACTTCTCCGGCTGGCAGGCGATGAAGTCCCTCGCCGTCGCGCAGAGACACGGCCATCCGCGCTACGTCGCACACCAGGTCTACTACTCCCTTGTCGGGCGGGACTACGAGTGGGAACTCATGCCCCTGGGACTCGACCAGGGCCTCGGGGCCTTGGTCTGGAGCCCGCTCGGCTGGGGACGGCTCACCGGCGGGATCCGACGGGGCCAGCCGCTGCCCGCCGGCAGCCGGCTGCACCACACCGCCGACTACGGCCCGCCGGTCGATGACGAGCACCTCTACCGCGTGGTCGACGCCCTCGACGAGATCGCTCAGGAGACCGGCAGAGCGATTCCGCAGATCGCCATCAACTGGCTGCTGCAGCGGCCGACCGTGGCCTCCGTCATCATCGGCGCCCGCGACGAGGAGCAGCTCCGTCAGAACCTCGGTGCCGTCGGCTGGACGCTGACCGCTGACCAGATGGCGAAACTCGACGTGGCCAGCAGCAAGGCAGCGCCCTACCCGTACTTCCCGTACCAGCGCCAGGAAGGTTTCGCCCGCCTCAACCCACCAGTGGGTGACATCATGTCTCCGCCCGCTGCCTGACGTCGGCTTCAAGCGGTCTCGGCACGGTGAGGAACTACCCGTCCCGCGCCTCGTCGGGGAGCGCCTGTTCGGCCCAGATGGTCTTGCCCGTGCGGGTGTGGCGGCTGCCCCAGCGGCGGGCGAGCTGGGCGACGAGCAGGAGGCCGCGGCCGCCTTCGTCGAAGGCGCGGGCGCGGCGCATATGAGGAGCGGTGCTGCTGGAGTCCGAGACCTCGCAGATGAGTGTGGTGTCGCGGATCAGACGCAGTTGTACGGGGGAACCGCCGTAGCGGACGGCGTTGGTGACCAACTCGCTGACGATGAGTTCCGTGACGAAGGAGACGTCCTCCAGTCGCCAGGCGGCGAGTTGGTCACAGGCCATCTTGCGGGCCCGGGCGACGAACGTGGGGTCGGCGGGGATGTCCCAGGTGGCGACCTGATCCGCGTCCAGGGCGTGGGTCCGGGCCAGGAGGAGGACGACGTCGTCCGCGGGACGGTCCGTCAGCATGCTGCGCATGACCGCGTCGCATGTCTCTTCCAGGGGACGGTTCTTGCCGCCGAGGGCGCGGCCCAGCAGGGCGAGTCCGTCGTCCGTGTCGCGATCGGTGACCTCGAGGAGACCGTCGGTGTACAGGGCGAGCACGCTGCCCTCGGGGAGGTCGTACTCCGCGGTTTCGAAGGGCAGGCCCCCCACACCCAGCGGTGGTCCGGCCGGCGAGTCGAGGAACGTGACGTCGCCGTCCGCGGCGACCAGGGCCGGCGGCGGGTGACCTGCCCGCGCCATCGAACAGCGGCGTGAGACGGGGTCGTACACGGCGTACAGGCAGGTGGCCCCGATCTCGCCCGGGCTGTCCGCGTCCTCGGCGCCGTCCGCCGTCGACTCGGCGTCCAGGCGCAGGACGATGTCGTCGAGCTGGGTGAGCAGCTCGTCCGGAGCCAGATCCACGTCGGCCAGGGTGCGTACGGCGGTGCGGAGCCGGCCCATGGTGGCGGAGGCCTCCACCCCGTGGCCCACGACATCGCCGACCACCAGCGCCACTCTCGCCCCGGACAGAGGGATGACGTCGAACCAGTCGCCGCCGATCCCGGCGCGGGAACTCGCCGGCTGGTAGCGGGACGCGATCTCGACGGCCGCCTGCCGCGGCGCGTGGTGGCGGAGGAGACTGCGCTGCAGTCCGAGTGCGATGGCGTGTTCGCGGGCGTAGCGGCGGGCGTTGTCGACGCACAGGGCGGCACGGGCGGCCAGTTCCTCGGCCAGCAGGAGGTCGTCCTCGGTGAAGGGCTCCTGTGTGCGGTGGCGGGCGAGGACCGACAGGCCGAGCGTGACGCCTCGGGCTCGCAGCGGTACCGCCATCAGTGAGTGGATGCCGTGGGTCTCGATGCTGCGGGCACGCTCCGGTGAGCCCGCGGCCCACAGCTGCCGGGTGACGTGGTCGACGGCGTACAACCCGGCCCGGCCCGTGGTCAGCGCTCGGCCCGGCGGCGAGTTCTCGTCGTAGGTGTGCCTCCTTCCGACCGGGATCACGGCTTCGGGGCAGCCTTCCAGCACGGACCGCTGAGCAGTGCGGTGAAAGACCAGGCGACCGGTGCCGGGCAGGGGGATCGCTTCCTCGCCGGCCACTACCGAGTCCAACAGGTCCACCATGACGAAGTCGGCGAAGTAGTCCGTGCACACCTCCGCGAGTTCCTCGGCGGTACGGGCCACGTCCAGGGTCGAGCCGATCCGGAAGCTGGACTCGTTGAGCATGCTCAGGCGGCGGCGAGCCAGGAACTGCTCCGTGGCGTCCATCGCCGCCAGGCACATGCCCCGCACGTCACCCGCTTCGTCCTTCAACGGGCTCAGGGACACCAGCCACGCGTGCTCACGGGTCTCGCCGGGCGCGCGCAGCCACGCCTCGTACGGCACTGTCTCACCCGTTCGGAGTACCCGCATCACCGCGTCGGCGAGTCCCTCGAAGCCCGGGAGCAGTTGCCGCCCGTCGGCCGACTCCCCCACCCGCCGCCCGAGCAGGTCCTTCTGCGGCCTGCCCATCACCCCTTCCATCGCGGAGTTCGTGGCCACGGCGAGCCCGTCCTGACCGAAGAGGGCGACCGGAACGGGGAGCTGGTCCAGGGCCCACCGCCGCAGCCGCGCGGCCGGCTCCGGCACCTTGGCCGTCAGGAACCACTGGACCTCACCGGCCGGGACCACCAGCGGATGTGCCTCCAGGTCCAGCTCCACGCGGTGACCGTCCCGATGCCGCACGTGAACGGCGCCGCGCCAGTCGCCCGGATCGGTGAGGCGGCGCAGGGCCGAGGCCGAAAGGCCGTCGGCCAGCAACGCGGCCGCCGGGCCGCCCAGCACCTCCTCCGGCTCGTATCCGAGCAGACGACGGGCACCGGCACTCCACGCGACGACCACCCCTCGGGCGTCCACCGCGGCCGAGGCGACACCGTGCTCACCCATCGTTCCTTCTCTCCGCACGACCGGAGCCGCCGTCAGTGGGTCCCTGCCCGAGTACACGGCATGGCTTCCGCATTCATTGTGCGCCGGGTACTGCGCACAGCGCGCGACTACGCGGCGTAGTCGCGCGCGAGTGTGACGTGTGGGGCGACGGGCGGCAGCGTACCTTCCGATTCCCGGAGGTGGCGACGCCTCGGACGATCACATTCGTCCCGGGCTCGCGGCGGACCGGCAGCCGGGCCCGGGCCGTGGTGAGTAACATCCACCGCCAACAGCACAGTCATCCGGAGAAGGGACCCGCCATGGCCGAAGCGTCGTTGGAGACCACCGACATCAAGGCGCAGTACACCGCCCAGGTCGCCGCGGACCTCGAGCGCAACGCCAAGGAACAGGACCGTCTTCGCGAGGAGATCGACGCCCTGCAGAACCAACTCGAGGCGCTGCGGCAGGACCACAGCGTGCTGCTGAACATGCAGGAGGCACTCGGCACTGCCACCACCTCAGCGCCGGCTCCCGCGGCCGAGGACGTCGCGGCACCTTCCGTGCCTCGCCAGAAGTCGGCCGCCAAACCCCGGGCCGCCAAACCCAAGGCCGCAGCCAAGAAGGCCCCGGCCGGCAAGGCCCCGGCCAAGAAGGCCGCTTCCCCGCGAGGCGGCAAGTCGGCCAAGGGCGCGGTGAAGAGGCCGGGCAAGGACTCGGGCAAGGCCGAAGCCACGGCCCTGTCCGCGTCCGCGTCCGCGTCCGCAAAGGCAGCCAAGCCCACCCTGGTCGAGCTCATCCGCCGCCACCTGAACGAACAGACCGAACCGCGCTCCGCCGCTGAGGTCGCCGCCGCTCTCGGCCAGGCCCATCCCGACCGCCGTATCCAGACCACCGTCGTGCGCACCACCCTCGAGAGCCTCGTCGCCAAGAGCCGTGCGCAGCGCACCAAGCAGGGTTCCTCCGTCTTCTACACCGCCCCGGACGCCCAGGAGTCCGGCACAGCGGCCGGGGACGGCGTACAGCCGGAACAGCCGGACAAGTGAACGCGGCGGTGTGTGCCGGGGCCGCACCTCGGCCGGCGGCCACCCCACCTCGTCCGAGCGGCAACAGCCCTCGAACGACGATCACTTGACCCGTCCTTGAACAAAGTCACCACCCCGTCCGTACCTCTGCGTGCGTGCCGTGCCAGCCGCAACAGGTGTCCACTCCTACCCCCTGGAGGAATCACTCTTTACTTGAGCGGGAGAAACACATGCATGCGAACCGACACGCGACTCCTTCGCGGGTATCGGCACGCGCCATCGCGATCATCGCCGTGGCGTGCGCCGTCGTCGTAGGCGTCGTCATCGCCATCAGGGCCGGTGGCGAGGCCTCGGCCAGCCCGACGGTCGCGGGCCGGGCCCAGCACGCCGGCGGACATGTCGCCGCGGGCGGCGCCGGAGAGACCGCCACGGGCCAGAACGGCGAGGTCAACCTGACCGTCACGGACGTGGACCGCGAGTTCCTGGTGAAGGTACGCCAGGCCGGACTGTGGGAGATTCCCGCCGGCCGCCTCGCCCAGACCCACGCTTCCAGCGAGCAGGTCAAGCGCGCCGGGCTCCATCTGCTCGACGGGCACAGCAAGCTCGACCAGCTCGTGCGCGAGGACGCCAAGATCCTCGGTGTGGACATCCCCAACGAGGCCACCGAGGAACAGCAGCAGTGGGTCCGGAATCTGGAGAACGCCCAAGGCGAGGAGTTCGACAAGCTCTTCGCCAACGTCCTGCGCGCCTCGCACGGCAAGATCTTCGCCACCATCGGTGAGGTCCGGGCCGCCACGCAGAACGACCTGATCCGCCGCCACGCCCGCCAGGCCAACCAGACCGTCCTGGACCACATGGAGGTGCTGGAGGACACCGGCCTCGTCGACGCCTCGACTTTCGAGGAGGTCGAGAAGGACGTCGCCCCCAAGTAGGGGGCGCGCCCGCAACGGCCGTCCGGATCGGCTCCCCGAGAACCCCTGCGCCACATTTTGCACTGTGCAATAATCAGGGCCCGGGGGAGCCGAGCTGACGGTCGGCCGTTGTCCGGCGCCCAGGAGTGACACCGGCACGGTTACGCGGCAAGGGCAGCACGCCGACCGTCAGCAGAGTTCCCCCGGCACCCCAGCAATTTCACCGCCCACCCCACTCGCCACCCGCCGTCTTCGCCGGCCGGCAGAAGCCGTCCGATATGCGCCTTTTACCCTTTACTTCTCATTGGGTTAGTTTGGTGGAGACAAGCTGGTGAACTTGCCCAAGATCGCGAGGTGACTGCCATGTCGGAGGCCAGGGATCGCGAAGCCAACACGCCGACGAGATCGCGGGACGGGAAGGGAACGACACTGCAGGGCCGCAAGGGGACCGACGTTCCTCCGGGGATGCGCGGAGACGTCACTGTCGCGGACAGGGTCGTGGCGAAGATCGCCGGCATGGCCGCGCGTGAGATCCCCGAGATCCACAACCTCGGCGGAGGGATGGCCCGGGCGTTCGGCGCGGTACGAGAGCGTGTGCCCGGGAGCGGCGGCGACGTCACCCAGGGAGTGAGCGTGGAGGTCGGGGAACGTCAGACGGCTGTGGACCTGGACGTCGTGGTCGAGTACGGCGCGTCCATCGCCGACATCACCAGGGACGCACGCGCCAACGTCATCAACGCGGTGGAACGCATGACCGGCCTGGAAGTCGTGGAGGTGAACATCGCGGTCGACGATGTGCACCTGCCCGACGAGGAAGAGGAGTCCGAGGGCGGCGGGCGGCGCGTGGCCTGATCCGGGCCGCCCTGTGGTCGACGGGCTCCAAGGCATCAACCTGGGCCGGCGGGTGGCGCACACCCGGTGGCCCAGGTGCTTGTTGGAATTGCGCGCTCCGGTCGTCGGCGAGACGCTGGTCGGGTCAGCCTTGCGGCGTCGAGGGGGGCTTCGGGCCACGAGGGCGTCAGCTGAGGACCCCCACCCGGGAACCGACGACGCAAGCGGACAAGGCCCGGTCCGGGTGGGACGAGGCTCCTCGCCTTCTCCAAGGAGACCGCCATGGAGAGTGCAACCCTGGAAGCGATGCGGACGGAGCTGCGCGGGCCCGTCATCAGTGATCGGGACGCCGAGTACACCGAGGCCCGCAAGATCTACAACGCGATGATCGACAAGCACCCCGCCGCACTCGTGCCGTGCAGGGACGCCGGCGACGTCATCGCCGCGCTCGGCTTCATCCGCGACCACGGTCTGGAACTCGCCGTGCGGGGCGGCGGACACAGCGGCCCCGGCCTCTGCCTGGTGGACGGAGGCGTCACCATCGACCTGTCACCGATGCGGTGGGTGCGTGTCGACCCCGCCGCCCGGACCGCCGAGGTCGGTGGCGGCAGCCTCCTCGGCGACCTCGACCACGCCACGCACGCCTTCGGACTGGCCACACCCACCGGCATCATCTCGATGACGGGCGTCGGGGGTCTGACCCTCGGCGGCGGCCACGGTTACCTCACCCGCAAGTACGGCCTGACCGTGGACAACCTGCTCTCAGCCGACGTCGTGCTGGCGGACGGCAGCTTCGTCACCACGAACGAGACGGAGCATCCGGACCTGTTCTGGGCCCTGCGGGGCGGCGGCGGCAACTTCGGCATCGTGACCTCCTTCACCTACCGGCTCCACCCGGTGGACACCGTCGGCGTCGGGATCACCGTCTGGCCGGTCGAGCGGACCCGCGAGGTGCTGGCCTGGTACCGCGACTTCCTCCCGCGGGCTTCCGAGGACGTGTACGGCTTCTTCACGCTCCTGACCATCCCGCCCGGCCCGCCGTTCCCCGAAGAGCTCCACGGACGCAAGGCATGCGGCATCGTGTGGTGCCACACCGGTGACCTGAGCGGACTCGAGGAGACTCTCGCGGTCGTGCACGAGCCCGGGCCACCGGACTTCCACTTCACGACACCGATGCCCTACCCAGCCCTGCAGGGGCTCTTCGACGACCTGATCCCCACCGGATACCAGTGGTACTGGCGCGGCGACTTCTTCGACCGCATCCCGGACGCCGCCCTGGACGTGCACCTCAAGTACGGTCGCGACCTCCCCACCCCGCTCTCGCTGATGCACCTCTACCCGGTCGACGGAGCCGCCCACCGGGTGGGCCGCGAGGACACCGCGTGGAGCTACCGGGACGCCGTGTGGTCCGGCGTCTTCGCCGGTGTCGACCCCGACCCGGCCAACGCCGGGGCCATCAAGCAGTGGTGCGTCGACTACTGGGAGGACATGCACCCGTACTCCATGGGCGGTTCGTACGTGAACTTCATGGGCGAGGGTGAGGGACAGGAGCGGGTCCGGGCCAACTACGGCAGCCACTACGACCGGCTGGCACAGGTCAAGCGGACGTACGACCCGTACAACCTCTTCCACGCCAACCAGAACATCAGCCCGGCACCGCGACCTTGACAGCGGGGCACCCGGGCACGGCGGGCGTCACTCCGTCGCCGTCATCGTCCGGTACGCCTCGTGGCGCACATCGGGACACGGGTGCGCGCGCAGCAGGCGCAGCAGCGAGCGCCACTCCTCGGGCCAGCCGAGGAGGGTGCCTGTTCCGGTGACGAGACCGGCCGCCAGCAGGCCCGTGGCGGTGCCGCCGTCCCGGATCAGCCGGTCGTCCGCGCCCAGCAGGCTCTCGGTGCTCGGGGGCAGGGGGCGGTGCGCCCAGGACGTCCGCAGTCGGCTGGTGGTCTGCACCGTGACGGTCACGCCCGCCTCCTCCAGGGTGGCCGCCAGGTCTCGCAGACGGTCGAAGAGCGTGTCCGGGTCCGCGGTGCGGTCGACCAACTGGGCCAGCAGATCGGCGCGTTCGGCCACCAGCAGCGGTTCGGGCGCCAGTTGCCGGGCTACCGCCTCGAGTACGTCGGGACGTTCGCCCCGGTGGAAACCGACGGGCAGCAGGGTCCGCAGGCGCTGCAGCGCGGGCAGGTCCCGGTCCTTCATCGCGTCGCAGCTTCCCTCGGGCCGGTGCATCGCGGCCGGCAACTCGGCCACCGCGCCGTGGAACACACTGCCCCGCGCGGCACCGCCCACCGGATGCGGCAACCCGGAGACGGCCAGGTCGCGCAGCACCCACGCCGCGAACTGCCAGTGCGCGCGGCTGCCGAGATCGCAGACCGTACAGGACAGCCGGACAACCAGTTCGGGGGCGTAACGCGACCACACGCCCACTGCTCGCAGGGGCCCGTAGCTCGCGAAGCCGTCGACCGAGGCCAGGCAGTTGTCGTACGCCTCGCCGACCACGCCGGCGTAACCGCGGCGGTGTGCGTCGCCCAGCTCCCGGGGTCTCGGCGTGGTCCAGCACCGGATCGGGGTGCCGGGTCGCGAGCCTCGACCAGTTGTCGACGGCGTGGGCGAGGCCGGGTAACTCCCTTGCCACGAAGGGAGTTGTACAGGCCGGCAGCAGCCGCGCGGCCTCCGTGTCGCCCCATTCCGCACGGAGCCGCACGAGCAGCCGCTCCGCGAGCGCGGTACGGCCGCCTGAGGCGAGCAGACGAGCCAGCCGCTGCCGCAGCGCGGCCGGTGCGTCGCCGTACGCCGCCTCCACCGCCCGGTCCGGCACGGGCAGGACGCGTGCGGCGCGCAGGGCGTACCCGGCGACGACCGTGTCCGGGTCGGCCAGCCGCTCGGCCAGGAACGCGGTCCGCCCTCCGGCGAGGGCTGCCAGCGCCGCGAGCCGCCGCTCGTACGGCCCGCGCGCGTCCAGGTCCGCGAGGAGCGGGGTGAGGCGGCCGCCGTCCGCCAGTCGCCGGGCAGTCCGCGCGGTCAGGGCGAGACGCGCGGGGAACGGCAGGGGTTCGAGTGCGGAGAGCAGTCGCTCCGCGGAGGTCGGCATCCGCCGACTGTGCCGCGGAAGATCCTCGGGTGCGATCGATTATCGGAGCGGGCCGCCCGCCCACCGGGAAGAGGTCGTCGGCGCCCTGCTCCGGACGCGGACGTCCGGCGGTGTGCCGATCGACCGCCTGGTGCTCGCCGACCGGATCGTGTCGGCCGATGCGCCGGTGGCGGCCGACCCGTTCACTGAGACCTGGGTGGCGTGACCCACCCCAGTGACCGCTCGACGGCCCGCTGCCAGTTGTCGTACTCCGACTCCCGCCGCCCGGGATCCATGTCGGGCAGCCACTGGGCGGCCCGGTGCCAGTTGCGGCGCAGGCCCTCCAGGTCCGGCCAGTAGCCGGCGGCGAGCCCGGCCGCGTAGGCGGCGCCCAGGGAGACCGTCTCGGCGACCATGGGCCGTACCACGGGCACATCGAGCACGTCGGCCACGAACTGCATGAGCAGGTTGTCCGCCGTCATGCCCCCGTCCACCTTGAGCTGCTTCAGCGGGACGGAGGAGTCGGCGTTCATGGCGTCGACGACCTCGCGCGTCTGCCAGCCGGTGGCCTCCAGGACGGCTCGGGCCAGGTGTCCCTTGGTGATGTAGGAGGTGAGGCCGACGATGACGCCGCGGGCGTCGCTGCGCCAGCGGGGCGCGAAGAGCCCGGAGAAGGCGGGGACGATGTAGCAGCCGCCGTTGTCCTCGACCGTCAGCGCGAGGGTCTCGATCTCCGGCGCGGTGCTGATCAGCCCCAGCCGGTCACGGAACCACTGGACCAGCGACCCGGTGACGGCTATCGAACCCTCCAGGGCGTAGACCGGGGGCCGGTCCCCGATCTTGTACCCGACGGTCGTGAGGAGTCCGTGCCGGGACCGCACGGCGTCGGTACCGGTGTTGAGCAGCAGGAAGCTGCCCGTTCCGTACGTGCACTTCGCCTCGCCCGGGGAGAAGCAGGTCTGGCCGAACAGTGCGGCCTGCTGGTCGCCGAGGGCGGCCGTGATACGGACGCCCGGAAGGATCGAGCGGGCCTCGCCGTACGGCTCGGCGGAGGACCGGATCTCGGGGAGCATGGCGCGGGGAACGCCGAAGAACGACAGGATCTCCTCGTCCCAGGTGAGCGTGCGGATGTTCATCAGCATGGTGCGGCTGGCGTTGGTGACGTCGGTGATGTGCAGGCCGCCGTCCACGCCCCCGGTGAGGTTCCAGATCAGCCAGCTCTCCATCGTGCCGAACAGCACCTCGCCGTCCTTTGCGCGCTGTTCGAGCCCGCTGACGTGGTCGAACAGCCAGCGGATCCGCAGCGCCGAGAAGTAGGTCGAGGGAGGTATGCCGCACCGGTCGAGGAAGAACTCCTCCCCGGGGTGCTGTCTGAGGTCCTCGACGAGCGGTGCCGTGCGGGTGTCCTGCCAGACGATCGCCCTGTCCAGCGGGGCCCCCGTCCGCCGGTCCCAGAGCAGCGTCGTCTCCCGCTGGTTCGCGAGACCCACGGCGGCCACCTCGTCCACACCGGCACGGGCGTCGGACAGCGCGTCGGGCACGAGCCGGCGCAGGTTGCGCCAGATCTCGACGGCGTCGTGCTCGACCCATCCGGGCCTGGGGAAGTGCTGCTGGTGCGTCCGCTGGGCGACGGACACCATCCGCCCGTGGTGGTCGAACAGGATGCACCGGGTGGAGTTGGTGCCCTGGTCGATGGACAGTATGTACCGTGCAACCATGATCCGGTCTGCCTTCCGAGGTGTCGGGGAGGCGGTGGGACTACCAGCGATGGGATTACCAGCGAGCCGCTCCCAGGTCTCTGGAGATCGCCCGCGCGGCCTCACGGAGCAGGGTGATCAGGTCGGGCCGGGGCCGGCCCTGGCCGTCGCAGACCCTCTCGACCGGGCCGGACAGGCCGATCGCGCCCACCACGAGGCCGCCGTGCCCCCGGATCGGCGCGGCGACGGCGGCCTCACCCATGCTCATCTCCTGGACCTCCGCGGCCCATCCGACGTCCCGTATCTCGGCGAGCGCCCGGTTGAGCTGCTCCGGGGTGGCCAGGGTGTGCCGGGTGTAGGCCTCCAGGCCGGATTCCAGGGCCGACGCGAGGGGCGCGGTCCCGAAGGCCAGCAGAACCTTGCCGAGCGAGGAGGCGTGGAGCGGCAGCAGCGAGCCGACGTCGAGGGTCTGCAGCGTGTCGTCGGGGCGGAACACGTGGTGGACGACGAGGACCCTGCCCTCCAGGGGGGTGCCCAGGCGGACCGCTTCCCCGCTGCGGGCTGCGAGGGCGTCGGCCCAGTTGATGGAGCGGGACCGCAGCTCGTTGACGTCGAGGTAGCTGGTTCCGAGGTGCAGCAGGGCGGCTCCGAGCTGGTACTTTCCGGTCGCCGCGTCCTGTTCCACGAAGTCCACGTGCTGGAGGGTGCGCAGAATGCCGTGGGTGGTGCCCTTCGCCAGCCCGAGTGAGGCCGCCACCTCACCGAGTCCGAGCCGGCGCGGCCCACCCGCGAGCAGACGCAGGATCGCCGCCGCCCGTTCGATCGACTGGACCGGACCGGCCATGAGGCGAGCCTATAACCGCCATGGTGGGTCCGCGTCACGTGCGGGTGGCCGGTCCGGGAAGGGGACGAACCCGGCGTTCGGCAATGGCGACCGACGTTCATTGACCGGCCCTCGCGTCCCTGCCTAGCGTGCGATGTGGCCCGGCAGCGCGCTGAGGCCCGCGACCGGCGGACAGCGCTCACCCGGAGGAGAGCACGATGGCGGTACAGCTCAACACGAGACCGCGGGACACAGTCGAGCACGTCTGTACGCTCCCGCCCGCCCCGGGAGCCGTCTCGGCCGTACGCCGGCGGGTCGGGGCGGTCCTCGCCCACTGGAACGTGTCCCCGCAGATCGTCGAGGACTCGCTCCTGGTGGTGTCGGAGCTGCTGACCAACGCGATCGTGCACGCCCTGCCCCCGGCGGTGCTGCGGCTGGCCTGGGGCGGGAGCGACGGCCTCGGCACCCTGCGCGTCGAGGTCACGGACGCGGGACCCGCGCGTCCGAGGGGGCAGGCGCCCGAAGGGATCGACCCGGACGAGCACGGCCGGGGCGAGGAGATCGTCCACGCGCTGGCGACCCGGCACGGTATCCACGTCCACTCCGGCGGGGTGACCCGATGGGCGGATCTCGTGGCGGCGTGAGGGCGTGCCGGGCGCTCGGCGCGAGGGGGCGCGCACAGGGCCGGGGGCTGTTGCTGTGCGGTGACACAGAGGACGGAACCGTGACACGGACGGGCACAACGGGCGCGGGGGGTGGCGGGTCGTACCAAGCGTGGGAAACGGGAGGGCGCATGTCCTCCCCGCCTGGTCCGGATCGCGTCTCTTCGGGAGAGAGCCGGGCCGGTGTGACCGACCGTCGCGCAACGACCGATGATCACCATGGGGGAATCATGAACATCCGTGCTCGGGGCACCCGGCGTGCCGTGACCGCCGCGGCCGCCGTGGCGGCCGGAGTCGCCGTCGCCGTGTCCGCCGTCCCTGCGGCCGCCGCGCCGGCCGCCGACACAGCCCGATGGCTGGAGCCGGGCGAGCTGCCGCCGCACCCGGCGTCGCCCTGGTTCGCCGGTCCCGTCACGGCCGGACAGCCCGACCCGCTGCCGGCCTGCGGGGGCGACCCCCTGCCGTCGATCGCGAGCCACCGCTCGTACTGGACGGAGTACGACACCAACGCCCTGCAGGTGACGGTGGAGGAGAGCTCCGTGAAGCGCGCCAAGGAGTTCGCGGCGCTGCTGCGCAAGGACCTCGCCGGCTGCGCGGAGAAGCTGATGCAGCGCGATCCCGAGCTCACCGCGACCGAGAAGTACTACGGCAGGCTCAACGTGGAGGAGGGCGCGTACGTCTACGGGATCCACACCACCCACGCGGAGGTGGGGACGTCCGACATCGGCCTGTACTCGGTCGGCCGCGACGGCAGGACCGTGACACTCGTCAGGTGGGCGCAGATGGGCAACTTCCAGCACGCCCAGGTCGCCGACTTCAAGAAGACCACCGTCACGGCCGTCAACAAGCTCAACTGAGCGGCGCCGGCGCTGCGGCCACCATGCCGCAGCGCCGGTCCCGGGCCCGGCCGCTACCCCAGGTCGACCTGGAACACCTTGTCCGCGCCGTCCGGCTCGCCCCCGTTGTTGTCGGCGTTGGTGGTGGCCAGCCACAGGGCGTTCCTGCCGGGGAGCTTCTCCACCGTACGGAGCCGGCCGTACGTGCTGGTGTAGTAGGCGACGGGGGTGCCCGCGCTGGTGCCGCTGACCGGGATGCGCCACAGTCGCTCGCCGCGCAGTGCCGCCATGTAGAGGGCGCCGTCGGCGTAGGCGACCGCGCTCGGGGAGGCCTCGCTGACGGTCCACTGGCGTTTGGGGTTGGTCATGCCGGAGGTCGAGCAGTTGCCCTCGCAGGTCGGCCAGCCGTAGTTCTTCCCCGACTCGATCAGATTGAGCTCGTCGTACCTGCTGTTGCCGAACTCGGCCTCCCACAGCCTGCCCTGGGCGTCCCAGGTGATGCCCTGGGGGTTGCGGTGGCCGAGGGAGTAGACGAGCGTGCCGAACGGGTTGCCGGGCGCGGCCTTGCCGTCCGCCGTCATCCTCAGGATCTTGCCGTTGAGGGAGTTCCTGTCCTGGGCGAGGCTGGTGTTCTGCGCGTCGCCCGTGGTGGCGTAGAGGTAGCCGTCGGGGCCGAACTTGATGCGTCCGCCGTTGTGGTACTTGTTCTTGGCGATGCCGCTCACGAGGACCTTGTAGCCGCTGAGCGAGGAACCGTCGTACGTCATGCGGACGATGCGGTTGTCGCTCGCCGCCGAGTGCATGAGGTAGACGTAGTGGTCGCTGTTCCAGTTCGGCGAGACCGCGATGCCGAGGAGGCCGCCCTCGCCGTTGGTGGTCACGACATTGGGCACCGTACCGACCTGGGTCCTGGTGCCGGACTGGGTGAGCTTGAAGACCTTGAAGGAGTCCCGTTCGGTGAGCAGCGCCGACCCGTCGGGGAGCCAGCTCAGGCCCCAGGGAACGGTCCAGCCGGAGGAGACGGTGCGGATGGCCGAGGGGACGGATTCGATGCCGCTGCCGGCTCCTCTCTCGCCGCGGGCGACGGCGTTCCCGGCGCCGGCCGTCGCACCGAGCAGACCGGCGGCCAGCGCGGCCGCGGTCACCGCCGCGGTGAGGGCAGGGGGCAGGCGTCTTGCGGTGTCGCGGGGATGACTTGTCATGGGAACGGCTCCTCGTGTGGGGGAACAGGCGCCTTGATTCTCGTAGTTGACGAGACGTCAGCTGCCCGAGAAGGTAGGAGGTGTATGAGGCGGGGTCAAGGAGAGAAAGCGCCAAAGGTCCGGACCAGCTCGCGATTCGAGAGGGTCCTCGCTGTTTCGCCAGGGCCTTCGCCCAGCACATCCAGCGACGATCGCCCTCGGCCCGCCCATCTCACCGGGATGGACCCCGGAGAGATCGGAGCACCTTCCGGCTGCCCCATTGACCCGGACGCGGCGGCTCGCGATGGTGGCACCAGAACGCGAGTCGACCAGGAGCGTCTGTCCCCCACCCAGAAAGGCAGCTCTGCTCATGACCGAATCCGTACAGCAGGCAGTGGAATCCCAGGTCCAGCACCAGTCCGGCGACGAGGAGTCGCCGGCCTGGCAGACCCCCGACTACGCGGTCGTCGATACGGCACTGGAAGTCACCGCCTACGCCCTGAGCGACCGTTAGCCCGCCGCCGTGCTGCTGCAGGTGCTCGGCACCGCGGCGGGCGGCGGCGTTCCCCAGTGGAACTGCGCGTGCCCCGGGTGTTCCGGGGCACGCGCCCACCCGCACTGGCGCCGTCGCCACGCCTCACTCGCCGTCCAGGCGTCCCAGGACCGCTGGTACCTCGTCAACGCGACCCCGGACATCGGGGACCAGATCGAGGGCTGCCCGGCACTCCACCCCGGCCCCGGATCGCGGCGCACGCCGGTCGCCGGTCTGGTCCTGACGGACGCGGAACTCGACCACACCCTCGGCATCGCCCGGCTGCGCGAAGCCGGTGCCGACGGGCTGGAACTGCTCGCGACCGGCGCCGTGCGCGAGGCGCTGCTCACCCGGCTGCGGCTGGAAGCCGTCATCGGGCCGTACACCCCGCTCACCTGGCGCGACCTGCCCGGCGAGCGGCCGGAACCCCTCACCCCGGACTCCGCGGTCTCGATCAGCGCGATCCCGGTCTCCGGCAAACGCCCGCGGTACGCGGCGGACTCGTCCGGTTCCGGCGCGGACCCCTGGGTCGTGGCCCTGCGCCTGACGGACCGTTCCACCGGGGCCACCGCGGTCTACGCCCCCGCGCTGGCGGCCTGGCCCGAGGCCCTGGGGGCCGCCGCCGCTGAGGCCGACTGCGTGATCGTCGACGGGACGTTCTGGGACGACGAGGAGCCTCGTCGCACGGGCATCTCCACGCGCACCGCGACCGGAATGGGGCATCTCCCGATCGACGGGCCGGGCGGCACCGCGGAGCGCCTGGAGCCGTTGAGCGCCCGCTGTCTCTACACCCATCTGAACAACACCAACCCCCTCGTCGATCCCGGCGCGCCGCAGCACAAGCGGCTGGCGGACCGGGGTATCGAGGTGGCCGCCGACGGAATGGTGATCGATCTGTGAGCACCGGCACGCAAACCCCCACGGCAACGGCGTTCGAGAACCGGTTGAGAGCCGTGGCCAGGGACCGTTACCACGACCGCCACCCCTTCAACGTACGGATGCACCAGGGCGAGCTGACCCCCGACGAGTTGCGCCGCTGGATCCTCAACCGCTTCCACTACCAGCGGCACATCCCCGTCAAGGACGCCCTCGTGCTCGCCAAGCTGGACACCCCGCGGCTGCGCCGCATGTGGCTGCGTCGGATCGAGGAGCACGACGGCCGGCGCGAGGGCGAGGGCGGCATCGAGCGGTGGCTGAGACTGGGTGAGGCCGCGGGACTCGACCGGGCCCGGCTGCTGGCCGGCGAGGACGTGCTGCCCGGCGTACGGCTGGCGGTGGACGGATACGTCAACTTCTGCCGGCTCGGCTCCCCGCTGGAAGCCGTCGCCGCGTCCCTCACCGAGCTGTCCGCCCCGGGCATCATGCGCACACGCATCGCCGCCTTCGAACGCCACTACCGGTGGATCGACGCCGACGGGCTCGCCTACTTCCGCTCCCGTGAGACCCAGGGCCGCCAGGACAGCGGGGAGGCCCTCGGCCTCGTCCTGGAGTGGGCGCGCACCGAGGCCGAGCAGGAGCGGGCCGTCGCCGCCCTCGCCTTCAAGTGCGACGTGCTGTGGTCACTGCTCGACGCGATCGACCACGCCGACGCGAAGGAGCACGTGTGAACGAGCCGGCCGTGGCCGGATGGCGGCCCGTGCTGGCCCGCTCGGTCGTGCTCCGCCACGACCGGGTGCGCCGGACGGACCTGCTGGTCCTGCCGGAACGCGTGGTGGTCCTCAGCGGACGGGCGGCGGAGGTGCTGCGGCTGTGCGACGGCCACCGGCGCGTGGGCGAGATCGTCGACGAGCTGGCGGCCCGTTTCCCCGGCGCGCCCGTGGCGGACGAGGTACCCCCATTCCTCGACCGCGTACGCGAGGAGGGCTGGCTGCGATGACGAGCCGACCGAACCCGCCGAACCCGCCAGACACACCGGGCCCGCCCGCGCCCTGGGCCCTGCTGGCCGAACTCACCCACGGCTGCCCCCTGCACTGCCCCTACTGCTCCAACCCGCTCGAACTCGCCGCGCGTTCCCGGGAACTGACCACCGAGGAGTGGGAGGACGTGCTGCGGCAGGCCGCGCGGCTCGGCGTCGTCCACACCCACCTCTCCGGCGGTGAGCCCCTGCTCCGCCGTGACCTGTCGGCCATCGTCGCCGCGGCCGAGTCCGCCGGGATCTACACCCAGCTGGTCACCAGCGGAAGCGGGCTGAGCGCGGCGAGGCTGTCGGCGCTCGTGTCCGCCGGGCTGCGCAGCGTCCAGTTGTCGGTGCAGCACGCGGATCCGGCGGCGTCCGACCGGATCGCCGGGCAGCGGTCCTTCGCGGCCAAGGAGCGGGCCGCCGCCGCCGTACGGGACGCGGAACTGCCACTGGGCCTCAACGTCGTCCTGCACCGGGACAACCTCGACGCCGTCGACGCCATCGTGGACCTGGGCGTGGCGTGGGGCGCCGAGCGCATCGAGCTGGCCAACGCGCAGTTCTACGGATGGGCTCTGCGCAACCGCGCCCTGCTGCTGCCCACCCGCGACCAGCTCTCCCGCGCCCGGGAGGTGGTCGAGCGCCGGCGGAGTCAACTGGCGGGCACCACCGAGCTGGTGTGGGTCGTGCCGGACTACTTCGACGGTGTGCCGAAGCCCTGCATGGGCGGCTGGGGAGCGGTGTCGCTGACCGTCGCCCCGGACGGCGGCGTCCTGCCGTGCCCCGCGGCGGGGACCCTGCCGGACCTGGACGTGCCGAACGTACGCGACCGGTCCCTGGAGTGGATCTGGCGCAGTTCACCGGCCTTCAACCGGTACCGCGGCACCGAGTGGATGAGCGGGCCGTGCACGGGCTGCCCCCGGCGCGAGACCGACTTCGGCGGCTGCCGCTGCCAGGCCCACGCGCTCACCGGGGACGCCGCGCGCACCGACCCCGCGTGCGCCCTGTCCCCGGACCACGAACTCGTACGCGCCCTGGCCGAGACTCCGCCTCCGGGCGGGCTCTCGTCCTCCGGCGCCGCGCGTTACGTCTACCGCGGCGCGACGGACGCCCCACGCGCCGTCAGTCCGCGTCGCCGCCGCCCTCCTCCACGTCAGGCATGAAGGCGCGCAGCCACCGCTCGGTCTGGGCGACATGGGCCTGGGCGGCGCCGGCCGCGGCGACGGGGTCGTGGCCGGCGATGGCGGTGGCCAGCACGCGGTGGTCCTCGTCGCTCTTGCGGCGCAGCTCGGGGCCCGAGGGCAGGGTGAAGACCTGGTACTTGCGGGAGCGGGCGCGGAACACCGACAGCAGCGAGGCCAGGGTGGGGTTGCCGCCGATCCGGGCGATCTCCGAGTGGAACCGGTGGTCGAGTTCGGAGGCCTTGGCCGGGTCCTCGGTGGCCTCCATGGCCTCGATGAGCGAGAAGAGCGTCCTGACCTCCTCGGCAGTGCAGCGGGCCGCGGCCTGGGCGGCGACATGGGCCTCCAGCACGCGCCGGATCTCGTAGACCTCGAGCAGTCCGGTCAGCGGCAGGAGTTCCAGGGTCAGCGAGAGGCTGCCGATGACGTCCTCGGGCCTGAGCTGGGAGACGTACGTGCCGGAGCCGTGCCGGGGCTCGATCACTCCCAGGGCGGCGAGCATCCGCACGGCCTCGCGCAACGACCCTCGCGACACGCCGAGTTCCTCGCAGAGGTCGGCCTCGGGCGGGATGCGCTCGCCCGCTGCGAGGCGACCCGTGGCGATCATGTGCCGTAGGCCGTGGAACGCCTTGTCGACTGCGGACATCGATCTCCTCCCCTGGCGGACCCATGGCACGGCCGGGGCCCTCTCGGTGCACTGTACCGAGGCCCGGTCATCAGATGTCTTCCACGTATCGTCCACGAGTCGTCTGATGACTTTTCTCTGCAGCACTCTTGAAGCCCTGAAATCGGCGTGCCAGCATCCAAGTCATCATACGTCTCCTGGCGCAGGATCTGATGTCCTGATCTCGCCGGAGCGCCCGCGTGCGGCAGAAGTGGAGTCTTGTGAGCGAGACCGAGGTCACCACCGCGCCCGCCCCCCTCCAGCTGGCGGGCGGACGGCCCGCCGCTGGGGCGTGGTCCCTGGACCCCGCCCTGCGGCACCTGAACCATGGCTCGTTCGGAGCGGTTCCTCTCGTGGCGCAGGAGCGGCAGAACCAGCTGCGCGCCGAGATGGAACGCTCCCCCGTGGTGTGGTTCCCGGCGCTGCCCGGGCGGCTCGCCGCCACCCGGGTCGACCTCGCGGCCTTCCTCGGGGCCGCCCCCGACGACCTCGCCCTGGTGCCGAACGCGAGCGCCGGCGCCAGCGTCGTGTACGCCTCCCTCACGCGCCGCCGCGGCGGGGAGATCGTCGTCACCGACCATGGATACGGGGCCGTGACCATGGGCGCCGAGCGTCTGGCCCGGCGCTGGGGCGGCCGGGTCCGCACGGCCGGTGTGCCGCTGGACGCGGACGAGCGGCAGGCGTACGAGGCCGTGATCGCGGAGGTGAGCGAGGCCACCGACCTCGTCGTCGTCGACGAGATCACCTCGCCCACGGCACGCCGGATGCCGGTGGAGCTGATCGGCGCGGAGCTGCGCCGGCGGGGTGTCCCGTTCCTCGTGGACGGCGCGCACGCCCCCGGTCTGATCGACTCCCCGCTCGCCGGCGCGGCGGACGGCGCCCCCGACTTCTGGGTCGGCAACCTGCACAAATGGGGCTGCGCACCGCGCGGCACAGCGGTGCTGGTCGCCGGTGGCCCCCTGCGGGAGCACCTCTACCCGCTGATCGACTCGTGGGGCGCCCCCGATCCGTACCCCGACCGCTTCGACCAGCAGGGCACGCTGGACGCGACCTCGTATCTGGCGGCGCCGACGGCGCTCGACTTCGTCGAGCACGCCTGGGGCTGGGACACCGCCCGCCGCTACATGGACGACCTGGCCGGATACGCCGAGCACGTCATCGGCGCCGCGTTCGCCGAGCTGACCGGTGCCGGCGGCCGGGTGGACGTCGGCATGCCCGTCCCCGGCATGCGGCTGGTGCGGCTGCCGCCGGGCCTGGGTGCCACGCGCGTCGAAGCCGACGCGCTGCGCGACCGGGTGGCGCTGGAGCTGGGCGTGGAGGCGGCCTTCACCAGCTTCGGCGGCGCCGGCTATCTGCGGGTGTCCGCCCACGTCTACAACACCGCCGCCGACTACGAGTACTTCGCCGAGACCTGCGTCCCCGTCCTCGGCGACTGGGCCCGCGCGGCCCGCGAGCAGCACGGCACGCCATAGCCGCTCACCCCCAGCACGCCCCTCCCCCGAAACGGAAGAGGTCAGCACGATGAGAAGAAGGACGGCGGTCCTCGCCCTCGGCACAGCCGCCTCGCTGGTCCTGACCGGCTGTTCCACCATGAGTCCCGGCAGTGCCGGTGGAGCGGTCACCCTCACCATGGTCGAAAGCCTCACCAACCCCGCTCGCACCGACCTGCTCAAGAGCCTGATAGCCGACTTCGAGAAGCAGAACCCCAAGATCAAGGTCAACCTGATCTCGCCGCCCACCGAGCAGGCCGACCAGAAGATCCAGCAGATGCTCCAGTCCGGCACCGGCGTCGACGCCCTGGAGGTGCGCGACACCACGGTCGGCCCGTGGTCGAACAACGGCTGGCTCTACGACATGAAGAAGGACCTGGACGGCTGGAAGGGCTGGCAGGCCATGACGGAGAACGCCGTCAAGGCCTCCCGGGACGCGGACGGGAAGACCTACTTCATCCCGTACGGCTTCTACGGGCTGAGCCTCTTCTACCGCACCGACCTGATCGAGAAGGCCGGCTTCAGCGAACCCCCGACCACCTGGGAGGACCTGCTGAAGCAGGCCACCGCCATCCAGGACCCGGCCAAGCGGCAGTACGGTTACGCCTTCCGTGGCGGGGCCAACGCCAACGGCAACGCCTCCGCGATCATCGAGGCCTACGTGGCCGACGACGTCGACCCCGCCAACGGGTTCAAGCTGAAGGACGGGAAGACGATCTTCTCCGCTCCCGGCGCCCTCGACGCCATGGAGACCTACCTCAAGCTGTTCCAGCAGGCCTCGCCCAAGTCGTCGGTCTCCTGGGGGTATCCGGAGATGGTCGAGGGCTTCTCCAACGGCTCCACGGCCTTCCTGCTCCAGGACCCCGAGGTGATCGCCACGGTCTCGGAGTCGAAGTCGATCACCAAGAGCCAGTGGAACACCGCGCCGCTCGTGGCCGGTCCCTCCGGCAGGACCGTGCAGCCGCTGGCCACCGCCGGGTGGGGCATCGCCAAGGGCAGCAAGCACAAGCCCGAGGCGGTCAAGCTGGTCGAGTTCCTCTCCCAGGGTGAGGCGTCCACGACCTTCACCAAGAAGAACAGCCTGGTGCCGATCCTCAAGTCGGCGACCGAGGACTCCTTCTACAGGACGGGCCCCTGGTCGAGCTACGTCACCATGACCGAGAACCCGGACAAGTACCTCGTCGTCACCCAGCCGCGCGGCGTCTCCTGGTGGACCGAGTGGCAGCAGAAGGCCGACGCCGACGTGCAGAAGATGATCCTCGGCAAGCTGACGCCCAAGAAGCTGCTGGCCGACTGGGACGCCTACTGGACGGCGAAGTGGAAGTAGAGATGGCCGCCTCGTCCGCCTCACCTGCTTCGTCCGCCACGACGAAGACGCACCCCGAGCCGGGGCGCCCGTCCCGCGAGGGGGGTGCCCCGCCCGGCCTCGGTGCCCGAACGGGCCGCCGCAGGCGGGAGTTCACCACCCGCCGCGGACTGCTCATCGCCGCGTTCATGGCGCCGGCCGCGGTCTTCGTGGCGGTCTTCACCTACTACCCGATGATCGCGGGAAGCCAGATGGCGTTCCGCAACTGGAAGCTGACCGACCTCACCGACACGTCCTGGGTGGGATGGAAGAACTTCCGCGAGGTGTTCGCCGACCCGGCCTGGGGCACCGTACTGGCCAACACGGCCCTGTGGGTGGCGGGTTCGATCGTGCCGCAGCTGGTGATCGGCTTCGCGCTCGCCCTGTGGCTGCGCCGCCGGTTCCGGTTCCGCGGCCTCTACCAGGCGCTGGTCTTCTTCCCCTGGGCGATCTCCGGGTTCCTCATCGGCATCCTGTTCCGCTGGATGTTCAACAGCGAGTTCGGTGTCGTCAACGACCTGCTGCAGAAGGCGGGGTTGATCGACCAGCCGATCGCCTGGCTCGCCGATCCGGACAAGGCGATGATCGCCGTGCTCGTCGCCAACACCTGGTACGGCGTCACCTTCTTCGCGATCATGATCCTGGCCGCGCTGCAGTCCATTCCCGACGAACTGTACGAGGCGGCCGCGCTGGACGGCGCCGGCAAGGTGCGCACGCTCTTCCGGATCACCATCCCGTACATCCGCACCACGCTCGCCCTCACCGTGCTGCTGCGGGTCATCTGGATCTTCAACTTCCCCGACCTGATCTTCGGGATGACCGGGGGCGGCCCCAACAACGAGACGCACATCGTGACCACGTGGATGATCCGGATCACTCAGCAGGGCGACTACGGCCAGGCCTCCGCCATCGGCCTCCTCGTCGTCGCCGGGCTGCTGCTGTTCGCCACGTTCTTCCTGCTGGCCACGCGCGAGAAGCGAGAGGTGAGGCCGTGATCGGCAAGGAGAGCGCGACCGGACGGACCGCGCGGTTCACCTTTCTGGGGCTGTGGCTGGTCTTCACCGTCTTCCCGCTGTACTGGATCGCCGTCACCTCGCTGAAGGCACCGGGCGACATCTTCCGCTTCCCGATCGCCTACTGGCCCGAGCACCTCTCGCTGGAGAACTACACCGACCTGTTCTCCAAGGCCGACTTCGGGGTCTACCTCACCAACAGTCTCCTCGTCTCGACCGTCGCGGGCGCGGTGGCCACGGCGATCTCGATGCTGTCGGCGTACGTGCTGGCGCGGTTCGAGTTCCGCACCAAGTCCGCCCTGCTGATGGCCGCGCTGGTCACCCAGATGATCCCCTCGTTCATCGCGCTGGGGCCGCTGTACCTGCTCATGACCGACCTCCGGCTGGTGGACAACCGCCTCGGGCTGGTGCTCGTCTACATCGCGGTGTGCATCCCGTTCTGCACGGTGATGCTCCGCGGTTTCTTCGAGAACATCCCCGACGCGCTGGAGGAGGCCGCCATGATCGACGGACTGTCCCGGTTCGGGGCGCTGTTCCGCGTGCTGCTGCCGGTGATGCGACCCGGCATCGTGGCCGCGTTCATCTTCAACTTCGTCAACTGCTGGAACGAGTTGTTCCTTTCGGTGACGCTGATGAACAGCGACGCCAACAAGACCGTCCCCACGGCCCTGAACGGGTTCATCTCCAGCTTCAACATCGACTGGGGCTCGATGTCCGCGGCGGCCGTCCTCACCATCCTGCCCACGATGGTCCTGTTCGCCTTCGCCAGCCGCCACATCGTCCAGGGACTCACGTCCGGCGCGGTGAAGGGCTGAGCACACCCTGTCGGTGGTCCGTTGTTGCGGACGGCGCGGTCGAAGGAGCGCCCGGAGCCGCCCGACACTCCACGGTCACGGACCGGATGGCGAGCATGCTCTCGGTGGGGGCGCCCTGTACCTAGTCGCAGACGATGTCGCGCGCAGGTCGCTCCCCCGTCGCCAGGAAGTGCGACACCGTCCGGTTGCCGCAGGCGTTGCCGTTGGCGAGGTAGACGTTGTGGCCGGTGGAGTCCACGGTCACCATGACGGCGCGTCGGCCGAGGGCCTCGCGGAGCTTGAGGGCGCCGCTGAGGGGGGTGGCCACGTCGCGCCGGTTCTGGACGAGGAGGACGTTGGAGGGGCCGCGGTCGGTGATCCGGACCGCGGGCTCCTTCGGCGTCCACGGCCAGGCGGCGCACAACATGGCGTTCCTCGGCAGCCCCGCCGTCAGGGGGTACTTGACGCGGCTCTCGGCGACCCCCTTCTCGTACACGGCGGCCGACCTGGGCCAGGCGACGTCGTTGCAGATGGCGGCTCCGGACGCGGCGATGTTCTGCAGGACGGAGTCGGGCGGCGTCTGGGGCACGGGCGGAGCGGTGCCCTCGCGGGCGGCCAGGATCAGCCGGGCGAGCGTGGAGTACTTGTCGGGGTCGTAGAGGCTCTCCAGCATGGTCTGGCGCAGTACGTTGCCGTTGAGCTCCTCCGGGTTGGCGCCGGGCCACGGGATGGGTTCGCGGTCGAGGTGTGCGGCGAGACGGAGGAAGAGGGGGCGCACCTCGGCGGCGGTGGAGGCGACGCGGTCGGGATTGCCGGGTGCGGACGCCCATGTGGCGAACTCGGGGAAGTTGTCCTCGACGCCGACCTCGTACGCGGCGAGCCAGCCCCGGGCGACCCGGGTGGGGTCGGGGTTGTCGTTGCTGTCGAGCACGAAGCGGTCGGTGCGGTGCGGGAACAGCTCGTTGTAGACGGACCCGACGTACGTCCCGTACGAGGTTCCCCACGCGGAGATCCTCCGTTCGCCGAGGGCGGCCCGGGCGCGGTCGAGGTCGCGGGCCTCGTTGGCCGTGCTGAGGTGCTGGATCAGCTCGCCCCCGTTGCGTGCGCAGGCGTCCGCCATGCGCCGCGCGGTGGCCATGTTCTCGGTGACGGAGCCGTCGGGTGCGGGCCAGGGCCGCGTCTTCGACATGGCGAGGTCACCGTGCTCGAAACCGCAGCTGACCGGGGTGGAACGGCCGTAGCCGCGCGGATCGAAGCCGATCAGGTCGTAGGTGTCACGTACCTCCTGCGGCAGCTTCTGTCCCTTTCCGGACGGTGCGTTGAGGCTGCCGCCGCCGGGTCCGCCCGGGATCATGAACAGCGCGCCGCGACGCTTGACCGGGTTCTCGGCTGTGATGCGGGAGACCGCCACGGAGATCTTCCGGCCGCGCGGGTGGGCGTAGTCCATCGGCACCTCGACGGTCGCGCACTCCTGCCGCGGATCGAGCCCTGTCCCCTCGCACGTCGTCCAGTCGAGGGGCGGCGGCTCGGCGGCGGCCGTCGAGGCGGTCGCGGTGGTGAAGGGGACGGTGAGGCTCAGGACGGCGGTGGAGGCGGCGAGCAGGGCTGCGTATCGCTTGATCTTCGTCATGGACACGAGCTTCTCCCGCCCCCGTCCGTCCCTGGCATCCTGCCAACTGGCCTCTGCGGTCGGGGGTTTACCCCACAGGGTTCCCCTACTCCGCGGTCTTCTCCCAGACCGAGACGTGCCGGCGGCTCTCTCCGGTGAACGGCTCGCGCCCCCATCCCTCCCACCGGTCGCGCAGCCGCATCCCGGCGAGACGCGCCATCAGGTCCAGTTCCGCGGGCCAGACGTACCGGAAGGGCAGGGACCAGTAGGAGGGTCTGCCGTCGACGATCGTGATGTGGTGGGAGCTCATCGCCTGTGTGGCGACGTCGTACGTGTCGAAGCCCAGCCGGGTGGGGCTGATCGTGAACGGCACGGCGTTCTGCCCCGGTGGCAGCCTGCGCAGGTCCGGCACGCTCACCTCGACGACGAAGCAGCCTCCGGGCCTCAGATGGGCGGCCGCGTTGCGGAAGCAGTCCACCTGGGCGTCCTGGGTCGTCAGGTTGTTGATCGTGTTGTAGACGAGGTACGCGACCGCGAACGTGCCCGGTACACGCGTCGTCGCGAAGTCGCCGACCGTGACGTCGATCGCGTCGCCGCCCGGCTTCGAGCGCAGCCGGGCCACCATGGCGCGGGACATGTCGATGCCGTGCACCGGAACCCCGCGGCGGCTCAGCGGCAGGGCGATCCGGCCGGTGCCGATGCCCAGTTCGAGGGCCTGCCCGTCGCCGGCGAGCCCGGCGAGCAGGTCCACCGCCGGTTCCACCGCCTCGGGGCGGAACATGTCGGCCGACGACTCGTCGTACGTCGCCGCGATGTCTTCTCCGAAGTAGCCGTCCTCATCGAGTTCGGTCATGCCGGAGACGGTAGCGTCCGCGAAGCGGTCGGCGCACTTCCTTTTCCGGTGAGGGAACGGCGGCGGCGACGGCGGCGCGGCCATCAGGTCAAGCGTCCCGGACTCTTGACTCTGTACCCGTCAGTAGCGATTCTCGTCACATCGCTTGTGCGAGTCATGACAACGACGTCGCGGGGATGGTAACGACCTGTCCCGGACGGTCTGGCTCACCACCGCGCCACCCGCCGACCGAGGACGTGACCAATGACCATGGTTCGCCGCCCCCATCCCAGGAGCCCGCGCCGCAAACGCAGGCCCCTCGCCCTGCTGTCCCTGCTCCTCGTCGTGATGGCCATGACGCTGGGACCCACGCCGAGTTCGGCGGCGACCGACTGGTGGACGCCGAGCGCACGGCCCTCGCCCGACTCGCAGATCAACGTCACCGGCGAGCCCTTCAAGGGCACGAACGCGGCGGGCGAGGTGCGAGGGTTCGTCGACGCGCACAACCACATCATGTCCAACGAGGCGTTCGGCGGCCGGCTCATCTGCGGCAAGCCGTTCTCCGAGGCGGGCGTCGCGGACGCGCTCAAGGACTGTCCCGAGCACTACCCCGACGGCTCGCTCGCGGTCTTCGACTACATCACCAAGGGCGGGGACGGCAGGCACGACCCGGTCGGCTGGCCGACGTTCAAGGACTGGCCCGCGCACGACTCGATGACCCACCAGCAGAACTACTACGCGTGGATCGAGCGCGCCTGGCGCGGCGGGCAGCGGGTCCTCGTCAACGACCTCGTCACCAACGGCGTGATCTGCTCGGTCTACTTCTTCAAGGACCGCGGTTGTGACGAGATGACGTCCATCCGGCTCCAGGCCAAGCTGACGTACGACATGCAGGCCTACATCGACAAGATGTACGGCGGCACGGGCAAGGGCTGGTTCCGCATCGTCACCGACAGCGCGCAGGCCCGCGAGGTCGTCAAGCAGGGCAAGCTCGCCGTCGTCCTGGGCGTCGAGACCTCGGAGCCGTTCG
The DNA here is from genome assembly GCF_055572015.1 of Streptomyces sp. NPDC030840. Classification (NCBI taxonomy): domain Bacteria; kingdom Bacillati; phylum Actinomycetota; class Actinomycetes; order Kitasatosporales; family Streptomycetaceae; genus Streptomyces; species Streptomyces sp. NPDC030840. Next base: position 120,965 of record NZ_JBVIEE010000005.1, on the reverse strand, counting down.
GCTGCAAGCAGGTCCTGGACATCGCGCAGTGCGACAAGGAGGACATCGACAAGGGGCTGGACGAGCTGTACGACCTGGGCGTGCGCAGCATGTTCCTGTGCCACAAGTTCGACAACGCCCTGTGCGGGGTCCGCTTCGACGAGGACGGGCTCGGGACGGCCATCAACGTGGGCCAGTTCCTGTCGACCGGCACGTTCTGGAAGACGGAGAAGTGCACCGGCCCGCAGAAGGACAACCCCATCGGCGGCGCGTCGTCCGGGGCCGAGGAGGACCTCCCGGCGGGCACGGAGGTCCCGGAGTACGACGAGGACGCCCAGTGCAACGTCAGAGGGCTCACCGACCTCGGTGAGTACGCCGTGCGCGGCATGATGAAGCGCAAGATGATGCTCGAGATCGACCACATGAGCGTCAAGGCCACCGGCCGGGTGCTCGACATCTTCGAGGCCGAGCAGTACCCGGGCGTGCTGTCCTCGCACAGCTGGATGGACCTGAACTGGACCGAGCGGGTCTACTCCCTCGGCGGCTTCGTCGCCCAGTACATGCACGGCTCCGAGGAGTTCAGCACCGAGGCCAGGCGCACGGACGCGCTGCGCGACAAGTACAACGTGGGCTACGGTTTCGGCACCGACATGAACGGCGTCGGCGGCTGGCCCGCACCCCGCGGCGCGAGCACCTCCAACCCCGTGAAGTACCCGTTCACGAGCGTCGACGGCGGCTCCGTCATCGACAAGCAGACCACGGGGCAGCGCACCTGGAACCTCAACACCGACGGCGCCGCCCACTACGGGCTCGTCCCCGACTGGATCGAGGACATCCGCCTCGTCGGCGGCCAGGACGTCGTCAACGACCTGTTCCGGGGCGCCGAGTCCTACCTCGACACCTGGGGCGCGTCGGAGAACCACAAGGCCGGGGTCAACCTCGCCAAGGGCGCCGCCGCGACGGCCAGTTCGTCGGAGTCCAACCCGTTCACCAGCTACGCGCCCGGCCGGGCCGTGGACGGCGACCCGGGCACGCGCTGGGCGAGCGACTGGAGCGACGACCAGTGGCTGCGGATCGACCTCGGATCCACGCGGACCGTCAAGCGCGTCACGCTCGACTGGGAGAGGGCGTACGGGAAGTCGTACCGCGTCGAGCTCTCCACCGACGGCTCGGCCTGGAGGACCGCGTGGTCCACGACGTCCGGTGACGGCGGCCTGGACACGGCACGGTTCAGCGGGACCCCGGCCCGGTACGTCCGCGTCCACGGGCTGGACCGCGGCACCGACTGGGGCTACTCGCTGAACGAGGTGGGTGTGTACAGCGGCTGACCGGCCCGACGGCGCCCCGCCCGAGCCCGCCCGGCGGGCGGGGCGCCGTTACGCTGCACCGTGACGCTGCCCCGTGGGCAGAGCGGGTACGAGCGCGAAGGACACACGCACATGGCACGGATGCCGTCGGCCGAGCGGCGCCGGCAGCTGACCGGGGCGGCGATCAGGGCGATGACCCGGGACGGCGTGGCCAGGACGACCACCCGGTCCATCTGCGCGGAGGCCGGCGTCTCCCTGAGCGTCTTCCACTACTGCTTCGACTCCAAGCAGGCCCTGATCGAGTCCGTGATCAGGGCGATCACCGACGACTACATCACGGTCGTGAAGGAGGCGATCAAGCCCAGGGCCACGCTCCAGGAGACCGTCCGGGCCGGATTCCAGGCGTACTGGGACCATGTGTCCGCCCACCCCGGCGAGCACATGCTGACCTACGAGCTGACGCAGTACGCCCTGCGCGAGCCGGGGTTCGGGCATCTGGCGCGGCGGCAGTACGAGTTGTACCGCGACACCTACGCCGAGCTCATCGGGCAGCTGCGCAAGGACATGGGGTTCGAACTCGGCGTGCCCGTGGCCGTGCTGGCGCGCTATCTGGCCGCGATGACGGACGGGCTGACCCTGAACTTCCTCGTGCTCGGCGACGACAGGTCGGCGGAGGACGTGCTGGACATGATCGCCGAACACGTCGCCGGCCTCGTCGTCACCCCGTAGCCGCGCGGGCCGTGGTGGCGATCAGCTGGTCGATCAGTGCGATCAGCACGTCCCGGCACGACCCGCGCTCGCGTGCGTCGCAGAGCAGCACCTGGGCGTCCTCCGGCAGCGCGAGGGACTCCCTGATCTCCTCGGGCGCGTACGGGTGTTCACCGTAGAAGCCGTTGACGCCGATGACGAAGGGGATCCTGCGGCGCTCGAAGAAGTCGATGGCGGCGAAGCTGGACTCCGGGCGGCGCACGTCGACGAGGACCACCGCGCCGAGGGCGCCGATGGCGAGGTCGTTCCACATGAACCAGAACCGCTGCTGCCCGGGCGTACCGAACAGGTACAGCACGAGGTCCTGGCTGATGGTGATGCGGCCGAAGTCCAGGGCGACCGTGGTGGCCTTCTTGTCCTCGATTCCGTTGAGGTCGTCGACGCCGAGGCCCGCGATGGTCAGGGGTTCCTCGGTGCGCAGCGGGACGATCTCGCTGACCGATCCGACCATGGTCGTCTTGCCGACGCCGAAGCCCCCGGCGATCAGGATCTTGACCGCGTCGGGTGCCGAGACCTTCTGGACGGTGGCGTCAGAGCCGGTCAAGGCCTTCCCTCACTTTCTGCAGCAGTTCCAGGTCCAGGGTGCGCGAGACGGGACGCGGCGGCTGGACGACGATCCGTTCCGCCTGCAGCAGGTCGCAGAGCATGATGCTGACGACGCTCACGGGCAGGTCGAGTCGTGTGGCGAGTTCCGCCACCACGATCGGCTCCGCGCACAGCCGCAGGATCCGTGTGTGCTCGGGCTGCAGCCGGGGTCCGCCGTCGGGCGGCGGGTCGGCCGCCATCACCATCGTGATGAGGGTGAAGTCGCCTCGGTCCGGCTGGGTCCGGCCGCCGGTCAGGGTGAACGGCCGGACCAGACGGCCGGCCGTATCGCCTCCGCTCACCTCACTCGCCGCTGTCCGCGGCGACGACGACGCCGGCCCGCGGAGCGGCACTGAGGTGCTCGCCGATCTTCTTGACCAGCATGTTCATCTGGTACGCCACCACGCCGACGTCCGCGCCCTGGTTGGTCAGCACCGCGAGGCTGGCGCCGGGGCCCGCGTTGGTGAGGATCAGATAGGAGTTGCCCATCTCGATGAGCAACTGGCGCACCGGGCCGCCCCGGAAGTCCATGCTGACGCCCTTGCTGAGGCTCATCAGTCCGGACGCGGTGGCCGCGAGCCGCTCGGCGTCGTCCCGTACGAAGGCCGTGGACTTGCTGACGACGAGTCCGTCCTCGGAGAGCACGACGGCGTGGTTCACCTCGGCGACCCGTTCCACCAGTCCGGTGAGCAGCTGGTCGAGCTGGCTGTGCGTGGCGGGGATGGGGCGTGTCATTTCTGTGTCCTTCATCAGCGGTCGGCGGGCGAGGTGGAGGCGATGGGCCCTGAGGCGGTGACCTTGTCGTCGGCGTCCTCGGAAGCGGCGTCTTCCGTGTCGTCCGTCAGGTCGAACTCGGTGTCCGCGCCGTCGTCACGGGCCTGCAGGGTGCCGCGTTGGAAGCCGGCCAGGGAAGAGGCCGCGCGCTCCGCGGTGAAGTCGTCGAAGGCGAAGGTGTCGTCGTCCGCGTCGGGCGGAGTGTCCTCCCGCAGCTCGGCGGCCAGGCTGGTCTGCGGTACCCGGCGGGGAAGCGGAGCCAGGCCGTCGCGCCGGGGTGTGCCCGGCCCGGCCACGGGCGGGCGGGGGACGGGACGGGCGGTGCCCGCGGCCGGGGTGTCGCCGTTGGTCTCCGCGTGGGCGGCGGGCCGCGGTTCGTCCGCGCGCTCGTGACCCTGCTCGCCGTCGCCGGTGGTGTCGTCGGAGAGCGGTTCGTCCGCGACCCGTACGAGCGCCTTCACCGGACCGGTGGGCTGACCGTCCGCGGTAGCGGAGCCCTCGGTGTCCGCGGCCGGCTCGTCGGCGGGATCGTCCACCACGATGTCGCGCGGGATCAGCACGATCGCCGTGGTGCCGCCGTACGGTGAGGAGCGCAGCGTGACGGCGATGCCGTGCCGGGTGGCGAGACGGGCGATCACGAACATGCCGAGCCGGAGGTCGTCGGCCAGCGCGACCACGTCGAACTGCGGGGGCTCCGCCAACTGGGCGTTGAACGCCGCGTAGTCCTCCTCCGACATGCCGAGGCCGCGGTCCTCGATCTCCACGGCCAGGCCCCTGGCCACCATCGCGGCCCGCACGTTCACCGGGCTGGGGGCGGGCGAGTAGGCGGTCGCGTTGTCGATGAGCTCGGCCAGCAGGTGGATGACGTCCGCGACGGCGGGCGGGGCGACGGACACCTCCTCCTCGGTGTGCACCTCCACGCGCTGGTACTGGGCGACCTCGCCGACGGCGCTGCGCAGGATGTCGATCAGCGCGACGGGGCGCATCCAGGTGCGTCCGGGCCGCTCGCCGCTGATGATGACGAGGTTCTCCTCGTAGCGGCGCAACTGGCTGGCGGTGGAGTCGAGTTCGTACAGGCCCTGCAGGATGTTCGGGTCCTGGTGCTCGCGTTCCAGTTTGTCGAGCTTGCTGAGCTGGAGGTTGACCAGGTTCTGGCTCTGCCGGGCGATGCCGAGGATGACCTTCTGGAAGCCGCGCCGGGTGTCGGCGAGTTCCACGGCGGTGTGCACGGCGGTGCGCTGGGCGGTGTTGAACGCCTGGGCGACCTGGCCGAGTTCGTCTCTGCCGTAGTCGAGTGGCGGGGTGGCGGAGTCCACGTCGATCTTCTCGCCGCGGTCGAGGCGTTCGACCACGTCGGGGAGACGTTCCTCCGCCAGGCTGAGCGTGGCCTCCCGCAGACCGCGCAGACGCATGGACAGGGAGCGGGTGATGCGCCATGACATCAGGGCGCACACCAGCAGGGCGACGAGTCCGCCGGCGCTCAGGACGCCGGCCTTGACGAGGAGCGCGCGTGCCTCGTCACCACTGCGGGTCAGCAGAGCGCGGGTCTGCTGCTGGATCAGGTCCGTGTACTCGAGCGAGAGTTCGCCGAACCCGCTGGTCCACCGCTTCTGCATATCCTCGGGCAGGACCGTCCTGCGCTTGTCGGCGTCGCCCGTCGTCCCGGCCGCGAGGATCTGGTTTTCCATCGACTCCAGGGCCTGCCAGTCCGGGCTCTGCAGGATCTGCTCGGTCTGGGTCTTCAGGCTGCCCGTCAGCGAGGGGACGATCTGGTCCTCCAGGAGCCAGCGCCGGGCGCTGACCAGTTCCGAGAACTGGATGCGCGCCTGTTCGTCCAGGTACCCGGACGGCCACGCGAGGGCGAGCAGCGCGTCCTCCTGGGAAACCATCTCCCCCGCCTGTTCCAGGGCGACGAGAGGGTCGGCCTGCGAGGTCAGGTCACCGTCGTCGACCTGCGAGAGCTCGTGGAAGGCGGTGATCTGGGTCTCGATGATCGAGGTGAACTGGTCCAGCGTCTGCTGCGGGGTGATGTCGACCGGGTTGTCCACCTGGTCCCGGTAGTACTCCAGGCTGGCCGCCGCGCCGATGACGGAGTCCAGCCGGTCACTGATACGGGAGGGGGCGTCGTGGATCGCGTCCGACTGGCTGACCAGTTTCCGGATCGCCGCGTCCGTCTCCTTCCGCTGCTTGTCGAGGGCGGACCGGTCGCCGCGGGGGTTCGCCAGCCACGCGGCCGACAGCCTGCGCTCCCCCTGCAGGGCGAGGGTCGCGTCGGTGCCCATGGCTCCGGTCGACTTGCTCAGCCCGGTCTGCTCGCGCAGGCGCAAACCCTCGGAGAACATCTGAATCGTCGTCACGCTCCACAGGGCGGCGAGGGTGACGCTGGGGATGAGGGCGAGGAGGATCAGCGAGAGACGTATGGAGCCGAGACGGCGCCGGGCACCTGTCCGTGAAGGCATCGTCGTCCTTGGGCGGTTGGCGTGTTCGGGGGCGATCGGGGAGAGCGGTAGGAGCGAAAGGGGGCTCAGGCGGAGGCATGCGGTGGGTGGCCGCGTGTCCGGTTACGCGCAGGTGGTGGCCAGGATGCTATCCGTACAAGTGATCGTACGCATCGTGAGGGGCCCAACCTTGGCGACCCTGTTACCTCCTGGAACAGGATCAACGGGTCCCGTTCGCCGCGAACTTCGCGATCTTCTCGACGTTCTGCTTCGTGACGAATGCCGGGCCGGTGAGCACCGGGGCCTCCCCGCCGCCGCTGAAGTTGCCGTTGGACTTGTAGAGCCAGATCGCGTCGACCGCGAGGTAGCCCTGCAGATAGGGCTGCTGGTCGACCGCGAACTGCACCTCTGAGTCCTGGACGGCCTTGACGACGGCGTCATTGAGGTCGAACGTGGCGATCTTCGCCCTGCTGCCGGCCTGTTTCACCGAGTCGACGGCGGCCAGGGCGAACTGGGCGCCGTTCAGGACGAGTTCGTCGACGGTGGGGTCCTGCCTGAGCTTCGCGGTGATGACGGAGGTGACCGCCTTCATGTCCGTGCCGTCGACGTAGAGGTTCTCGGTCTGTCCGGCGAAGGTCTTCCTCACTCCGGCGCAACGGGCCTCCAGGGCCACGTTGCCGCGCTCGTGCACGACGCACACGGCGTGCTTGGCCTTCAGGTCGTCCAGTTTGTCGCCGAGGGCGCGGCCGGCGACGCTCTCGTCCTGGCCGAAGTACTCCAGCAGGCCTTGCGCCTTCCAGGCGTTGATGCCGGAGTTGAGGCCGACGACGGGTATGCCGGCCGCCCTGGCCTGGGCGACGGCGGCCTTCATGGCGTCCGGCCTGGCGAGGGTGACCGCTATGCCGTCGACCCGGTCGCCGACCGCGTCGCGCACCAGCCCGGCCTGCCCCGCCGGGTCGGCGTCGCTCGCGTACGTCAGCTCGATGTCGTCCTTGGCGGCCGCGGCCTGTGCGCCCTTCCTCACGAGCTCCCAGAACTGGTCCCCCTCGGCCCCGTGGGTGATCATCGCGACCTTGATCCGGCTCGTACCCGCCGGGCCCGCCTCGCCGGCGGCCTCGGCGTCCGGGGCGCCGGAAGCGGAGCAGCCGGACGCGAGGAGGGAGACGACGGCCACGGCGGACGCCAGGGCCGTGGCGCGGGCGTGTCTGGGAGAGTCGTGGGATGCGGGGGACGTGTTCATGAGGGTGTGGCACCTCGCTGTGCACAGGAGCGGAGGGTACGGCGCTGAGCCGACACGGACACAGTGGGTCACGCGTCGGCATTCAGACCTTGCTGGCGGTGAGCCAACCGTGTGTGACACCCGGTAGTCAAGTGAGCAATCAACTGAGACGACGAACCCCGGCCAGCGGCCCTGGCCTCGCGGAATTCCCCCTGGCACGTGCCACTTTCGCCTTCCATGACATTCCCGGCGCGGATGGTTCACACCGGCCGTGGCCGTGCGGCGACGCCACGACGAGTGGTGCTCGTGGCCCGTCCCGGCGCGTACGGCGGCACCCGTCCGTGGCCGCACCCCCGACGCGTGCCGCGGGACCGTCCGTGGCCGCACCCCCGGCCACATGCGGCGGCACCGTCCATGGCCGCACCCCCGACGCGTGCCGCGGGACCGTCCGTGGCCGCGCCCCCGGCGCACACGACGGCACCGCCCGTGGCCGCACCCCCGACGCGTACCGCGGCACCGTCCATGGCCCCGCCCCCGACGCGTACCGCGGGACCCTCCATGGCCCCGCCCCCGACGCGTACCGCGGCACCCTCCATGGCCCCGCCCCCGACGCACGCGGCGGCACCCTCCATGGCCGACGAGCGCGTGTGGCTCCTGCCGTGGGGGCCCGGCCGGGCGTCCGCCGCCGCCCGGCTCTTCGCCCGGTTTCGCCGGCCCGCCCCAACTGCGCTGTCCAGCAGGGGAATCGGCGGGCGCAGGGGGAGGCCGCGGGGCGTGGGTGGGGTCCTTCTCACCACGGCAGCGCACCCGTGGCGAGTGCCGCGGCCGTCATCACGAGCGTCGTGCCGAACGCCCAGCGGAAGATGAAGCGCTGGTGTTCGCCGAGTTGTACGCCTGTCATGCCGACGAGGATGAACGTGGCCGCGGTGAGCGGACTCAGCGGGAAGCCGGTGGTCATCTGGCCCAGGACGGCGGCGCGGGCGATCTCGGCGCTGTCGGTGCCGAAGGACTCGGCGGTTCCGGCGAGCACGGGCAGGATGCCGAAGTAGTAGGCGTCGGGGGTGAAGACGAGGCTGAGCGGCATGCTGGTGACGGCGACGACGACGGGGAGGTGCCCGCCGAGTCCGTCGGGGATGACGGAGACCATCGCCTCGGCCATCTCGCCGATCATCCCGGTGCCGCTGAGGACGCCGGTGAACACTCCCGCGGCGAAGATCATGGCGGTGACGAGGACGACGCTCCTGCTGTGCTTCTCCAGCAGGGCCTGCTGGTCCTCCCAGCGCGGGTGGTTGACGAGCAGCGCGATGACGAAGGCGAGCACGAACAGCACGGGCAGCGGCATGGTTTCGAGTACCAGCAGAACCAGCAGGGTGAGGGTCAGCAGCAGGTTGAACACCGTCAGCGCGGGGTGCCGCGGGGCCGCCACCCTGGGTGTGCCGGGACCGTCACCCACCGGCTCGGGGGCCTTGGCGCGCTCCTCGGGGGCCTCCGCGCGTTCCTCGGGCCGCAGTTCGCCGAGCCTGCGTCGCTCCCGCCGCCCGATCAGGTACGCGGCGAGCAGCACCCAGGCGATCCCGGCGCCCAGGGCGGGCAGCAGGGGCGTGATGATGTCGGACGTGTCGAGTTTCAGTGCGGCGGCCGCGCGTGCCGTCGGACCGCCCCAGGGCACCAGGTTCATCAGGCCCGCGCCGAGGCAGACGATCCCGGCGAGCACCAGGCGGCTCATCCCGAGGCGCCGGTAGACGGGCAGCAGGGCCGAGACGGTGATGAGGAAGGTCGAGGCCCCGTCCCCGTCGAGCGCGACGCAGAGGGTGAGCACGGCCGTGCCGACCGCGATGCGGACCGGGTCTCCCTTGGCCGCCCTGAGGATGGCGCGGATCAGGGGGTCGAAGAGCCCGGCGTCGATCATCAGGCTGAAGTAGAGGACCGCGAACGCGATCATGATGCCGGTGGGCGCGACCTTGGTCAGTCCCTCCAGCGCCATCGGTCCTATCTCGCCCGCATGCCCGCTCACCAGCGCGGCGACCACCGGCAGCAGCACCAGGGCCACCAGGACCGACACGCGTTTGGTCATGGTCAGGAGCAGGAAACAGCCGATGGTGCCAAACCCCAGTGCCGCCAGCATGATCCGCTCACTTCCTCGTCCGGCCGGTGTTGCCGACGAGTTTCGGAGGGGGGAAAGATCCGCGTCCAGCATTGAACGCAGATCTGTCCATGCGTTTGGCGCATCAGTTCCCCCCGGCGGCCGGTACTCCTACGCTCTCGCCATGGACGTCACCCTGCGCCAGCTCGCCGCCTACGCCGCCGTCGCCCGGGCCGTGAGCTTCACCGCGGCCGCCGCCGAGATGCACGTGTCCCAGTCGTCGCTCAGCAGGGCGGTGGCCGACCTGGAACGCACGCTCGGCATGCGGCTGCTGGAGCGCGACACCCGCAACGTACAGCTCACTCCGGCGGGGGCGGAGGCGCTGCGCGTGGCCGACCAGATCCTCGCCACCCACCGTGCCGGGCTCGCCCAACTCGGCCGGTACGTGGCGGGCGAGCGGGGCACGGTGGCGCTGGCGACACTGCCCTCGCCCGCCGCCGTGCTGCTGCCCCCGGTGATATCGGCCTTCCGCGACCACCGCCCGGAGGTGACCGTACGCATCCTGGACGGCCTCGAACGCTTCGTCCTGGAACGCGTCGTCGACGGCGACGCCGACTTCGCGGTGACGACGGTGGCCCGCCCCCGCACCCCCGGTATCGAGCTCCGGCCGCTGGTCCGGGACCGCTTCGACGCGGTCCTGCCCGAAGGACATCCGCTGGCCGAGCGGGAGGAGGTGACCTGGCAGGAGCTGGGTGACGAGCCGTTCCTGGCGGTGGGCACGGACTCCAGCGTGCGCCGCATCACCGACACGGCGTTCGCGCAGGCGGGCGTCGAGGCGCGGCCCGCCGCCGAGGCCGGGAGTGTGGCCACGGTCGGCGGCCTGGTCGCCGCCGGGCTCGGCGTCTCGGCCATGCCCGCGCTCGTGCATCCGCTGGTGGCGCCCGGCAAGTGGGTGCGGCGTCCGCTGGTGGACCCCGTGGTCGAGCGGCAGTTGTACGTGGTCCTGCCGGTGCGGCGGAGCCTGCCGCCCGGGGCGCGGGCCTTCCTGGAGCAGTTGGAGGGGTTCCGGGCGTCGGGGTACGGCCTGCCGGAAGGGGTGTCGTGGGAGGGGTAGGTGCGGCGGCGCACGACGGGGATAGGGCATCTCGCCGAGCGACTGATGCCGTATCCGCATGAATTGATCACCGTTCCTTGCTGGACGCGCATACGACCGGCCCAGCAGCCTGAAGGGCATGGACGACCGCAACGACCGCAACGACGGCCGCGGCAGCGCGCGGCAGGGACAGCTGACGGGCCTGAAGGTGGTGGAGTTCGCCCATGTCGTGGCCGGACCGCTCGCCGGGGCGATGCTCGCCGACCAGGGGGCGGACGTGGTGCACGTGGAGCCGCCCGGAGCGGGGGACGCGGCGCGGGAGATGGGACCGAAGCGGGACGGGGTCCCCCTCTGGTTCAAGGTCGCGGGCCGCAACAAGCGGTCGGTGACGCTCGACCTGCGCCGTGAGGAGGGCCGTGAGGTCGCCCGGGAGCTGGTGCGGTGGGCCGATGTGGTCATCGTGACCCTGCGGGCCGGGCGGTTGCGCGCGTGGGGCCTGGACTGGGAGGCGGTTCACGCGCTCAACCCGAAGGCTGTGCTGCTGCAGATCTCCGGGTTCGGCGCCACCTCGTCGCGGGCGGACGCCCCCGGCTTCGGCAAGATGGGCGAGGCCCGCAGCGGGGTCGTGCACCTGACCGGCTTCCCGGACGGGCCGCCCGTGCACACCGGCTTCTCCCACGGGGACGCCGTGACCGGGCTGATGGGCGCGTACGCGATCCTGGCCGCCCTGCACCGCCGCGCCACGAACCCCGAGTTCGACGGCGAGTGGATCGACCTGGCGCTCTTCGAGCCACTGTTCCGGCTGGTGGAGTGGCAGGTGATCGCCCACGACCAGCTCGGTGAGGCCCCGGTGCGCGCGGGAAACCAGCTGGCCGTGGCCCCGGCCGCCGTCATCAACACCTACCGCACCCGCGACGGGGACTGGCTCACCGTCACCTCGGCGACCCTGCGGTCGGTGCGTAACGTGGCACGGCTGCTGGGCCTGCCGGAGGAGGAGTTCGCGACGGCGGAGCAGCAGCACGCCGGGCGGGCGCGGCTCGACGAGGGACTGCGCGCGTGGATCGCCGGGCGTTCCGCTGACGAGTGCCTGGCGGAGTTCGAGCGTACGGAGGTGGTGGCCTCCCGTGTCTTCGACGCCGCGGACATCGCCGCCGACCCCGTGTACGCCGAACGCGAGGACATCATCACCGTCGAGGACCCCGACCTGGGCCCCGTCCGCATGCAGGCCGTGATCCCGCACTTCCGGCAGGCACCCGGCGCGGTGTGGCGCACCGGCCCGGCACTCGGCGCGGACAATGACCTCGTGTACGGCCAGTGGCTCGGCATCGGCGACGACCGGCGGGCGAAGCTGGAGGAGTCGGGTGTCATCTGAGGTGAGGGGGCCCGCCCGCGTTCCGCTGCGCTCGCTGCTCTTCGTCCCCGGCAACCGCGTGGGGTGGCTCCCGAAGGCCGAGGCCGCGGGCGCCGACGCGGCGGTCCTCGACCTGGAGGACGCGGTGCCGGACGACGCGAAGCCGGCGGCGCGGGCCGGGGTGGTGGAGGCCGTGTCCCAGTCGGGCGGCGGCAGGATGCGGCTGCTGGTCCGGGTCAACCCGCTGAACACCGGGGGCGGTTGGGCGAGCGCCGACGAGCTGCGCGCGGTGGCCCGCCCCGGCCTGTACGGCATCGTGCTGCCCAAGGTGTCGTGCGCCGACGACGTCCGTCTCGCCGACCGGCTCCTGTCCTGGTGCGAGCGCGAACACGGCCTGCCCGAGGGGCACTTCGCGCTCGTCCCGCTCCTGGAGACGGCACGTGCGCTGCGGGAGGCGTACGACATCGGCAGAGCCGCCGCCCGCGTGGCTCACCTCGGCGCGCTGACCGCGCCGGGGGGCGACGTCGAGCGTGCCGTCGGATACCGGTGGAGCCCCGAGGGCACGGAGACCCGTGACCTGCGCGCCCGCGTCCTCCTTGACGCGCGTGCCGCCGGGTCCGCGCACCCGGTGTCGGGCCTGTGGGCCGACGTGGCCGATCTGGTGGGTCTGCGCCGGTTCGCCGAGCAGAACCGGGGGCTCGGCTACGAGGGAATGATGGTGATCCATCCTTCGCATGTCGCCGTCGTCAACGAGGTGTTCTCCCCGGGGGCGGACGAACTCGCCCGCCACGAACGGCTGATCGCCGCGGTGGAGGCGGCTCGGGCCGAGGGGTCCGGTGCGGTCCGCTTCGAGGGCCGCATGGTCGACGAGGCCATGGCGGCGACGTCGCGGGCGATCGTCGCCCGGCACGGCGGTGCCACCGGCGGCGCGGGGATGTAGAGGGCCGTCGGGCCGTCGGCCCCTCGATCCACCGCGGGGGCCGTCGGCCACCCCGAGGCTCGGCGTCAACGCCTCGGCCGGCCTGTTCCTCGCCCCCCTCCGCACCTACCCGCCCCATCCCCAGGGGCTCCACCCCGGGCCCCCGCTCCTCAGACGCCGGAGAGGCTGAACCGGCCCCGGCCGGGGCCGGTTCTCAGGGGCGCGGGGAACTGCGCGACCAGCCACCCCCACCCCGCACCGACCCACCCGACCCCACCCCCTCCCCACATTTCCAGGGCCCCGTGAAGACTTTCGGGCACGCCTTGACAGGTGGCGGAAACCACGCCTTAGCTTGCCTCCGATTCATCTAGACTCATGAAACAAGTTCACGTATGTGAACGGAGGTACTCGCTCATGGGTGCTCGCCAACGACGCCGACGGCGCCGCCGCCTGGCCTCCGCGCTCACCACCGCGGGGCTCCTGCTCGGAACGGCCGCGTGCGGCGGCTCCGGTTCCGACTCGGCCGGCAGCAGCGACCCGAACACGCTGGAAGTCTGGACCCGGAGCGATCCGGACTCCGCCGCCACCTACGAGCGTGTGTTCGCCGCCTTCACCAGGAAGACCGGCATAAAGATCGACTACCAGCCGGTCATCAACTTCGACCAGCAGCTCCAGAGCCGGGCGTCCACCAAGGACCTGCCCGACGTGATGATCAACGACACCGCGCTGATGGGCAGTTACCAGCGCCAGGGACTGCTGAAGCCGATCACCCCCGACGCGATCGCCGGCCACCGGCAGATCACCGACAAGTCCTGGTCCTCCACGGTCGGCCTCGACGGCAAGCACTACGGCATCCCGTACTCCCGCCAGGCCTTCACCCTGATGGTCCGCAAGGACTGGCGCGAGAAGCTGGGCATGGCGCAGCCGAAGACCTGGCAGGACATGCTGACCCTCGCCAAGGCCTTCGCCACCCGCGACCCGGACGGCGACGGCAAGAAGGACACCTACGGCATGGTCGTCCCCGGCAGCGCCCAGAACGGCTACGTCGCCTGGTGGGCCGCCAGCTACCTGTGGCAGGGCGGCGCCCAGATCATCGAGCCGGACGGCAACGGCGGCTACGAGCCGGCCATGGACTCGGCGGCAGCCGTCCGCACCGTCACCTGGCTGAAGAAGAACCTCTTCTGCGGTGACAACGGTGTCACGCAGCCCGGCGCGCTCACCGCCGTCACCGGCACCGCCACCAACTTCCAGGACGGCAACGCCGGTATGTACCTCACCGGCCCGTACAACATGACCACCTTCGACGGGACGCTCGGCAAGGACAAGTACGAGGTCGTCCCCGCCCCCGCGGGCCCCGCGGGCTCGACCGTGCTGGCCGAAGGCGAGAACATCTACTTCGGCGCCAGGACGGGCAAGGCGAAGCAGGAGGAGGCGCTCGCCGCGTTCCTCATATCCCCCGGGGGACAGCGGCTCGCCATGACCGGCAAGAACCAGCCCGTCGTCCGCATCCCCGTCAACTCCACGCTCGACGCGGCGAAGGTCCGCGACGACGCCCGCTGGAGCGTGGTGCAGAAGGCGTACGAGACCACCGCCCGGCAGTTCCCCAACGCCCCGGACTTCGCCCCCGTCAAGCAGGACACGGCCGACAGCCTCAACGCGCTGTTCACGTACTGCGGCAGCGACGTCCGCTCCGGTCTGAAGGAGCTGAACGACACCCTCGCGGGTGACCTCAAGGACCAGGACCTGTTGAAATGACCGCTACCGTGACCACGCCGGGCGCCACGTCCCGGCAGCGCAGAGCGCTTTCCCAGCGGGTCCCCGGCACGAGGGCCCTGAGAAGGAAGGCCGTACTCCCCTGGCTGTTCCTCGCGCCCGGACTGCTGCTCGCCCTCGTCTTCAAGTTCGTCCCCATGGTCAAGGGCATCTGGCTCAGCCTCTTCGAGGTACGCCCGTTCCTGGGTGACAAGTGGGTCGGCCTCGACAACTACGCCCGTGTCCTGACCGACCACCGGTTCCAGGACGCGGTCGGCCACACCCTGGTCCTCGGCATCGGCCAGTCACTGGGCGCCATCGTCGTCGGCTTCGCCCTCGCCCTGCTGCTGGAGGGCCAGGCGCGCTCGCTGCGGATCGTACGCACGGCCGTCTTCCTGCCCGTCGTCACCGCCACCGCGGTCGTGGGCGAGCTGTGGCGGCTGATGTACTACCCGACGTCCGACGGCCTCATCAACAGCGGCCTCGGACTGCTGGGCCTCGGGCCCGTGCCCTTCCTCGACAACCCGGACACCGCCCTGTGGGCGACGATGGCCATGGGCATCTGGATCTGGGCGCCCTACAACATGGTCATCCTCCTGGCCGGGCTGGCCGGAGTGGACCGCCACCTGTACGAGGCCGCCGCGATGGACGGCGTCTCGCTGTGGCAGCGCCTGCGCCACGTCACGCTGCCCGCCATCCGCCCCGCCCTCGGCATCGTCCTCGTGCTCGCCGCGATCCGCGGGCTGCGCGTCTTCACCGAGGTGTACGTCCTCACCGGCGGCGGCCCGGCCGGCTCCACCGAGGTGTGGATGACCCGCGCCTACACCCTCGGCTTCACCCGCAACGACATCGGCGGCGCCTCGGCGGCCTCCGTGGTGCTGCTCTGCGTGACGCTGCTGCTCACCGTCACGGTCAACTACGTCCGCAAGAGGGGAGACGTGCGATGAGCGCCCCCGCCCTCGACCCCGTCCCGCTGCCGTCCGGGAAGTCCGGCAGGTTCACCGGTGTGCTCGCCTCGCGGGCCGGCGGGCAGGCCCGTACCATCCCCGCCCGTTTCGACACCGCCCTCGGCTGGAGCGACCGGCCCGGCCCAGCCCGGGTTCTGCGGATCCTGCTGTGCGCCCTCGCCCTGGCGATCTTCGCGGCGCCGTTCCTGACGATCGTCTCCGGCGCCCTCAGCACCCACCCCAGCGGGTCGTCGCTGTCCTTCCTGCCGCACGACGCCACCCTGGCGAACATGCGGGTGGCGGGCGAGCGCGGCATCTGGGACTACTTCGCCGACTCCCTCGTGATCGCCGGTGGCGGGCTGCTCCTCCAGCTCGTCGTCTGCACGCTCGCCGCGTACGCGCTGGCCCGGCACAGGTTCCGCGGGCAGGCCCTCGTCCTGACGCTGTTCATGCTGACGATGATGCTGCCCGAGGAGGTCATCGCCATCCCGCTGTCCCTGGTCCTCGGCCATGTGCCGGTCGTCGGTCTCGACCTCAAGGGCACTGTCTGGGGCGTGATCCTGCCGCTCGGCGCCTGGGGCTTCTCGGTGATGCTGCTGACCGAGTTCATGAAGGACATCCCCGACGAGATCGAGGAGGCCGCCCGCCTCGACGGCGTCGGTGAGCTGCGGATGCTGTGGCAGGTCGTCCTGCCGCTGTGCAAGCCGGCGCTCGGCGTGGCCGGCGTGCTCGGGTTCATCATGATCTGGGACCAGTACCTGCTGCCCCTGATCGCCGCCAAGGACCCCACCGACTACACGGTCACCGTCGCCCTGTCCATCCTGCGCACCGATCCCGAGGTCGGCTCCGGGGTGGTGCTCGCCGGCGCGGTCATCGCCCTCATGCCCAGCCTGATCGTCTACCTGCTCCTGCAGCGCTCCCTGGTCACCGGTATCGCCGCCGGTGCCACGAAGGGCTGACCGCCTGCCGATCCCCCGTTGTGAACCCCCCACCGATCCCCGTATGAGGGAGCCATGAAGTTCCAAGGAGTGCTGTTCTTCCCGGTCACGCCGTTCGCCGCGGACGGCTCGCTGGACGAGGAGCGGCTCGGCCGGCACATCGAGTCCGGTGTCGCGGCCGGCGCGGGAGGCGTGTTCGTCGCCTGCGGAACCGGTGAGTTCCACGCGCTCACGGCCGACGAGATCGAGCGGGCCACGCGCGTCGCGGTCACCACGACCGCGGGGCGCGTGCCCGTCCTCGCCGCCGCGGGCGGCCCCGTACCGGTCGCGCGCGACCAGGCCGCACGCGTCGGACGCGCGGGCGCCGACGGCATCCTGCTGCTGCCGCCGTACCTGGTGAGCGCGCCGCAGCAGGGGCTGGTGCGGTACGTGAGAGAGGTGACGGCGGCCACGCCCCTGCCGGTGATCTTCTACCAGCGTGGCACGGCCCGGCTCACCCAGGCCACGGCCGCCGAGATCGCCGCGCTGCCGTCGGTCGTCGGACTCAAGGACGGTCTCGGCGACATCGAGCGCATGCACCGCGTCGTGCGCGCGGTCCGTGCCGTGCCGGGCACCGAGGACTTCCAGTTCTTCAACGGCCTGCCCACGGCCGAGATGACGGCGCCCGCCTATCGCGGGATCGGCGTGGAGCTGTACTCCTCGGCGGTGTTCGCGTTCGCGCCGGAGATCGCGACGGCGTTCCACCGCGCCCTGACCGAGGGCGACGACACGCTGGTCGCCACGCTCCTCGACGAGTTCTACGAGCCGCTCGTCGAGCTCCGCGACGAGGTCCCCGGATACGCCGTCTCACTGATCAAGGCCGGGGTGACCCTCCGCGGCCTGGACGTGGGCGGCGTACGGGCACCCCTCCTCGACCCCGCGCCGGAGCACGTGGCCCGGCTGGCGAAACTGATCGACCGTGGACTGGAGGCCATCCGCGCATGAGCAGCACCGCAGGCACCCCCGGCACGCCCGGTACCCCGGCCACCCCCGGGACCCGCATCCGCGAGCTGATCGTCACCCCGATCGCCTTCCGCGACCCGCCCCTGCTCAACTCGAACGGCGTCCACGAGCCGCTCGCGCTCCGCATCGTCCTCCAACTCGTCCTGGAGGACGGCACGGTGGGCCTCGGCGAGTCGACGGGCGGTGAGGTGCGCCTGGAACGGCTCCTGACCGCCGCGAAGGCGGTGGCCGGCAGGGACGTGTTCGACACGACCGCCGTGTCCGCCGCGATCGACGCCGCCCTCCTGCCCACCGTGCCCAGCTCCCACGAGCGCGGCTGGACCACGTCGGCCGTCGAGGTGGCCTGCCTCGACGCGCAGGGCAAGCTGCTCGGTCGCCCGGTCAGCGACCTGCTGGGCGGCAGGGTCCGCGACGCGGTGCCCTTCGCGGCGTACCTGTTCTACAAGTGGGCCGAGCACCCCGCGCTGGACGGCCGCCCGGCCGTGCGCGACGACTGGGGTGAGGCCCTCGACCCGGCGGGCGTCGTCGAGCAGGCCCGCCTGATGCGGGAGCGGTACGGCTTCACCTCGTTCAAGCTGAAGGGCGGGGTGTTCCCGCCGGACGAGGAGATCGCGGCCATACGGGCCCTCGCGGAGGCGTTCCCCGGACAACCGCTGCGCCTGGACCCGAACACGGCGTGGACGGTCGAGACGTCGAAGTACGTCGCCCGCGAACTCGCCGGCGTCCTGGAGTACCTGGAGGACCCGACCGCGACGATCCCCGGTATGGCGGAGGTGGCCAGGGACTCCCCCCTCCCTCTGGCCACCAACATGTGCGTCGTCGCCTGGGAGCACCTGAAACCCGGGATCGAGCAGAACGCGATCCAGGTGCTCCTCACCGACCACCACTACTGGGGCGGGCTGCGCCGTACCCGTGAACTGGCCGCGGTGTGCGAGGCCTTCGGCATCGCGCTGTCGATGCACTCCAACTCGCACCTCGGCATCAGCCTCGCCGCCATGACCCATGTCGCCGCGGCCATCCCCCACCTCGACCACTCCTGCGACACGCACTACCCGTGGAACTCGGCCGACGACGTGATCGTCCCGGGCGCCCTGGAACTGCGCGACGGCGAGGTCAGGGTGCCCACGGGCCCCGGCCTGGGCGTCGAACTCGACCACGACGCCCTCGACCGCCTCCACCGCGTCTACCTGGACTCCGGGATGCGCGCCCGGGACGACACCGGCTACATGCGCCGCTTCCAGCCGGACTACGAGCTCAGGCTCCCCCGCTGGTGACCCATGGCCGGACCGCCAGCAGGTGGAACCTCGTGGTGCCGCCGTTGAAGCCGAAGTTGTCGTCGGAGACGAGGACGAGGGAGCGGGACCCGTCGGGCAGGACGGGGCCCCAGGTGAGGCCCTCGACGTTGTCGGCGTCGGTACCGGACGCGGTGAAGTCGAAGAGCAGCTTCTTCCGCATGGGCGTCTCGGTGCCGGTGAGGGCCTGCTCGCCGCTCACCTCGGTGGCGCCGCGCGTGGTCGTCCAGTACAGGCGGATCGCGAAGCCGACACCGGAGGCGAAGGACCGCTCGACGGTGAGGAAGTCGGTGCCGCTGATCGCGAGGATCTCGCAGACGCCCCGGTCGGAGGAGAAGGTGTTGACCGGCGGGGGCAGCGGGGCCGTGGGCGCGTCCGAGACCGGGTCGACCTCGTAGACGTACTGGGCCTCGGGCCGTCCCGTCCGCCGGTCCGAGACCAGCAGCCGGGAGGGGCTCTTGCTCGTCAGGCTCGCGGCGGGGCCGTCCTGGACGAGGGCGTTCTCGGTGACGGTGACGGCCTTCCTGCCGTCCGGGGTGAGGGTGAGCCCTTCCAGTGCCTGGTTGTTGCGGACGCCGGCGACGAGTTTGCCCGCGCCGTCCCGCACCGGGGCGTACGCCTCGGGCAGCGGCAGTTCACGGACGTACGCGCCCTCGGGGGTGGCCTCGCGCAGGAAGGCGGGCTGACCGGAGCCGGACGCGCCCTCGCTCGTCCACAGCAGGCTCCGGCCTCCCGGCGCCCAGCGGATCGCCTCGGGGTCGACGGCCTTCGCGGCGAAGGGCTCGCCGGTGGTGTCGTCCAGGACCGTCAGCCCCTCCACCTCGGGCTCGTCGTCGGCGAACGCGGCCCCGCGCAGGCGCAGGCGCAGGGTGTAGAAGCGGGCCTTGCCGTTCTCCGAGCGGTCGTCACTGATCGCCGCGTACGCGCCGGACCGCCGGTCGTAGTCGATGCCGGAGAGGCCGCCGAACGGCATGCCGTACTCGGTGTTTCCTGCCGGGACCGTGATCGTATCCAGGAGTCGGGCCGCCGGGGGCCGTTCGTCCGCCGCGGCCATCGCGCTCGGGGGGAGGACCGTGACGAGGAAGCCGGCCGCCGCGAGGCCGCCGAGGAGGGTGCGATGTCCGTGTCGCATGGTTCTTCTTTCCAGGAAGGGGGGCAGGACGGAACCACCGCGTGGCGGCACGGCAGAAGCAGGAGGCGGTTCAGGGGTGTCACATGGAGACGGCCGTGACCTCCCCGGCCCCTCGGCGCTTGCGGCGCCACGCGTACGCGGCGAGCGCCACGAGCGTCAGGGCGTAGGGAATCGTCGACACCAGCTGCGGCGGCACGTCCAGCGTGCCGAGCTGCACGGCCAGCGCCTCCGCCGCGCCGAAACCGAGCGCCGCCAGGAAGACACTCCAGGGCCTGAGGCCCCCGAGGAACACGGCGGCGAGGGCGATGAAGCCGCGTCCGGCGGTCATGTCCCGTACGAAGAAGGACACGTAGCCCATGCTGAGGAAGACACCGGCGAGTCCGGCGAGCGCGCCGCTGAGGGCGAGACCCGCGTACTGGACGCGCCGTACCGCGATGCCGACGGAGGCGGCGGCGTCGGGCATCTCGCCGACCGCGCGCAGGTGGAAGCCGAAGCGGGTGCGGTAGAACAGCCAGGCGACGGCCGGGGCGGTCAGGAAGGCCAGCCAGGTGATGAGGTTCTGGCCGCTCAGTACGTCCCCCACCACGGGGATGTGCTCGATGCCGGGCAGGGTGACCGTCGGCAGGGTGCCGCTTTTCAGGCCGGACGTGCCGCCCTTGTCGTCGAGGAGGGTGAAAACCGTGTACGCGGTGGCGCCCGAGGCGAGCAGATTCAGGCCGATGCCCGCGATGATCGCGTCGGCGCCCAGTTCCAGACGCAGCACGGCGAGCAGCAGACCGAGGAGCGCGGCGACCGCGACGCCGCACACCGCGCCGGCCGTCACCGACCCGCTGTACCCGGCGACCAGCGCCCCGGTGCAGGCGGCGGAGAGCATCTGGCCCTCCAGGCCGATGTTGCTGATCCCCGCGCGCTCGGCGACGAGTCCGCCGAACGCGGCGAGCAGGTACGGGGTGGCGACCCGCAGCACGGCCGCGAGGAAGGCGCTGCTGAGGACGACGTCGAGGACCGAGCTCACCGGGCACCCGCCTGCCTGCGCGCGATACGGCGCTTGAGGAGGTCCGGCAGGGCCTGGGCGGTGACCAGCAGCACGATGACCGCCTGGATGATCACCACGATCTCGGTGCCGACGTCCGTCTGCTGTTCCATGATGTCTCCGCCGGAGCGCAGGTACGAGTAGAAGAGCCCGGCGACCACGACGACCAGCGGGTTGTTGCGGGCCAGCAGCGCCACCACGATGCCCTCGAAGGCGAGGCTGCCGGCGAGTCCGGGTTCGAGCCGCCCGTACACGCCCTGCACGAGGTGGGCACCGGCGAGTCCCGCGACGGCGCCGCCGATGACGAAGCTCCACTCGATGGCGCGGGGCACGCGGATGCCGCCGTACTCGGCGAAGTCCGGGTTGGAGCCGGTCACGCGGATGCGGTAGCCGAGGGGGGTGCGGGTGATGAGCAGCCACAGCGCGACGGCGGTCAGCAGCATCAGCACGAAGCCCGTGTTGGCGCGGCCCAGGGGGACGCCGAACCACTCCTGGAGCGGGGTGAGCGCGGAGTCGGGGCGGATGGGGTCCGAGTGCACGGCGGTGCTGCCTGGCTGCTTGAGCGGGCCGTTGACGAGGTAGTCGTACACGCGGACGGCGATGGCGTTGAGCATCAGCGTGGCCACGATCTCGTTTGCGCCGAGGCGTGCCTTCATCGCGCCCGGCACCAGGCCCATCCCGGCGCCCGCGGCGGCCGCGGCGACGAGCGGTACGAGGACGGCGGCGACGGGCGGCAGCGGTACGAGGATCGCCACCATGGCCGCCGCCAGTGCCCCGGCGTAGAGCTGGCTCTCGGCGCCCAGGCTGATCTGCCGGGCCCGGAAGGGGATGGCGACCGACAGCCCGAGCAGGGTGAGCGTGGTCGCGTCCTCCAGCCAGCGGCCGACGCGGAAGGAGCGCTCCAGCGGTCCGGTGAGCATCGCCTCGTACGCCGCCAGCGGGTCCTTGCCGGTGGCGAGCACGACGACGAAGCCGATGGCGAGGGCGGCCAGGACGGTGGCCAGGGTCATGCTGAGGTCGACGGCGAGGTCGCGGCGCCGGGTGGCCCGGTAGGCGCGGCGGTCCTCGGTCTCGACGAGGGTGGCGGTCATGCCGCGGGCTCCTCTCCGGAGCCGGGGCCGACGCCGTCCAGTCCGGCCGTCAGCCGCTCCCGGTCGTGCTGTTCGACGCCGAGCATGTACAGCCCGACCCGCTTCTCGGTGAGCCCGGTGGTGTCGTCGAAGCGGGCGACCAGCCGGCCGTCCTTGAGGACGAGCAACCGGTCGGAGAGGGCCAGCAGTTCGGTGAGGTCGGCGGAGATCAGCAGGACCGCGGCGCCCTCGTCGCGGGCCGCGACCAGCCGCTCGTACATGAACCGCATGGCGCCGACGTCGACCCCCCGGGTGACCTGGGAGGCGATCAACAGGCTCGGCCCGGCGGAGAGTTCGCGGGCGACGATCACCTTCTGCATGTTGCCGCCGGACAGCGCGCGCACCGGCACGGACGGGTCGGGGGTACGGATCGCGTAGTCGGAGATGAGACGTTCGGCCTGGGCCCGCACGGCCTTGGCACGCAGGACGCCGCGGCGGGCCAGGGGCGGGCGGTCGTGGCGGTCGACGACGAGGTTGTCGGCGATGGACTCGTCGAGCGCTGCGCCGTTGTGGAGCCGGTCCTCGGGGACGTAGCCGACGCCCGCCCGGCGGTGCCCGGCGACGTCGAGTCCGGCGGTGCCGGTGCCTCCGACGTGGACCGTGCCGGCGCTGGGGCGGCGCAACCCGGCGAGGATCTCGGCGAGTTCGGTCTGCCCGTTGCCCTCGATGCCCGCGACGCCGACGATTTCCCCGGCGGCCACGTCGAAGCCGAGGTTGTGCAGGGACTGACCGGCCGGGGCCCGGTACTCCAGGTCCCGTACACGCAGGGTCGTGCCGCTCGGGCGGGCCGGGGCGCGCTCGACGTCCAGCGAGAGGTCGCGCCCGACCATCATCGCGGCCAGCGAACGCTCGGTGGCGTCGGCGGCCGGGACGGTCCCCACCAGTGACCCGGCCCGCATCACGCTGACCTTGTCGCTGATCTCCCGTACCTCGCGCAGCTTGTGCGAGATGAACAGCACGGTCATGCCGCCGTCGCGCAGCCGGCGCACCGCGGCGAACAGGTCCTCGGTCTCCTGCGGGGTGAGCACGGCGGTCGGCTCGTCGAGGATGAGGACGCGGGCCCTGCGGTGCAGCGCCTTGAGGATCTCGGTGCGCTGCCGCATGCCCACGGACACCTGGTCGACGCGCGCTCGGGGGTCGACGGCGAGTCCGGACTCCTCGGCGAGCCGTGCGGTGGTCTCGACGGCCGCCTTCGCGTCGACGAGGCCGCGCCGGCCGGGTTCGACGCCGAGGACGACGTTCTGGGCGACGGTGAAGGACGGCACCAGCATGAGGTTCTGGTGGACCATGCCCACGCCGAGGGCGATCGCCGAGCCCGGGCCGCGCAGCACGCGCGGCCGGCCGCCGATCAGGATCTCGCCGGAGCTGGGCTGTTCCAGGCCGTAGAACAGTTTCATCAGCGTGGACTTGCCGGCGCCGTTCTCTCCGACGACGGCGCGGATCTCGCCCGGCGGGACCTGGAGGTCCACACCACGTACGGCGCGCACGCCGTTTGCGTAGGTCTTGGTGACCGCGCGGGCGGCGACGGCCGGTCCGGCGTCGTCCCATGATTGGTTCATCTCGCGGGGCCGCTTCCGGCTAGAGGGCGCTGGGGACCGTGACGGAGCCGGACTTGACCTTGTCGGCGGCTTCCTGGAGTTCGGTACGGGTCTTCTCCGGGACCAGCTCCCTGAAGTGGTCGTCGTCCACGTAGCCCACGGCGTCGTCGGCGAGGCCGACGGTGTCGACGGCGCCGTACTTCAGGGAGTCCTTCTTGTCGTCCTGCGCGGCCCTGTAGAGGGCGTTGCCGACGTTCTTGAGGATGGAGGTGACGACGGTGTTCTTCTGGGCCTGGTCGGTGAGGGTCTGGTACTGGTCGGAGTCCACGCCGAAGGTGTAGCGCTTGGCGCTGACGGCCGACTCGAAGGTGCCGAGTCCGGAGAGTCCTGCGACCGGCCACACCAGCGCGGCGCCCTGGCCGTACATGGCGGTGGAGATCTCCTTGCCCTTGGCGGGGTCGCCGAACGGCTTGTCTCCGCCCACGTACTGCACGAGCACGTCGGAGTTCTTTCCGCCGGCGTCCTTGAATCCCGCCTTGAAACCGACGACGAAGTCGTCGATGACGGGGATCTTCACTCCCGGCATGACGCCGACCTTCTTCAGGGATTCCGCTCCCGTGAGGGATTTCCCGGCCACCAGTTTCTCGGCGAGGAATCCGGCGAGATAGCCGCCCTCGTTCTGCTTGAAGGTCACGGAGTAGACGTTCTCGCACTTGTTGGAGCACGTGCCGTTCTTGCCGGTGTAGTCGACCGGGGCGTCGAAGAGCCAGAACTTCTTGTCCGGGTACTGCGGGGCGAGTTGGCCTATGTAGTCGGTGACCTCGAAGGTGCCCGCGGCCAGGATGTCGTAGTCGTCGGCCGCGGCGGCGTCCTCGAATCCGGGCTCCCACTTGGTGCGGTCCGAACCGAGCTCCACCACCTTGAGCTCGTAGCCGAGGTCCTTCTCGGCCTTCTTCAGTCCCTCGTAGGCGGAGTCGAAGAACGACTTGTCGCCCAGCCCGCCATTGATCACGAGTTTGATGCGCGGCTTTCCGGAGGCCGCCGATCCGGAGTTGTCGTTCCCGCCCGACCCTCCGCACGCGGTGAGCGCGAGTACCCCCGCCACCACGAGGACGGCGCTTCTTCCGTGTCTCATCATCGTTCTCCCGATCATTGAATGTGTTGGGTTGACAGTAGGAAGTGCAAAACGTTTTGGCTACGGCGCCGGGTTTCGTTCTGATTACCTCATGGAGAAATTCGGACATCGCCGAGAAGGGCCGCCGCGGCGATGCGTACGGCACGGTCGAAGCAGGTCTCGCGCTCGGCGGCGGTGAGGGCCTCCTCGGTCCGCAGGTGGTCCGAGGCGGTCAGCACGGCGAGCGCCTCACCTCCCTCGGCGGCGGCGACGGCGTACAGTCCCGCCGCCTCCATCTCCACGGCGAGGGTGCCCCTGCGCTCCAGCGCGTCGAAGAGGGCGGGCCGGTCGAGATGGAAGTGGTCGCTGGTGAACACCGGGCCGATGTGCACCCCGCTGTCGGCCTGCTTCCCCGCCGCGTCCGCCGCCGCCCGCAGCAGCGCGTAGGAGGGCGTGTGCGAGAGGGTCACGCCGTCCACGAGGAGGCGGCTGATGCTGGAGTCGGTGTGTGCGGCCGAGGCGATCACCACGTCCCGCACGGCCACGGTGAGCGGAAGTGCCCCGGCCGTGCCGACGCGGACGATCCTGCGCACGCCGTAGTGCCGGAACAGTTCCGTCGCGTAGATCGACACCGACGGGACGCCCATGCCGGAGGCGAGGACCGACATCGGCTCGCCCCGGTGGGTGCCGGTGTAGCCGAGGACGCCACGGACGTCGGTGACCAGCCGCGCGTCCGCCAGAAACGTCTCTGCGATGCGCCGGGCCCGTCGCGGGTCCCCGGGCATGAGCACGAGCGGGGCGAAGTCGCCGGGTGGCGCGGCGATATGGGGCGTGCCGCTGCCCGTGCCGGGCACGGGAACGGGAACACGGGGCTCTGCCACCGTCACAGCTCCTCCCCCGCCAGCCAGCACACCATCCGGTCCCACAGCTCGGCGTACCCGTCCCAGGCCAGGAACGGCGGGGGCGCCCAGTGCGGTGCCACGTCGGAGGTGAACGCGGCGGACCGGCCCGCGCCGTGGCCGCCGACCGCGAGCAGCGGATGCCCCGCGCACTCGGCCAGCAGCGCGGCCTCCGGGCGCACGGCGACCTCGTTCAGGCCGAGCAGCGCCGGCCAGGCCCGCTCCATGCCCCGTACGACCGCGTGCTCCCCCACCACCCGGGGCACGGCGCCGGAGGGGAGCTCCACCCGGTCGTCGCGGTCGAGCATCACCACCGGCAGCGCGGTGGCCAGCGGCGTCCGGCCCCAGCGGGCACGGGCGTCGATACCGCTGAAGGTGAGGTAGCCGCCGATCATCAGCACGCCGCCGCCCCGCTCCACGAAGTCCCGCACCAGCTCGGAGCGGTCGGGAGCGGGTATGGAAGCGCTGAAGGTCTGGGGCGGGAGCTGGAAGCTGTTGGCGCCGACGTCGCTGATCACCACGACGTCATAGGCGTCGAAGCCGTCGGCGGTGTCCGGCACCCGCGTGGGGATCTCGTGCGAGGGCACGTACGTCACGTCGTGGCCGTGTGAGCGCAGCGCGTCGAGGAAGACGCCCCCGCCCTCGGTGTACTCCGCGGTGTGGAAGGCGTCGAAGCCCTTCTGGTGGACCGTGTACGTGAACCAGGACTCGCCGACGACGAGGACTCTGGGCATGGGCGAACCGCCTTTCGGGCAGGGCAGGTGGGAGCAGCGTGGTACAGGGCGTCCTCGGCGGCCGGAGACGGCCGGAAGGGTGTCGGGCGGTCAGCCGGTGGTGACCGGGGCCGTGCTGCCCCGCACCTTCAGCTCGACGGGAAGGGTGTGCCGGGACGCGGGCGGGACCTCGCCCCGGGAGACGTACTGGAGGAGTTGCGCGGTGGCGGTGCGGCCCACGTCGTAGGCGGGCTGGTGGACGGTGGTCAGGGGCGGGTGGGCCAGTGAGGCGGCGCGGATGTCGTCGAAGCCGACCACCGAGATGTCGCCCGGCACCGACAGACCGGCCTCGCGCAGGGCGGTGAGGGCGCCGAAGGCCATCAGGTCGTTGGCCGCGAACACGGCCGTGCGGTCGAGACCGCCCTGCTCCAGGAGGTCCGCGACCAGGCGGTAGCCGGAGGCCTCCTTGAAGTCCCCGACGCGTTCCACCACATCGCCCTTGAAGGCCTGGAGGAAGCCGTGCGCCCGGGCGGCACCGCTCTTCAGGGCACGCGGGCCGGTGAGCATCAGGGCCCGCCGGTGGCCGAGCGCCCGCAGGTGCTCACCGACCAGCCGGCCGCCCGCCTCGTGATCGGCGGTCGCGATGAGGGCGCCCTCAAGCCCCTCGACCTCCTCGTCGGCGAGGGCGATGGGGAACTTGCCCATCAGGGCCTCCAGCCGGCTCCGCGACGGCGGGGAGCCCGAGGCGTACACCATGCCGTCGATGAACCGGCTGCGGATCATGCCGAGGTAGCGGTCCTCACGGTCGGCGTCGAACTCGGTGTTGCACAGGATCAGTCCGTAACCGAGGTCGTGCGCGGCGTCCTCGGCGCCCTTGGCGAGCTCGGCGAAGAAGGTGTTGCTGATGTCGGGGATCAGCAGGCCGATCACCGAGGTGGAGCCCGCCTGGAGGCTGCGGGCGAGCGAGGCCGGGACGTAGCCGAGCCGGTTGACGACGCTGCGGACACGCGCCGCGGTGTCCTCGTTGACCGGCCGGTTGCCGCTCAGGACGTGGGAGACGGTGGTGGGGCTGACGCCCGCGGCGGCGGCCACGTCCTTGATGGAGGCGGGCCGGCGCACCGCCGGCTGGCGGCCCACGGTGTACGGCTCAGGGGGCATAGTGCTGTACCGCCGTCCCGTGGGACGTGTCGAGGACCCGCGCCACCACCGCGTCGGCCTCGGCCAGCAACTCGCTCTCGTCCACGGTCAGCAGGTCGCCGTCCCGCATCAGGACCCGGCCGTCGACGATCACCGTGCGCACGTCGGAGGCCCGGGCGCTGTAGACCAGCGCCGCGCGCGGGTCGTGCAGCGGACGGCAGTGCGTACCGGACAGGTCGGTGAGGACGATGTCGGCCCGCATTCCCGGCTCCAGCGCCCCGATCCGGTCCTGGAGGCCGAGTGCGCGGGCGCCGCCGCGCAGGGCCAGCCGCAGGGTGTCGGAGACCGTCATCCACGTGGCGTCCCGCACGGCCTGCTTCTGGGTGAGGGCGAGGAGCCGCAGTGCCTCCCACACGTCGAGGGTGTTGTGGCCGGCGGCGCCGTCCGTGCCGACCGCCACGGTGACCCCGGTGGCGAGCAGGTCCCGGACCGGGGTCAGCGGGGTCAGCGCGTGTTTGAGGTACACCTTGGGGCAGCAGGCCACAGCGGTGGTGTCCGCGTGCGCGGCGAGCAGCGGGAGGTCCTGCTCGACGATGCCGCAGCCGTGCGCGATGAGCGCGCCGGCGTCCAGCACACCGGTCTCGTGGAGTACCCGGATCGGGGTGATGCCGCGCCGCTCAAGGCTGGAGTGCGTCTGCTCCAGGTGCTCGGCGGCGTGGATGTGCACGCGCACTCCGAGCCGCCGCGCGTGCCCGGCCAGGGTCCGCAGGTCGGCGTCGTCGACGGTGTACGGCGCGTGCGGCCCGAGCGAGACGGTCACCCGCCCCCCGGCCCCGCCGTGCCACTCCTCGGCGAACCGCACGGTCTCCTCCAGGGCCTCCTGGCCCCGGCTGCTGAAGTGGGTGGGCGCGATGTCGGCCCTGAGCCCCGTCCCGGCGACCGCCTCGGCGATCTGCTCGGGGAAGAAGTAGTGGTCGGCGAAGGTGGTGACCCCCGAGCGGATCATTTCGGCGCAGGCCAGCCGGGCGCCGAGCCGTACGTCGGCGGGGGTGAGGTTGCTCTCCATCGGCCAGACCCGGTCGTTGAACCAGCCCTCGACCGTGACGTCCTCGGCGGCCCCGCGCATCAGCACCATCGGGCTGTGCGTGTGCGCGTTGACCAGACCGGGGACGGCGAGCAGCCCGCGCCCGTCGATCACGTCCGGCACCTCGTGTGCCGCGGTGCCGGTCGGCCGTATCTCCCGGATGACGCCGTCCGCGACGACGATGTCCCGCGCCCGCAGGATCTCGCACTCACCCGCCGGCGGGACGCGCAGCACGTCGCAGCCGCGCACCAGGAGGCGGCCCTCCGACGGGGTGGTTCTGTCACTCATGCGGCACAAGGTAGGTATCCAAAACGTTTTGCACAACCATCGCTTCTCACGCGTGGGGAGCCGCAACCTCGGTGCAACGTGCCAGGTGCTTGCCTGGGACCGCCGACCCGAGGAGTGATGCCCCGTGACCGACCCGGAGACCGCCCCGAGCGCCGCCCCCGAGACCGACACCGTTCCCCGCGTGGAGCTGACCCCCGCGGCCGCCGACCTCCTCCGGCGGCTGCGTGCCGCCCACGGGCCGCTCATGTTCCACCAGTCGGGCGGCTGCTGTGACGGCAGCGCGCCCATGTGCTACCCGGAGGGCGAGTTCCGTACGGGCGGCTCGGACGTGCTGCTGGCCGAGCTTGCGGTCGATGGCGTGGACGAGCCGGTGTCGTTCTGGATGTCGCGGAACCAGTACGAGGTGTGGAGCCACACGCGGCTCATCGTCGACGTCGTCGAGGGCCGGGGCAGCGGCTTCTCCCTGGAGGCACCCGAAGGAGTGCGTTTTCTGATCCGTTCCCGAGTCGTCCGCGCCTAGCCACCGACACGGCGCCCGCCGTCTGGTCCACTGCCCCTGAGTCCTGGGACAGTTGACGAGACATCAGGGGGTCGTCGTGACACCTCGGTTCGGACGGTTGAGAACGGTACTGACGGTTGTCGCGGTCTGGAACGTACTGGCCGGTGCCGCTCTCGTGGGCGCGGCGCCGGCCGGCGCCGCCGTCGGCGGACGCCCGGGCGCCATCAGCGTCGCGCCGGGAGTCGAGTACAGCGATTTCGACGTCGACGCGGCGAACGGCGTGGCGCACGCCCATGTGCTGAGCATCGATCTGAGCGACCCGCGCGTACAGGTGGGTCTGCTCCATCCGGGAGCGGTGGCGGCGCGGGCGACGGTCTCTCGGCTCGCCACCACGGCGGGCGCCGTCGCCGGGGTCAACGGCGACTTCTTCAACATCACCGAGACCCAGCACCCGGGTGTCGAGGCCACGGGCGCGCCGGTCGGCCCGGCGGTCGCGGGCGGGCACCACCTCAAGGCCGCGGTCCCGGACGGGCAGCGCTTCGGCCCGGCCCTGCCGCCCGGCACGAACACCGAGCACGTGTTCGGCGTCGGGACCGACGGCACGGCCCGCCTGGACCGGCTCGCGCTCACCGGCTCGATCACCACGAAGGAGACGGTCCTGCCGCTGCGCGGTCTCAACCAGTACGCACTGCCGGAGGGTTCCGTCGGCGCGTTCACCTCGGACTGGGGCTCGGTCTCCCGGCAGCGGGCCGTCTGCGGCACGGACACCGACAGGGCGGCGCCGTGCACCACGGACACGTACGAGGTGACCGTCGCCGGCGGCCGTGTGGTGTCGGTGGCCGACTCGCCGGGGCGGGGACCCGTTCCGTCCGGTACGACCGTCCTGGTCGGCCGGGAGGCGGGCGCCCAGCAGTTGCGCAAGCTGTCGGTGGGCGAGCGGGTCACCGTGCGGCACGGGCTCGTGGCCGCGAAGGCGCGCGTCCCCTTCGCCTTCGCGCTCGGCGGTTATCCGGTTCTCACCGGCGGCCGGCCGCTGCCGGGCCTCGACACCCGGGTGTCGGCCGTGCGCACCGCCGCCGGTGTCGCGAACGGCGGGCGGCGGATGCTGCTGCTCGCCCTGGACGGGGCTGCGGAGTTCCGCACAGGACTCACCATCGCAGAAGTGGCCGACATCATGAGGCAGTTGGGCGCTACGGACGCGTTCAGCCTGGACGGCGGCGGTTCGAGCACACTGGTCGCGCGGGAACCGGGCGCGACCGGTGTCTCCGTGTGGAATCACCCCAGCGGCGGCGCCGAGCGCGCCGTCCCGAACGGCATCGGGGTGTTCTCCCGCCCCTGACGCACCCCGTCGACGCGGTCGGCGGGCGTCACGGCTTGAGGCTGCTCACGATGTCCGCCGTGGCCGTGAGCCCGTCCTGGATGGTCGGGGCCATGCTCGAACTGGCCATACAGAAGCCGAGCAGCACGCAGACCAGGGCGTGCGACAGCTTCAGTGCGCCGTTGCGTACGAACACCACCGCCAGGATCACCAGCAGCAGGACCACCGAGATGGACACGACCATCGCCAACCTCCTCCGCCACGTCCGCTTCGCGGCGTTCGGCCGCAAGTGTGGCGTAGCGGAGGGTTCGTCCGTGCGGCTGACGTGTCCGCCGAACGTGTGGTGTCCTGCGCCCGTTCGTCCTACGGCCGTATGTCGTGCGCTCGCGGGGCAGCCGGCCTACGACCGCTCGTGCGCGTCCAGGAACGCTTCGAGTCCGGCGAGGTCGTCGGTGTTGAGGTGGTCGACGCCGGCGGCGAGGAGCTCGCCCCACAGCGCGTCACGGGCCGCGCCCGGCGTGTCGGGCGTCGCCCAGAAGCGGACCCGCCGGCCCCGCTGGTGCGCCGTGGAGACGATCGTGCGCAGCTTCGCCCGCTCGGCGTCCGGGAACGCGCCCACACCCCGCCACGTGAAGTTGAGCGTCCAGTTGTCGCTGATCAGCGGGACGAAGGACGCGGGGGCGGAGGTGCCGAGGTCGGCGAGCCGTCCGTCGTAGAAGGCGCGGCGCACGGTCTGCGCCTCCATGGGGACGCGGGCCGCGCGGTCGCCGGAGATGACGGCGGTGACCGGGCCCGGGTGGACACGGCCGTGCGCGTACGTCGTGAACAGGTGCCGGTAGCGCCGCAGACGGCGGTCCAGCTCCAGGTACGTGGACGAGCCCTCGGTCTTGATGTCGATGAGGAGCTGCAGGGGC
This sequence comes from Streptomyces sp. NPDC030840, assembly GCF_055572015.1. NCBI lineage: Bacteria > Bacillati > Actinomycetota > Actinomycetes > Kitasatosporales > Streptomycetaceae > Streptomyces > Streptomyces sp. NPDC030840. The sequence continues at coordinate 89,719 of NZ_JBVIEE010000005.1, read as the reverse complement.
CTGCGGTAACCCCGGTACACCGCGCCCCGGTTGGCCTTCACACGCGCCGCGAGCGGGTCGAGGTACAGGGATTCGAGCGTGCGGGACGGGTCGAGGTCGACCGGGTCGTGGGCTACGAGGAGCTGGTCGCCGACGAGGAAGAGGTCGGCCTCGACGCTGCCGAAGCGGTGGTCGAGCGCGTCGAAGAGGGGGCGCGGGTGCTCGTAGTCGTTGTGCGCGTGGGCACGCCACAGCGGACGCGGGCCGTGCTTCCCGTCGCCCGCCCACGCGTGGGTGGCGGGGAGGGCGACGGAGCCCGCGAGGGCGGCGCCGAGGGTGGTGAGGGCTCTGCGGCGGGTGGTGAGGGCCATGCTCTGCCTCCCTGGAAGTGCCGTACGGGACTCCAGAGAGTATGAGTTCGGGTATGGCCCAATGAGGAGGGATGTGCGGGGAGTTGGCCGGACTGCCGCTGCGCGTTCACCTGGGTGGCGCGCGGGTCGACGGTCGAGGCCCGCCCTGTGGAGAGGGCGGGCCTGTCGTTGAACCGGCAGCCTGCGGGGCCTATCGCGGGGCCGGGAGGTCCACGAGGTGAGCCAGCGCCTCGCGGTGGCCGCCCGCCGTGCCGTACGCGATCGAGTCGGCCTTGGCGCGCTTGAGGTACAGGTGCACGGGGTGCTCCCACGTCATGCCGATCCCGCCGTGCAGTTGGAGGGCCTCCTCGGCGGCGTGGACCGCGACGGGCGCGGCGTAGGCCTGGGCGACGGCCACCGCCACGTCCATGTCGTCGCCGGAGGCCAGGGCGCCTGCGGCGTTGCGTGCCGCCGCCCGCAGGCCCGCGACCTCCAGCCACAGCTGGGCGAGCCGGTGCTTGAGCGCCTGGAAGCCGCCGACGGGCCGGTTGAACTGCTTGCGCTCCTTGAGGTAGCGGACCGTCTCGGTCAACGTCCAGTCGGCGAGGCCGAGTTGCTCGGACGCCAGCAGTCCGGCTCCGGCGCGCAGGGCACGCTGCACGGCCGGTTCGGCGTCGCCGAGCAGACGTCCGGGTGCGCCGTCGAGGACGACCTTCGCCAGCGGGCGGGTCAGGTCCAGGGACACCTGCGGGGTGACGGTCGCGGCGGAGGCGTCGACCGCGTACAGTCCGCCGTCGTCCGCGGGCACGAGCAGCACACCGGCGACGGCGGCGTCCGCGATGGCGGTCAACTCCCCGTGCAGAGCGCCGTTCTCGTGCCGTACCACCTTGTAGGCCGCGCCCGGCGCTACGTTCAGCGCGACGGCGAGGGCTCCGATGGTCCGTCCCGACGCCAGCTCGGCGAGCAGGTCGTCGGTGCCGCAGGCCAGCAGGGCCTCGGTGGCGACGACGGCGCTGGTGAGGTAGGGCACGGGGGCGACCGCGCGACCCAGTTCCTCCAGGACGACGGCGGCCTCGCGGTGCGTGGCGCCCTGGCCGCCCTGTGCCTCGGGTACGAGGAGTCCGGCGAGGCCCATGCCGTCGGAGAGGGCCTTCCACAGCTCCAGGTCGTGCGGGGCGTCCGACTCGGTGCGCACGATCACGTCCGCCGCGTCGCAGTGGTCGGTGAGCAGGTCGCGGACGGCGGCGCGCAGCGCCTCTTCCTCCTCCGTGTACAGCAGGTCGGGCTGGGTGCGCTGCGTTGTCATCGGGCGAGGTCCTTCCACGCGACGTCCTTGTCGGTGCGCGGCTCGGCGGGCAGGCCCAGGACGCGCTCGGCGACGATGTTCAGCAGGACCTCGCTGGTCCCGCCCTCGATGCTGTTGCCCTTGGAGCGCAGATAGCGGTACCCGGCTTCGCGGCCGGTGAAGTCCACGAGTTCGGGGCGCCGCATCGTCCAGTCGTCGTACGACAGGCCTTCCTCGCCGAGGAGTTCGACCTCCAGACCACTGATCTCCTGGTTGAGGCGGGCGAACGCGAGCTTCATTCCGGCACCCTCGGGGCCGGGCTGGCCCGCGACGAGCTGCTGGCGCAGCCGCTCGGCGGTGAGCCGGGCGGCCTCGGCCTCGACCCACAGCTTCAGCAGCCGCTGGTGGAGGTCGTGCGTGCGCAGCTCGGGGCGTTCGCGCCAGGCCTTCGCCACGGGCCCGATCATGCCGCCCTCGCGCGGGAGGCGCATGCCGCCGATGGCGACGCGTTCGTTGTTCAGCGTGGTCTGCGCGACGCGCCAGCCGTCGCCGGTCTCGCCGAGGCGGCGCGAGTCGGGGATACGGACGTCCGTGAGGAAGACCTCGTTGAACTCGGCCTCGCCCGTGATCTGCCTCAGCGGCCGGACCTCGACGCCCGGGTCGGTCATGTCGCAGATGAAGTAGGTGATGCCGCGGTGCTTGGGCACGTCCGGGTCGGTGCGGGCGATGAGGATCGCCCAGCGGGCCAGGTGGGCGCTGGACGTCCACACCTTCTGGCCGCCCACGACCCAGTCGTCACCCTCGCGCACGGCCCGGGTGCCGAGCGCGGCGAGGTCGGACCCGGCGCCCGGCTCGCTGAAGAGCTGGCACCAGACCTCCTCGCCGGTCCACAGGGGACGCAGATAGCGCCGCTTCTGCTCCTCCGTACCGAAGGCGAGGATCGTCGGCGCGGCCATGCCCAGGCCGATGCCGATGCGCCGCGGATCGTTGTCGGGAGCGCCCGCGGCCTCCAACTCGGCGTCCACGACCGCCTGGAGTGAGCGCGGCGCGCCGAGGCCGCCCAGCCCCTCGGGATAATGCACCCAGGCCAGCCCCGCGTCGAAGCGGGCCCTGAGGAAGTCCAGGCGCTCGGTGGTGGCAGGGGGATGCGCCGCCAGCAGGTCCTGGGTACGGCGGCGCAGTTCGGCTGCGTCGGTCATGCCGCCGCCTCCTCGGTCAGGCCCGGGACCACGACGACCCTGCCGGTGGTGACACCGTCGGCGACCCGCTGGACGGCGGCGGCCGCCCCGCCGAACGGCACGCGCTCGCTGACCAGCGGCTTGATCGCGCCCCGCGCGGCCAGCTCGGTGAGCTGCTCGTGGCAGCGCAGGACCAGCTTGGGGTTCTTGGTGTTGTACAGGCCCCAGTGCAGGCCGAGGATCGCGTAGTTCTTCACCAGGGCGTGGTTGAGCGCCGGGCTCGGGATCGAGCCGCTCGCGAAGCCGACGACCACGATCCGGCCCTCGAAGGCGACGACCTTGGTGGACTGTGTGTACGCCTCCCCGCCGACCGGGTCGTAGATCACGTCGGCGCCGCGTCCGCCGGTGGCCTCCTTCACGGCGGCGATGACATCCTCGGTGCGCCGGTCGACGACGACGTCGCAGCCCAGCTCCCGGGCCACGGCCGCCTTGTCGGCGCCTCCGACGACACCGATGACGGTGGCGCCGGCGGCCTTGCCGAGCTGCACGGCCGCGCTGCCGACCCCTCCTGCGGCAGCGTGGACGAGCAGCGTCTCCCCGGCTTCCAGGCCGGCCCGCCGGTGCAGACCGAACCAGCCCGTCTGGTAGCCGATGTGCAGGGCGGCGGCCTCGGCGTCGTCGAGGGACTCGGGCGCGGGCAGCACGGCCGCGGCGTCCGCGACGGCGTACTCGGCCAGCCCGCCGTACGGCAGCGCGGGGTTGGCGATGACCCGGCGCCCGTCCTCGGTCTCCCCGCAGATCTCGACGCCGGGCGTGAACGGCAGCGGAGGCCTGACCTGGTACTGCCCGCGGCACAGCAGGGCGTCCGGGAAGTTGATGTTCGCGGCGCGCACCTTCAGCAGGACCTGGCCGTCGCCGGGCGTGGGCCGCTCGACGTCCGCGAGCCGCATCACCTCGCTCGGCTCGCCGTTCTCGTGCACGTGCCATGCCTGCATGGGGGGCCTCCACGGGACTGCTTCTGTCTTGCCGGGGTCCTTACCGGGGTCGCACCGCATACTAAGCGGTCGCTTGCCGATCAGGGAACAGTCCGCCGGTAACAGTCACACATGCGTCACGACCGCTTGGGCCGTGCCCGCACGTGCATCCGCTCCCCCTGCGGCCCGAACAGGCTGAGGAACTCCACGGGCCCCTCCCCCGTCGACCCGAACCAGTGCGGCACCCGGGTGTCGAACTCGGCGGCCTCCCCCGCCGTGAGCACCACGTCGTGTTCGCCCAGCACCAGGCGCAGCTTTCCCGACAGCACGTACAGCCACTCGTAGCCCTCGTGGACCCGCGGGTCCGGTTCGAGCCTCCGCTGGGGTTCGAGCACTTTGTACGCCTGGAGCCCGCCGGGCTGGCGGGTCAGCGGCCAGTGGGTGCGACCGTGCATCACGAGCGGCTTGGACCGGATCCGGGGGTCCCCCACCGGTGGGGCGCCGACCAGTTCGTCCAGCGGCACCTGGTGGGCCCGGGCGATGGGCAGCAGCAGCTCCAGGCTGGGCTTGCGCAGCCCGGACTCCAGCCGGGAGAGGGTACTCACGGAGATACCGGTGGCTTTGGACAGTCCGGCGAGCGTCGCACCCCGTTCCTTGCGGAGGCGCCGCAGCCGCGGGCCGACCTCCGCGAGGACCTCGTCCGTGGCGTCACTCGTACGACTGTCATCACTTGTGCGGCTGCCATCACCCATACGCTCATTGCAGTTTCGGCAAACAAGTTTGTCAATACCGCAGCGCTCGGGCGACTGTCCGAGTGGAGGTGGTCACCATGACCGAAGAGATCGAGAAGACCAGCGCCCATGAAGTGATCGTCATCGGCGGCGGCGCGGCCGGACTGTCCGCCGCGCTGGTCCTGGGCCGGGCCCGGCGCCGGACGCTCCTCGTCGACGCGGGCGAGCCGCGCAACGCGCCCGCCGCGCACATGCAGGGCTATCTGTCACGGGACGGCATGCCGCCGGCGGAGTTCCTCGCCGTGGGGCGCGAGGAGGTGGCGTCGTACGGCGTCGAGCTGGTCCACGACATGGCGCTGGACGTCACGCGCGGTGAGGGCGCCGAGGGTTTCGCCGTGGAGCTCGCGAGCGGCCGGACCGTGCGCGCCCGGCGGCTGATCGTCGCGACCGGGCAGTCCGACGAGCTGCCGCCCGTCCCCGGGGTCGCCGAGCGCTTCGGGCGGGACGTGCTCCACTGCCCGTACTGCCACGGCTGGGAGGTCCGCGACCAGCCGTTCGGAGTGATCGCCTGCTCGCCCATGAGCATCCACCAGACGCTGCTGGTCACCCAGTGGTCGAAGGACGTGACCCTGTTCCTGCACACCACGGCGGAGGCCGACGTCCCGGACGACGACCTGCGCAGGCTGGCCGCGGCCGGTGTGGGCGTCGTGCCCGGCGAGGTGTCCGGGCTCGTGGTGGAGGACGACCGGCTGACCGGGGTGCGGCTCGCCGACGGCACCGTCCACGAGCGGTCGGCCGTCTTCGTGGCGCCCCGCTTCGTTCCGCGCACCGCGCTGCTGGAGCGGCTGGGTGCGGAGCTGAAGGAGACCCCGTTCGGCACGGCCCCGGTGGTCGACGAGACGGGGCGCACCACGGTGCCGGGCGTGTGGGCGGCGGGCAACACCACACTCATGTCGCAGCAGGTCGTGCACGCCGCCGGGGACGGCTACAAGGCGGCGGCCGCGATCAACAACGAGATGATCATGGAAGGCATCGAGGCTGCCGTGCGGGTGTAGACCGGCCGCCTCCGTTGCACCATGGAGGGCATGCTGTTCGCCCGGCTCGCCCGTGTGTCCCAGGAGGTCGCCGCCACCTCGGCGCGCTCCCGGAAGACGGCTCTGCTCGCCGAGCTGTTCCGGGACGCGGAGGCGGACGACGTGCCGATCGTCATCCCGTACCTGGCGGGCCGCCTTCCGCAGGGGCGGCTCGGCATCGGCTGGAAGCTGCTGAGCCGGCACATCGCGCCCACCGGCACGCCCAGGCTCACCGTGCGCGAGGTGGACGCCCGGCTGACGGAGATCGGTTCCGTCACCGGCACCGGCTCGCAGACCGAACGCAGGCGCCTCGTGGGCGAGTTGCTGGCAGCGGCCACCGACGACGAGCAGCGGTTCCTGTTCGGGCTCCTCACCGGTGAGGTCCGGCAGGGCGCCCTGGACGCGCTGGCCGTCGAGGGGCTCGCCGCGGCGACCGGGGCGCCCGCCGCCGACGTACGCCGTGCCGTGATGCTCGCGGGATCGTTGCAGGCGGTGGCTCAGGCCCTGCTCGCGGAGGGCCCGCCGGCTCTGGACCGGTTCCGCCTCACCGTGGGCCGTCCGGTCCTGCCGATGCTGGCGCACACCGCGTCCTCGGTGGCCGAGGGTGTCGGGAAGCTCGGGTCCTGCGCGATCGAGGAGAAGCTGGACGGCATCCGTGTGCAGGTCCACCGCGACGGCGACGACGTACGGCTCTACACCCGCACCCTCGACGACATCACCGACCGTCTGCCCGAACTCACCTCGGCAGCCCGGGAGCTGAAGGGCGAGCGGTTCATCCTGGACGGGGAGGTCATCGCGTTCGACGCTGCGGGACGGCCGCGGTCATTCCAGGAGACCGCGGGGCGCGTGGGCTCCCGTATGGACGTGGCGACGGCGGCCCGCGAGGTGCCCGTCTCGCCGGTCTTCTTCGACGCGCTGTCCGTCGACGGCCGGGACCTGCTCGACCTGACGTTCGCCGAACGGCACGCGGAGCTGGCCCGGCTGGTGCCCGAGCCGATGCGGGTGCGGCGCACCCTCGCGCACGGCCCGGACGACCTCGCCGCGGCGGAGGAGTTCCTCGCCGAGACGCTGCGGCGCGGCCACGAGGGTGTCGTGCTCAAGGCCCTCGACGCCCCCTACAGCGCGGGCCGGCGCGGTGCCTCCTGGCTGAAGGTGAAGCCCGTGCACACCCTCGACCTGGTGGTGCTCGCCGCCGAGTGGGGGCACGGCCGCCGCACGGGCAAGCTCTCCAACCTGCACTTGGGCGCCCGCAACCCCGACGGCTCCTTCGCGATGCTGGGCAAGACCTTCAAGGGCATGACCGACGCGATGCTCACCTGGCAGACCGAGCGGCTGAAGGAGCTGGCCGTCGAGGACAACGGCTGGGTCGTCACCGTCCGCCCCGAACTCGTCGTGGAGATCGCCTACGACGGCCTCCAGCGCTCCACCCGCTACCCGGCCGGTGTCACGCTCCGCTTCGCCCGCGTCGTGCGCTACCGGGAGGACAAGTCCCCCGCCCACGCCGACACCGTCGAGGCCCTGCTCGCCGCGCACCCGGAGGTGGCCCGGTGACGACGGCCAGGCGGAGCGCGGGCCTGCTGCTGTACCGGCGCACGGCGGACGGCCTGGAGGTGCTGCTCGGCCACATGGGCGGCCCGTTCTACGCGCGGCGGACCACCGGGGCGTGGACCGTGCCGAAGGGCGAGTACGAGCCCGGCGAACCGCCCTGGGAGGCCGCGCGCCGCGAGTTCCAGGAGGAGCTGGGCCTTCCGCCGCCCGACGGGGAGGCCGTGGCGCTGGGCGAGGTGCGGCAGTCGGGCGGCAAGACCGTCACCGCCTGGGCGGTCGAGGCCGACCTCGATCCGGCGACGGTCGTGCCCGGGACCTTCCGGATGGAGTGGCCGCCGAAGTCGGGGCGGCTTGCCGAGTTCCCCGAACTGGACCGCGTGGAGTGGCTCGGCCTCGACCGGGCGCGCGAGGTGATCGTCACAGCCCAGACGGCGTTTCTCGACCGGCTGGCGGAGCACTCGGACAGCTCGGACTGAACCCGCGTTGCGCGACCCCCCACCGCGCGGGAAGGTCGAAGCACAGCCAAGGTTTCAGGAGGGGCCATGCCCATCGCGACGGTGAACCCGGCGACCGGCGAGACGATCAAGACGTACGACGCCCTCGGCGAGGAGGAGATCGAGCGCCGGCTCGCGATCGCCGAGAACGCCTTCCGCACCTACCGGACCACCTCCTTCGACGAGCGCGCCCGCCTGCTGCGCCGGGCCGCCGATCTCCTCGACGAGGACGCGGAGGACGTCGCCTACGCGATGACGACGGAGATGGGCAAGCCGATCAAGCAGGCCCGCGCCGAGGCCGCCAAGTGCGCCAAGGCGATGCGCTGGTACGCCGACCACGCGCCGGAGCTGCTCGCCGACGAGGAGCCCGACGACTCGGACGTGGAGGACTCCGGCGCCTCCCGCGTCCTGGTGCGCTACCGCCCGCTCGGCCCGGTGCTCGCGGTGATGCCGTGGAACTTCCCGCTCTGGCAGGTGATCCGGTTCGCCGCGCCCGCGCTGATGGCGGGCAACGTGGGCCTGCTCAAGCACGCCTCGAACGTTCCGCAGACCGCGCTGTACCTGGAGGACCTGTTCCGCCGGGCGGGCTTCCCGGAGGGCTGTTTCCAGACGCTGCTGATCGGCTCGCGCGAGGTCGAGGCCATTCTGCGCGACCCGCGGGTGAAGGCCGCCACGCTCACCGGCAGCGAGCCGGCGGGCCGCTCGGTGGCCTCCGTCGCCGCGGACGAGGTGAAGAAGACGGTCCTGGAGCTGGGCGGCAGCGACCCGTACGTCGTGATGCCGTCGGCGGACATCGACCGGGCCGCGAAGACCGCGGTGACCGCGCGTGTCCAGAACACCGGGCAGTCGTGCATCGCCGCCAAGCGATTCATCGTGCACACGGACGTGTTCGACGCCTTCGCCGAACGCTTCACCGAGGGCATGAAGGCGCTCAAGGTCGGCGACCCGCTGGAGGAGGACACCGACGTCGGGCCGCTCGCCGGCAAGCAGGGCCGCCATGATCTGGAGGACCTGGTGGTGGACGCGGTGGAAAGCGGCGCCACGGTCCTGTGCGGCGGCGAGCGTCCCGACGGGCCCGGCTGGTACTACCCGCCGACCGTCCTCACCGACGTGACCCCCGAGATGCGTATCCACCGCGAGGAGACCTTCGGTCCGGTCGCCACGCTGTACCGGGTCGCCGACCTCGACGAGGCGGTCGCGGTCGCGAACGACTCACCCTTCGGACTGAGCTCGAACGTGTGGACCCGTGACGAGGCCGAGATCGACCGCTTCGTCCGTGACCTGGAGGCCGGCGGGGTGTACGTCAACGGGATGACCGCCTCGCACCCGGCCTTCCCGTTCGGCGGCGCCAAGCGGTCCGGATACGGGCGGGAGCTCTCCGGACACGGAATCCGCGAGTTCTGCAACATCACCACCGTGTGGCACGGAGCGTGAACGTTCCGCGGTTACGATCCCTGATGTGAACCGCGAAGTGACTCTGCCTCTGATCGTCGACGACCGCGGCACGTTGCAGGTGGCGGCCGCCGACGTCAGCAAGCTGCTGCGCACGGTGGGCGGCCGGTGGCTGCACCTGGTGGACGCCGGCGAGGACGGCCTCGACGAGGAAACGGTGGCGACCCTCACCATCGAACTCGCCAAGTTGGCCGACCGCATCGACGTGGCCTGCATCGCGCACAGCAGCGGGGGCGCCTCCGGCTAGGTCCCTGGTCAGCGCTGCTCGAGTTCCCACAGCGTGTGCCAGAACATCGTCTCGTACGCCTGGAGCAGACGGCCGTGGCGCCGCACCAGATCCTCGTCGATCCGTCCCGCGTCCAGTGCCGTCTGCACGGCCTCGCGTGCCCTCCGGTCCAGTTCCGGTGAGGGCTCGGCGAAGAAGTCGAAGAAGCCGCAGGCCTCGTCGGTGAAGCCGTAGTGGCGTCGCAGGGCGTCCGCGATCGTCGCGCAGTAGCCGCCCCAGCCCGCGAAGTTGGCGTTCAGCGCGACCACCACGTCGGCCGGCGCACCGCCCAGCGCCAGCCAGGCCACGTACGCGGGATAGGTCTGGCAGCCCGGAAGCGGCTCGTACGCCGAGGCCCGCGCCTCGTCCGCGCCGCACGCCTCGGCGAACGCGCCGAGCCGCTGGGCCGCCAGTGCCTCGCCCTCGGCGAGCATCTCGTAGAAGGGCGCGCTCGCCGGCTCCTCGGCCGCCGCCCGTTCGGCCAGATGGCGGAACGAGCGCCGGTCGGCGGCGATGACATGGCGCTGTTCGAGGGCGAGGGCGGCAAGCGTGTCGCGCCCCGCCGCGCCGCGGGCGATCAGCGGAAGCAGCCGGTTGGTGCCCGGATCCGGGGCGAGCTTCCCGGCGGTCGTGTCCAGAAGTTCCCTGGCCGTCAACGTCATCGCGCACTCCCTCGTGGCTGCCGCGCCTCCGTCTCACTGCCCTTCGACCCTGACACGGGACACGCGGGGAACGCGCGATCGGCGCTACCGAATGGGCATCCCCGACAGGGTCCTGGCGATCACGAGCCGCTGGATCTCACTAGTACCCTCGAAAATCGTGTAGATGGCGGCATCCCGGTGCATTCGCTCCACCGGGTACTCCCGTGTGTACCCGTTTCCGCCCAGGATCTGAACGGCCTGCGCGGTCACCTTCTTGGCCGTCTCGCTGGCGAACAGCTTCGACATCGACCCTTCGGCCGCGGTGAACGGCTTGCCGTTGACCGCCATCCACGACGCCCGCCACACCAGCAGCCGGGCCGCGTCGACGGAGGTGCGCATGTCGGCGAGCTGGAAGGCGACACCCTGGTTGTCGATGATCGGCCGCCCGAACTGCTCACGGGTCTTCGCGTAGTCGAGAGCGACCTCGTAGGCGGCACGGGCCGTACCCACGGCCATGGCGCCCACGGCGGGGCGGGAGGCCTCGAACGTGGCCATCGCCGCGTTCTTCACACGCTCACCCCCCGCCTTGGCCCTCTCGCGGGCGCGGGCCAGCCGCTCGTCGAGCTTCTCCTTGCCGCCGAGGAGGCAGGAGCCGGGGACGCGGACGTCCTCAAGGACGACCTCGGCGGTGTGCGAGGCGCGTATGCCGTGCTTCTTGAACTTCTGGCCCTGGGACAGGCCGGGCGTGTTCGGCGGGATGATGAAGGAGGCGTGGCCCTTGGAGCCGAGCTCGGGGTCGACGACCGCGACGACGACGTGGACGTTGGCGATGCCGCCGTTGGTCGCCCAGGTCTTGGTGCCGTTGATCACCCACTCGTCCTTGACCTCGTCGTACACGGCCCGCGTGCGCATGGAGGCCACGTCGGAGCCGGCGTCGGGCTCCGAGGAGCAGAACGCGGCGACCTTGACGTCGCCCGCGTCCCCGTACATCTGCGGGATCCAGGTGCCGATCTGTTCCTCGGTGCCGTTGGCGAGGACGCCCACGGCGGCGAGGCCGGTGCCGACGATGGACAGGGCGATGCCCGCGTCACCCCAGAACAGCTCCTCCATGGCCATGGGGATGCCGAGGCCCGTGGGGTCGAAGTACTGCTGGGCGTAGAAGTCCAGGGAGTAGATGCCGACCTTGGCGGCCTCCTGGATGACCGGCCAGGGGGTCTCCTCACGCTCGTCCCATTCGGCGGCCGCGGGGCGGATCACATCGGCGGCGAACCCGTGGAGCCAGTCGCGGACCTCCTTCTGCTCCTCGTTGAGTTCCATGGTGAACTCGGCCATGACCCCTCCAGCGCTGCACTCAAGTGTTACCTGCGGTAACAGTAGCCTGTTACCGACCGGTAGGAAAAGTCAACTCCCACAGCGGGCCCGGCAGCCCGTTCGATGTGCACGTGCCAATGAGTGTTAGTTTGCGCAGGCGTCACGAATCAGCACGGGGTGGGGAGAAGCACATGGACACCACACAGCGGACCGATCAGGAACGGTCCGCCGACCGCCGTCGGCGCGAGCTCCTCGAGGCCGCCGACAGAGTGGTGCTCCGCGACGGCCCGAGCGCCTCGATGAACGCCATCGCGGCGGAGGCGGGCATCACCAAGCCGATCCTGTACCGGCACTTCGGCGACAAGGGAGGGCTCTACGCGGCTCTCGCCAAGCGCCACACGGACGCGCTCCTCGATTCGCTGCGGGCGGCGCTGGACGCCCCGGCGGAGCGCCGCGAACGGGTCGAGCGGACGCTCGACACCTACCTCACGGCGATCGAGGCACGCCCCCAGGTGTACCGCTTCCTGATGCATCCGGCGGAGGGCGGTCAGCAGGGCGAGGGCTTCGACGTGGGCAAGCACTCGGCTCCCCTGCTGCGCCGCATGGGTGAGGAACTCGCCCAGGTCATCGAGGAACGACTCGACCTCGGCCCCGCCGGCGAACAGCTCGCGCGCGTCTGGGGCCATGGCATCGTCGGCATGATGCACGCGGCCGGCGACTGGTGGCTCGGCGAACGCCCCTGCTCCCGCGCCGAGTTGGTCCGCAGCCTGGCCGACCTCCTCTGGGGCCGCCTGGCAGCGGCGGGAGACAAGGTCGGCGGGCCCGGGTTCTGACCCCCACACCTTCGTTGCGAGGGCGCGCCGGCGTACGCACATGCCGAGGGCGCGGGACCCCACGTGCCCACCAGGGGCGCGGGGAACTGCGCGAACTTTTTGGGCGCGGGTACGAACACGCGCTTCCGGGCTCCGGGGAACTGCGCGTGTTCTGAGGGCGCGGGGAACTGCGCGACAAGCCACGACGAACCCGCAGTCGGCATCACACCCGCACCCCAACGGCGCCACGGAACCCGCACCCGCACCACCGTCACCGCCCCCACGGCGCCCGCGCCGCCTGCCGTACCACCCTCCGCCGGCGCCACCCCACGAGCCGGTCCACGTACACCCGGCCTTCCAGGTGATCGCACTCATGCTGCAGGCACCGGGCGAAGAACCCCGTTCCCCGAACCCGCACCGGCTCACCCCGCACCGTGACCCCCTCGACCACCGCCTCGTCGTACCTCTCGGTCCCCGCCTCCAGCCCGGGCAGCGACAGACACCCCTCAGGCCCGCGCAGCACGACCCCGCCCGTCTCGACGAGCCGCGGATTGACCACGTGCCCCACATGCCGCACCTCCTCGTCGTCCGGACAGTCGTACACGAACACCCGCGACCGCTCGCCCACCTGATTCGCCGCGAGGCCCACACCCCGCGCCGCGTACATCGTGGCGAACATGTCTTCCACGAGACTCGCCAGTTCGGGGCCGAAATCCGTGACTTCTTCACACGGTGCGTGCAGAACGGGGCCCCCGAACAGGGTCATGGGGCGCACGCGCCCTCGGGCGCCGGGGATCGAGCCGTTTCGCATGGCCGCCAGAGTACGGTCCTCAACGTCGCACCGGCGCCGACGTGGTGCCGCGATTCGGGCGCGTGAGTGGATCTCGATAGGCTGAGGTCCACACCATGGTGCCGAGAGGCTCAGGCGAGGCGCGCTCGCAAGGAGGATCGAGAACTGATGGCAGGCAACTCGGACCCGCTCACTCCGCGGGCCAAGATCGCCGTGACCGCGGGCAAGGCGGTCGCGGCGGCATCGCGCGCCGCGGGGCGCGGGAGCGGTTCGGTGATCGGCGGCCGGGTGGCCCTCAAACTCGACCCGGACCTCCTTGCCCGGCTCGCCCAGAACCTGGACGTGGTCCTCGTCTCGGCGACCAACGGCAAGACCACGACCACGCGCCTGATCGCGGAGGCCCTCCGTGCCGCGGGCCCCGTCGTGTCGAACGCGCTCGGCGCCAACATGCCCGCGGGCATCACCTCGGCGCTGGCCGGCGGCTCCGACGCCCGGTACGGCGTCATCGAGGTCGACGAGAAGTACCTCGCGGGGGTGGCCCGCGACACCGCCCCGAAGTGCATCGCGCTGCTGAACCTCTCCCGCGACCAGCTCGACCGCGCCGCCGAGACCCGCATGCTGGCCGAGAACTGGCGTGAGGGACTGGCCGGTTCGAAGGCGGTCGTGGTCGCCAACTGCGACGACCCGCTGGTGGTGTGGGCCGCGTCCTCCTCCCCCAACGTGATCTGGGTCGCCGCCGGGCAGATGTGGAAGGACGACGCCTGGTCCTGCCCGTCCTGCGGCGGTGTGATGCAGCGCCCCGGCGACGACTGGTTCTGCGGCGAGTGCGGCTTCCGCCGGCCGACGCCGAGCTGGGCGCTGTCCGGCGACCACGTCCTGGACCCGCACGGCTCCGCCTGGCCGATCCACCTGCAGCTCCCGGGCCGCGCCAACAAGGCCAACGCCGCCTCCTCGGCAGCCGTGGCCGCCGTGTTCGGCGTGCCCCCGCAGGTCGCCCTGGAACGCATGTACCAGGTACAAGCGGTGGCCGGTCGCTACGACGTCGTGCAGTTCATGCAGCGCGACCTCAGGCTGCTGCTCGCCAAGAACCCGGCGGGCTGGCTGGAGACGTTCTCGCTGATCGACCCGCCGCCGGCCCCGGTGATCCTCTCGGTGAACGCCCGCTCGGCCGACGGCACGGACACCTCGTGGCTGTGGGACGTCGACTACACGCGCCTGACCGGGCACCCGCTCTTCGTCATCGGTGACCGCAAGCTGGACCTCGCGGTGCGTCTGGAGGTCGCGAACCAGCACTTCCAGGTGTGCGAGAACCTCGACCAGGCCGTGCAGATGTGCCCGCCGGGCCGGATCGAGGTCATCGCGAACTACACCGCGTTCCAGGACCTGCGCCGGCGCGTGGGCAACTGACGTACTCGCACGCATCGGTTAAGGACAGTGACTTCATGAGCGACAACAGCCTGCGGGTCGTCTGGGTCTACCCGGACCTGCTCAGCACGTACGGCGACCAGGGCAACGTCCTCGTCGTGGAACGCCGGGCGCGCCAGCGCGGCCTCGACGTGGCGCGGCTCGACGTGCGCAGCGACCAGCCGATCCCGACCTCGGGCGACATCTACCTGATCGGCGGCGGCGAGGACCGTCCGCAGCGGCTCGCGGCGGAGCGGCTGCGGCGCGACGGCCACCTTTACCAGGCCGTGCAGAACGGGGCGATCGTCTTCTCCGTGTGCGCCGGCTACCAGATCCTCGGCCACGAGTTCATCAACGACCTCGGACAGCGCGAGCCGGGCCTCGGGCTGCTCGACGTGACCTCGACACGCGGCACGGGCGAGCGGTGCGTCGGTGACGTGCTCGCCGACATCGACCCGCGCCTCGGCCTGCCGCCGCTGACCGGTTTCGAGAACCACCAGGGCATCACGCACCTCGGCCCGACCGCCCGACCGTTCGCGCAGACCCGCATCGGCAAGGGCAACGGCACCGGGGACGGCACGGAGGGCGCGTACAACGACACGGTCTTCGGCACGTACATGCACGGTCCCGTGCTCGCCCGCAACCCGCAGATCGCGGACCTGCTGCTGAAGCTGGCGCTCGACGTGAACGCGCTGCCGCCGACCGACGACCGCTGGTACGAGGCGCTGCGCAACGAGCGCATCGAGGCCGCGCAGCAGCCCGCCTGACACGGCCACGCGTCAGGCCACGCGTCCGAGGGGTTCGAGGGGCCCGAGAAACGGTTCCTCGGGCCCCTCCGCGCCACGTACGACAGCCCGTGGCCATGTACGACAGCCCGTCGCCGCGCAGGAAGCCCGTCTGACAAGGCGACCGCTCACCTGTGCGGCAGCGTCCAGCAGGCGGACGCCCGGTACGGACCAGGCCCCTCCCGCCGGTAGGGTGGCCGCGATCCCGCCGGACAGCGCGGTCCGGTCCCGGCCCTCGTGGAGAAGGTATTTCGGGCTATGCGCATTGGTGTCCTCACGTCCGGCGGCGACTGCCCCGGGCTGAACGCCGTCATCCGGTCCGTCGTCCACCGTGCCGTCGTCGACCACGGTGACGAGGTCATCGGCTTCCGGGACGGCTGGAGGGGTCTCCTGGAGTGCGACTACCTCAAGCTCGACCTCGACGCGGTGAGCGGCATCCTCGCTCGCGGCGGCACGATCCTCGGTTCCTCCCGGGTACGTCCCGAACACCTGCGTGACGGGGTGGAGCGGGCCAAGGGCCACGTCGAGGAACTGGGCCTCGACGCGATCATCCCGATCGGCGGCGAGGGCACCCTCAAGGCGGCCCGCCTGCTGTCCGACAACGGCCTGCCGATCGTCGGTGTGCCGAAGACGATCGACAACGACATCGCCGTCACGGACGTCACCTTCGGCTTCGACACCGCCGTGGGCGTGGCGACCGAGGCGCTGGACCGGCTGAAGACCACCGCCGAGTCCCACCAGCGCGTGCTGATCGTGGAGGTCATGGGCCGCCACACCGGCTGGATCGCGCTGCACTCCGGCATGGCGGCCGGCGCCCACGCCATCGTCGTTCCCGAGCGGCCCTTCGACATCGACGAGTTGACCGCGAAGGTCGCCGAGCGGTTCTCGGCCGGCAAGCGGTTCGCGATCGTCGTGGCGGCGGAGGGGGCCAAGCCCAAGGCGGGCTCCATGGAGTTCGACGAGGGCGGCAAGGACATCTACGGGCACGAGCGGTTCGCCGGGATCGCCCGGCAGCTCTCGGTCGAGCTGGAGGAGCGGCTCGGCAAGGAGGCGCGGCCGGTGATCCTCGGGCACGTGCAGCGCGGGGGTACGCCGACCGCGTACGACCGTGTGCTGGCCACCCGGTTCGGGTGGCATGCGGTGGAGGCCGTGCATCGCGGGGAGTTCGGGCGGATGACCGCGTTGCGGGGGACGGACATCGTGATGGTGTCGCTGGCGGAGGCCGTGGAGACGTTGAAGACGGTGCCGGAGGAGCGGTACGCGGAGGCCGAGTGCGTGCTGTGAGCGCCGCTGAGAGCTCGGTCCCTGAGGTCTGTTGCGGGCTGCGGGCCGTTTTCGGCTGATCGCGCCCACGCGGTGGAGCCGCACATTGAACACAGCCCCGCGCCCCTTGAGGGTCGCGGTTCCGCACGCTCTGAAAGGACTGCCCCCGGTGGCTGCCGCCGCCGGGGGCGGTTCTAGTCTGGTGCGGACAGACTGCGCTCAACCCCCACGAAACAGGAGCCGGCGGATGGATCACAGCGGGCACGGCACGGATCTCTTGCCCTTCACACTGGGGCGGGGGCTCGGGTGGTCGGCCGACCCGTTCTTCCTCGTCGGCTGCCTCGTGGCGCTGGGGCTGTACGGCTGGGGAGTCGTGCGGCTGGTGCGGCGCGGGGACAAGTGGCCCGTGGGGCGGACCGTCGCGTTCGTCGTCGGTGTGCTGCTCGTGCTGCTCATGATGTGCACCAGGCTGAACGACTACGGCATGGTCATGTTCAGCGTGCACATGGTGCAGCACATGGTGATCAGCATGCTGGCGCCGATCCTGCTGCTGCTCGGGGCGCCGATCACGCTGATGCTCAGGGCCCTGCCCGTCGCCGGCAAGGGGCGCAAGGGGCCACGCGAGGTGCTGTTGCTGTTCCTGCACAGCCGCTATCTGCGGATCGTGACGCACCCCGCGTTCACCATCCCCCTGTTCATCGCGAGCCTGTACGGGCTGTACTTCACGCCGCTGTTCGACTTTCTCATGGAGTCCAAGCCGGGGCACGTCGCGATGATGGTGCACTTCCTCGCGGTCGGCCTGGTGTTCTTCTGGCCGATCATGGGTGTCGACCCCGGTCCGCATCGCCCGGGCTACCTGCTGCGGATGCTGGAGCTCTTCGCGGGCATGCCGTTCCACGCGTTCTTCGGCATCGCGCTGATGATGGCGTCGGAGCCCATGGTCGAGGCGTACCGGAACCCGCCTGCCTCACTCGGCATCGACGCGCTCACCGACCAGAACGCGGCAGGTGGCATCGCCTGGGCGTTCAGCGAGATCCCCTCCGTGCTCGTGCTGATCGCGCTGCTCTTCCAGTGGTACGGCTCCGAGCAGCGGCAGGCCAAGCGCCTGGACCGCGCCGCCGACCGCGACGGGGACAAGGAACTCGAGGCGTACAACGCCTATCTGGCCTCACTCAACGCACGCGGTCGCTGAGTCCCGTTTTCTTCAACCGAACCCTCTTTCTCCTTTCGGTAACTCGTCCCTCTCTCATAGGTCATCTTGACGGAAAGGCTTTCCCATTCAGTAGCATGATGCGTGAGCCCTGCTTCCGCTCTGCAGGGTGACGGGGGAAACCACCGCCGGGGGGAGCGGTCATGACCGTGCGCACACGCTTGCGAGGGGCCGGAAAAGCAGCTGTTCGAAGGTTTGCCGCACTGCTGGCGGGAGTTCTGATCGTCAGTGGATGCGACTTGGGGCCACCTGAGTTCGTGGTGAAGGCCGTTACAGCCGGAATACCGTCTCTCGCACCTTTTTTCGAAGAGAACGGACAGTTGGGCGAGGACGCCACCATCGCGTCGCAGCCGCCGCACAGCGGCCTGCAGCAGGGCAACGCACCGGGCCTGTACGGGGGAAGCGGAAAAACCAGGATCTGTGACGTCGAACGCCTCAAGGAATTCCTCACCGACCCCAAGAACGACCGAAAAACCCGTGAATGGGCACGCGTCGTCGGCGTCAAGCCGGTTACCGAGGATCGGATCGAGGGATATCTCGACGACCTCACACCGGTTTTCCTGCGTCACGACACGCTTGTGGTCAACCACGACTACAAGAAAGGCAGGGCCGTCGCCTTCGACGCGTTGCTGGAGGCGGGGATCGCGGTTCTGGTGGACGACAAGGGCGTGCCCGCCGTGAAGTGCTCATGCGGGAACCCTCTGCGGCCCTTCGACAAGAACCCCGAACGCATCGATGTCGAGTTCGGCGACGGCAACAAGAAGTGGGACGGATTCGACGAATCCGCCGTGGTCACCGTCCGGCCCGCACCGCAGACGCTCGACCGGGTCGTGCTCGTCGACGTCGACGACCCGGACCGGGGCATCGCCCGGCCCGTGGGCAGCGACGGCGAGCAGGACGGTTCCTTCGACGCGACGAAGGAACGCGAGGTGCCGAGCGTGACCGGGATGTCGTTCGGCGCGGCCGGCCAGAAGCTCGCGGGGCTCGGCTTCGCGGTCGCGTATCCCGGTGACGAGCTGCCACCCGCCGACGCGCGGGTGACCGGCTCCCAGCCCGGTCCCGGCACCGACCTGCGGTTCGGGGAGGCCGTGACGCTGGAGGTGAAGAGGGACGGGAGCGGTCGGTCGAGCGACGGTTCGGGGGCGGGCCCGTCGTCGTCCGAGGACGAACCGAGTCAGTCACCGTCCGGCAGCAGGACAGGTGACCCGACGGAATCCCCGCCCAGCACCGAGACGGACGACCCCACGGCATCACCGTCCGGCGCCAAGACGGACAGCCCCACCCCATCGCCGTCCGACGCCAGGACAGACGGCCGCCCGGCAAAGCCACCGTCCGCCACCGAGACGGTCATCCCCACCCCCACCCCCACCGACACAGCGACGGAGACCGCGACGCCCACCAGGACGACCACCGACCCCACGTCCCCGCAAACCGCCACGGCGAACCCCACCCCCACTCCCACGCCCACGCCCACCAGGACCGAAACCGCCGACCCGACGTCCAGCTCTCCGCTGCCCGGCGGACCGGCGTCCAGCACCCCCGCGTCCAGCGCCCCTGTCTCGTCCGGCGATCCGCCCCCCGCCGAGTCCACCGAAAGCCCGGTCCTGGCCCACGCACCGCACCCCGGAGAGTGACCGGATGGAAGAAGGAGCACCCGACGCCGGAGTCGGCCGGACCATCGCCGGCCGCTACCTCCTGCTGAAGCGGCTGGGCAGTGGCGGCATGGGGCACGTGTGGCTCGCCCACGACCAGCAGCTGTCCTGTGAGGTCGCCCTGAAGGAGATCGTGTTCCGCGACCCCGGCGAGGCCGGCCGTGACCGCTCGGCGCGGATCGCCCGCGCCCGCGCGGAGGCCCGGCACGCGGCCTGGCTGCGTGACCACCAGAACGTGGTGACCGTGCACGACGTCCTGGAGCACGACGGCCTGCCCTGGATCGTGATGGAGTACGTGCCGGGCGCGATCGACCTGCGCGCCCTGGTCACCCTGCGCGGCCCCCTGGCCCCGGCGGAGTGCGCTCGCATCGGCCTGGCCGTGCTGGACGCGCTGACCGCCGGGCACGAGCGGGGCATCATGCACCGGGACGTGAAACCGGCCAACATCCTGCTGGCGCCGGACCGCACCGGCTCACCGTACGCACGTGTCCTGCTCACCGACTACGGCATCTCCGTGCGGCCCGACGGCGGCGAGACCCGGCTCACGGGCACGAACGTCCTGGTCGGCACCGCCGGTTACCTGGCTCCCGAGCGGGCCGACGGCGGGCAGCCCACCCCGGCGGCCGACCTGTTCTCGCTCGGCTGCACGCTCTACTTCGGGGTCGAGGGGTACGGCCCGTTCGAGCGCGACTCGGACCTCGCGACGGTCGCCGCCGTCGTACTGGAGGAACCGCGTCCGCCCCTGCGCGCCGGAGCGCTGGAACCGGTGCTGGCCGCCCTGCTCACCAAGAACGCCTCTCACCGGATCACCGCCCGGGAGGCCGAGGCCGGACTCTCCGCCATCGTCACGCCCCAGTCACCCGTGCGTACGGAGCCGGCGCCCGCCTCGGAGCCACCGTGGTCGAGGGGGGCGACCGACCCGGCGGTTTCCCGGGCCGCGCGGGCCCAGGGGCTCGGTACACCGTGGTACGCCCCGACGGCCGTTCCGGAGTCCTCCACCACGCCTGCCGTCCAGGAGGCCCTGGCGCGGGCCGAGGTCCCGGAGCAGCGGCTCGCACCGCCTGCTTCCGGTCCCTGGGCCGCGGGCGGCCTCGGTGCGCCCGCCGTACGCACAGGTCAGCAGCGCGGCAAGCGCACTCGTGTCCTTCTGGCACTCGTGGGCGGTCTCCTTGGTCTCGGCCTCGTCGGCGGTGGAGCGTGGCTCCACACGGCGATCCTGGAGGGGGCGAGTGGCACGAAGCCGTACGGTGACGTCATCGGGCTGACCGAGCCGCTGAAGGACGGCGACTGTGTGAGCGCCGTCTGGCCGGACGTTCCCTTCACCGGAAGGCCGCGCCTCAGCGTGGTGGAGTGCGGCGGCAGCACCACGGACGGACAGGTGATGGCTCTGTACGGGGCGGGGTCCGCGGACGAGGCCCGCGCGTCCGGCACCGCCCAGTGCGAGCAGCGCACCGAGGAGACCCGTGAGAAGCTCGCGGCCGTCCGCACGTACGCCGTCGTCCCGACCGGCGACGGCTTCGACACCGCCGAGCGGCGCGTCGCCTGTCTGCTGCTGGGCACCACCGGACCGGTGTACGGCCCGCTGGGGCACCACCGCGAGATGGGCGCGAGGATCCCCGACACGGCCGCCCTGCAGAAGCAGGACTGCCTCCGCAAGATCTCCAAATACGCCACGGAGCTTGCCCCGTGTGACGGCCCACATGACCAGCGGGTTCTCGGATTCGCCTACCTGGAGCCGGAGACGACGCACCAGGAGGCCGTGGACGGCGAGGGGCGGGAGGCCTGCCGGGACGACCTGCCTCCCGAGGACTACGGCTACGACCCGAGCCAGTACAAATCCGACGCCTGGGTGAGCGAAAGTGCCTGGAATACGCCCTCACATTACGTCGTCTGCACAGTTCAGTTGCAAAACGGGGGCACCATGGAGGGGGATCAAGTCTGAGGAGGGTGTCGCGATGCCCGGTTCGACGAAGGCGATGGGGGTGCTCACCATGGGTGGGCTCGTCGTGGTGACGGCCTACACGGTGGCCCTCGGTTCCAACGGCTGGCTCTGGTTCGGTTGGGTCGTCCTCGGCCTGATCACGGTCGGCATGGTGGCCTCGCGCAACACCTGACCCGGCGGCACCGGCCCGCGCACAGGGCGTCACTCGCGGGGAAGCCGCCCTCCGGAGTGCACGCCCGGCTGGTACTTCGGGAGCCGGGCGGTGATTTTCATGCCCGCGCCCACCGCGGTCTCGATGACGAGGCCGTGGTCGTCGCCGTACACCTGGCGGAGCCGCTCGTCCACGTTGCACAGGCCGATGCCGCCGGAGGGGCTGACCTCTCCGGCGAGGATGCGGCGCAGGAGCTGGGGATCCATGCCGACGCCGTCGTCCTCGATGACGACCAGCGCCTCGGCGCCCGCGTCCTGGGCCGTGATGCTGATGTGGCTCCTGCCTCCCGCCGTCACCGTCTTGCCCTCCAGGCCGTGCTTGACGGCGTTCTCCACGAGGGGCTGGAGGCAGAGGAACGGCAGTGTGACCGGAAGGACCTCGGGGGCGATCTGGAGGGTGACCGAGAGGCGGTCGCCGAACCGGGCCCGGACCAGCGCCAAGTAGTGGTCGATGGCGTGGAGTTCGTCGGCGAGGGTGGTGAAGTCGCCGTGCCTGCGGAACGAGTAGCGGGTGAAGTCGGCGAATTCCAGGAGGAGTTCGCGGGCGCGCTCGGGGTCGGTGCGGACGAACGAGGCGATCACCGCGAGCGAGTTGAAGATGAAGTGCGGGGAGATCTGGGCGCGCAGGGCCTTGATCTCGGCCTCGATCAGGCGGGTGCGGGACCGGTCCAGGTCGGCGAGTTCGAGCTGGACGGAGACCCAGCGGGCGACCTCACCGGCCGCCCGCACGAGGACGGCGGACTCTCCGGGCGCACACGCGACGAGGGCACCGTGGACGCGGTCGTCGACCGTGAGGGGGGCGACGACCGCCCAGCGCAGCGGGCAGTCCGGCTCCTCGCACCTCAGGCGGAAGGCCTCGCCCCGGCCGTTCTCCAGGGGCCCGGCGAGCCGTTCCATGATCTCGGTGCGGTGGTGCTCGCCCACGCCGTCCCAGGCGAGGACCGCCTCGTGGTCGGTGAGGCAGAGCGCGTCCGTGCCGAGCAGGGTGCGCAGCCGCCGGGCGGACTTGCGGGCCGTCTCCCCGGTGAGTCCGGCGCGCAGCGGGGGCGCCGCGAGTGAGGCGGTGTGCAGGGTTTCGAAGGTGGCGTGCTCGACGGGCGTGCCGAGCCCGCCGAGGCTGCGCTGCCGGGCGGTGCGGCGGCCGAGCCAGAACCCGGCGGCCAGCATCGGGAGCACCGCCACGCACAGCCCGGCGACGAATCCGGTGACCTCACCCGTCCCCACGCGTTCTCACCCTCCTCCACGAGTCGGTGCCCGCCTCGGTCTCCCTGGCCGTGCCGTGCGTCTGGCCACCGGCGAGCGCCTCCGGCAGGTGGAACCGCGCCAGGATCGCCGGTGTCCCGGCCGGGACCCTCCCCGGCGTCGCCAGCGACACGAGCATCATCGTCAGGAACCCGAGCGGCACGGACCAGAGCGCGGGCCAGGCCAGCAGCGCGTGCAGGGGCCCACGGCCGGGGTAGCCCGCCATGGTCGCGGCGACCGCGACGAGCGCCGATCCACCACCGACCAGCATCCCGGCCGCCGCGCCCGGCGGGGTGAGCCGCCGCCACCAGATGCCGAGCACGAGCAGCGGGCAGAAGGACGAGGCGGACACGGCGAAGGCGAGGCCCACCGCGTCGGCCACCGGCAGTCCGCCCACCAGCGTGCTGGCCGCGAGCGGCATGGCCATCGCGAGTCCCGTGGCCAGCCGGAAGTGCCGTACCCCGCGTGAGGGCAGCACGTCCTGAGTGAGGACGCCCGCCACGGCCATGGTGAGCCCCGACGCGGTGGACAGGAAGGCGGCGAACGCCCCGCCCGCGACCAGTGCGCCCAGCAGGTCGCCGCCCAGCCCGCCGATCATGCGGTCGGGCAGCAGCAGCACGGCCGCGTCGGCGTCCCCGGTGAGGGTGAGGTCGGGGGCGTAGAGACGGCCAAGGGCGCCGTAGAGGGGCGGGAGGAGGTAGAACGCGCCGATCAGGGCGAGGACGACGACCGTGGTGCGGCGGGCGGCGACTCCGTGGGGGCTGGTGTAGAAGCGGACGACGACGTGGGGCAGGCCCATGGTGCCGAGGAAGGTGGCGAGGATCAGTCCGTACGTGGCGTACAGCGGGCGTTCCTCGCGGCCCTCGGCGAGGGAGGTCGACATGCCGCCGTTGGTGCCGCGGTCGGCCGCGGGGACGGGGTCGCCCCGGGTGAAGGTCAGCCGTGTACCGGCCTCGATGCGGTGGGTGCCGGCGGCGAGAGAGACGCGTTCGTCCTCGTAGGGGCGGCCGTCGATCGTGCCGGTGGCCGTGACGTCGAGGGGGCGGTCGAGCTTGAGGTCGAGGCCGGCGTCGACGCGGACGACCCGCTGCTCGCGGAAGCGCGCGGGTTCGTCGAAGGCGTGGCGCGGGCCTCCGTCGCCCTGCCAGGCGAGGACGAGGAACAGGGCGGGGACGAGCAGCGCGGTGAGCTTGAGCCAGTACTGGAAGGCCTGCACGAAGGTGATGCTGCGCATGCCTCCGGCGGCGACGGTCGCGACCACGACA
Organism: Streptomyces sp. NPDC030840; assembly: GCF_055572015.1. Lineage (NCBI taxonomy): Bacteria > Bacillati > Actinomycetota > Actinomycetes > Kitasatosporales > Streptomycetaceae > Streptomyces > Streptomyces sp. NPDC030840. Next base: position 65,863 of record NZ_JBVIEE010000005.1, on the reverse strand, counting down.
GCCGCGACGATCACTCCGCCGAGCCAGTCGGGGGCGCCGGTGAGCACGGTCAGCGTCAGCCCGGCGCCCTGGAGCTGGGGCAGCAGGTACAGCCAGCCGACGCCGACGACGAAGGCCCCGGCCAGGCGCCGTACGGCCTGGGAGGCGAGCCGGGCCTCGGCGAAGTCCGGCAGGGTGTACGCCCCCGAGCGGCGCAGCGGGGCCGCGACGAACAGCAGCAGGACGAGGTAGCCCGCCGTGTAGCCGACCGGGTACCAGAGCATGTCGGGGCCCTGGACCAGGACGAGGCCCGCGATGCCGAGGAAGGAGGCGGCGGACAGGTACTCGCCGCTGATCGCGGCCGCGTTGAGGCGGGGGCCGACGGTGCGGGAGGCGACGTAGAAGTCGGAGGTCGTCCGCGAGATGCGCAGGCCGAACGCGCCGACGAGGACGGTCGCCACGACGACGAGGGCGACCGCGGGGACGGCGTAGTTCTCGTTCACATTGCCTCGTTCACAGTGCTGGTTCCCTTGCTGGACCCCTTGCGGCTCGGCCCGTCAGCGGTCCTCGACGAGCCGTGCGAAGTCCCGCTCGTTCCGCTCGGCGCGGCGTACGTGCCAGCGGGCGAGGAGGACGAGCGGCGGGTAGATGCCGAAGCCGAGGACGGCCCATTCGAGGCCGGCGCTGTCGGGCATCGCCGCGAACACCAGGGGCAGCGGCCCGACGAGCAGGACCAGCACCCCGAACACCACCAGGGCGGTGCGGAGCTGGCTGCGCATGAGCGAGCGGACGTAGGTGTGGCCGAGGGTGGTCTGTTCGTCGATCTCGGTGCGGGGGCGGTAGTAGCCGGAGGTGCGGCGCGCGCGCCGGGGTACCGCGGTGACGACGACGCGGCGTTCGGTCGGGTCCTGGGGCATCGGCGTGTCCCCTTCAGCCCGTGGTCCGGCGCATCAGCAGGTCGCGCAGCTCGCGGGCGTGGCGGCGGCTGACCTGGAGCTCGACCTCGCCGACGAGGACGCTGACGGTGCCGGCGTCGAGGCGGAGTTCGGCGATGTGGCGGAGGGCGACGAGGTGGCGGCGGTGGATGCGGACGAAGCCGCGGGCGCGCCAGCGCTCCTCCAGGGTGGAGAGCGGGATGCGGACGAGGTGGCTGGCCCGGTCGGTGTGCAGCCGGGCGTAGTCGCCCTGGGCCTCGACGTGGGTGATGTCGTCGACGGCCACGAAGCGGGTCACACCGCCGAGCTCGACGGGTATGTGGTCCGGGTCGGGTTCGTGCACGGGTATGGGCGGCGCGGTGTCGAGGAGCTCGGCGGCCCGGCGGACGGCCTCGGCGAGCCGTTCCCGGCGGACAGGCTTGAGCACGTAGTCGACGGCCTTGAGGTCGAAGGCCTGGACGGCGAAGCCCTCGTGGGCGGTGACGAACACGACGAGCGGCGGGCGGGCGAAGCCGGTGAGCAGGCGGGCCATGTCGAGCCCGTCGAGGCCCGGCATGTGGATGTCGAGGAAGACGACGTCGATCGCCTCGGGGCCGCCGGGGCCCGACTCCAGGGCCCGGTTGATGCGGCGCAACGCCTCGGTGGCATCGCTCGCGCCCTCGGCACTGCTGACCCGGGGGTCGGCCCTGAGCAGGTACAGCAGTTCCTCGAGGGACGGGTTCTCGTCATCGACGGCGAGCGCGCGCAGCATGACCCCGGAGTCTAGGAGTAATCCGTACGCCTGCACACGTGCCCGGCGTGGACGTACCCGCTGGACATCGGCCGGATACAGTGCCGGGCATGAGCAGCAGGCCGGCGCCGTTCGACGAGCTCGACCGGAAGATCATCACCGCGCTGATGGCGAACGCCAGGACCAGCTTCGCCGAGATCGGCGCGGCGATCGGGCTGTCGGCGACCGCGGTCAAGCGGCGCGTGGACCGGTTGCGGGACACCGGGGTGATCACCGGGTTCTCGGCCACGGTGCAGCCATCGGCGCTCGGGTGGCGCACGGAGGCGTACGTGGAGGTGTACTGCGAGGGCGCGGCGCCTCCCCGGCGGCTGGCGGAGGTGGTGCGCAACCACCCGGAGATCGCGGCCGCGATGACGGTGACGGGGGGCGCGGACGCGCTGCTGCATGTGCGGGCGCGGGACGTGGAGCACTTCGAGGAGGTGCTGGAGCGGATCCGCATCGAGCCGTTCATCAGGAAGACGATCAGCTACATGGTGCTGTCCCACCTCCTGCCGGAGAGCCCGGAAGCGGGCGCCAGCCAGCCCGCACCGGAGAGCGGCTGACCAAACGCACCGGACGTGCGTTGTTCCTCCTCAGAACGCAGCATTCCTGCGCGGACACGCAATCCTTCGCTCTTGTTGCTCGACGTAGCCGGTTCGTACCTTGGAGTCACCCCCAACCAGCACCGCAGGAAGCGGAGGAACCCCTCTGTGCCTGAGAACCGTGTGCCGCGCCGGCGGCGCTTCCTCGTCTGCGAACCCAGACACTTCGCCGTCCAGTACGCGATCAACCCGTGGATGCACCCGGACCAAGCCGTCGACGTCGATCTGGCCCGCGGCCAGTGGGCGGAGCTGATCCGCGCCTACCGCGATCACGGCCACACCGTGGACACCGTCGAGCCCGTCGCGGGCCTTCCGGACATGGTGTTCGCGGCGAACTCCGCGCTCGTCCTCCAGGGCCGCGTCTTCGGCTCCCTCTTCCACGCGCCCGAGCGGCGCCCCGAGTCCGCGGCCTACGAGACCTGGTTCCGGGCCGCCGGCTACGACGTGCACCGGCCGGGCTCGGTGTGCGAGGGCGAGGGCGACCTGGTGCCGGCCGGCCGCTGGGTCCTGGCCGGGACCGGCTTCCGTACGACCCGCCAGACGCACCTGGAGGTGCAGGAGTTCTTCGGTGTGCCCGTGATCAGTCTCCAGTTGGTCGACCCGTACTTCTACCACCTGGACACCGCGCTGTTCGTCCTCGACGAGGGGGACGACGGGCGGGACGGGAACATCGTCTACTACCCGGAAGCGTTCTCGCCGGGCAGCCGCAAGGTGCTGGCGCGGCTGTACCCGGACGCGGTGCTCGCCACCCGTCAGGACGCCATGGCGTTCGGGCTGAACTCGGTGTCCGACGGCCGCCACGTCTTCATCGCCCCGCGCGCCAAGGAACTCGCCGACCAGCTGGCGCGCCAGGGCTACGTACCCGTCCCTGTCGACCTGTCGGAGTTCCACAAGGCCGGCGGCGGCATCAAGTGCTGCACTCAGGAGATCCGCTCATGACCGCTCCCGTCCGTACGCAGTCCGCCGACGGCGTCACGCAGTCCTCCGACGACACCGGCGTGCGGTCCTGCGACCACGCGCCCCGTTCGTCCGCCGAGCTGATCCGCGCCGAGGAGCCGGTCCTGGCGCACAACTACCACCCGCTGCCCGTGGTCGTCGCCCGTGCGGAGGGCAGCTGGGTGGAGGACGTGGAGGGCCGCCGCTATCTGGACATGCTGGCGGGCTACTCGGCGCTCAACTTCGGGCACCGCCATCCGGCGCTGATCGAGGCCGCCCACCGTCAGCTCGACCGGCTGACGCTCACCTCGCGGGCCTTCCACAACGACCGGCTCGCCGAGTTCGCCGAGGGTGTGGCCGCGCTGACGGGCCTGGACATGGTGCTGCCCATGAACACCGGCGCCGAGGCCGTGGAGAGCGCGGTGAAGGTGGCCCGCAAGTGGGCGTACGAGGTGAAGGGCGTGCCGGCCGACCGGGCGACGATCGTCGTGGCGGCGGACAACTTCCACGGCCGTACGACGACGATCGTCAGCTTCTCGACGGACCCGACGGCCCGCACGGGCTTCGGCCCGTTCACCCCGGGCTTCCGGATCGTCCCGTACAACGACCTCGCCGCGCTGGAGGCGGCCGTCGACGAGACGACCGCGGCGGTGCTGATCGAGCCCGTCCAGGGCGAGGCGGGCGTGATCATCCCGGACGAGGGTTACCTGGCCGGGGTCCGCGAGCTGACCGCCCGTACCGGCTGCCTCTTCATCGCGGACGAGATCCAGTCGGGCCTGGGCCGCACCGGGCGCACCCTGGCCGTGGAGCACGAGGGGGTCCTGCCCGACCTCGTGCTGCTCGGCAAGGCGCTGGGGGGCGGCATCGTGCCGGTGTCGGCCGTGGTGGGGCGCCGGGACGTCCTCTCCGTCCTGCGTCCGGGCGAGCACGGGTCCACGTTCGGCGGCAACCCGCTGGCCGCGGCGGTCGGCTCGGCGGTCGTCGAGCTGCTGGCGACGGGTGAGTTCCAGCGCCGGGCGGCCGAGCTGGGCGCGGTGCTGGCCGACGGCCTCACGGCGCTGCTGGGCCGGGGCGTCGTCGGGTTCCGGGCGCGCGGGCTGTGGGCGGGCGTCGACATCGACCCCGTGTTCGGTACGGGCCGCGAGATCAGTGAGCGCCTGATGGCCGGGGGAATCCTGGTCAAGGACACCCATGGCTCGACGATCCGCATCGCTCCACCGCTCACGATCACGGCGGAGGAGCTCCGCTCGGCGCTGGGTTCCCTGGAGGAGGTACTGGCGCACAAGGGGTGAGGGCCCGGTGGTCACCGGTCTGCGACTGCCCTGGCGACGGCTGTTCTAGCGACGGCGCCAGGGCAGTACCTCCTCGCCGTCGTCCCCGGCGGCTTCCGTGCGCTGCAGCGCGGCGTTGATCGCCTCGCCGATCTCCGCGAACTGGCGTACCTGCTCGGGGGTCAGCGCGTCGAAGACGGCACGGCGCACGGCCTCGACATGCCCCGGCGCCGCCCGCTCAAGCAGCCGCTGCCCCTCGGTGGTCAGTACCGCGAACTGGTTGCGGCGGTTGCCGGGGTCCCCCTGCCGGTCCACGTAACCGGCCTCCTGGAGACGGGTCACGGCATGGGTGAGCCGACTGCGGGTGATCTTCAGGCGCTCGGCGAGCTCCGACATGGTCAGCGTGTGGCCGGGGGTGGCGGAGAGGTGGACCAGCAGCGTGTAGTCCGCGTGCGTCACCCCCGCGTCCCTGCGCAGCTGGCGGTTGAGGTGGTCGGCCAACAGCGTGGAGAAGTCGACGTAGGCCAGCCAGGCCCGCCGCTCCTCGCTGTCGAGCCAGCGTGGCGAAGTGGTCATGGCCGGAGGCTATCGGCTCACAATTGAAGTTTCACACGTTCTGGGTGACCTTGCCCTCGCCGCCCCGCAGTGCGCGGTGGCTTGTGGGCCGCAGGTCAGGCTGCCCACGGCGTGGATGACGCGGACACGGGACTCGGATCGCGCGGAGAACGGCGGCACCGCCACCACTTCGCGTCCGTACGGGAGCGGGAAAAAGGCCGGGCAGGCAGGAACCACGGTTTCCGCCCGCCCGGCTTTCCGCATCCTCTTCTCACCGCCCCTGCGACAGCGGCATGACCTTGCGGTAGGCGAACACCGCGACCGCGGCGACCACGACGTGCATCAGGATCAGCGCCCCGACTCCGACCACACCGCCGTCACCGAAGAGCAGGAAGTCAGGCACGAAGGACACCACGACGACGGTCGGCACCAGCCATCGCACCAGCGCCTCGGGCGCCTTCGACACCTTCCGGATGACGGCCCAGCCGACGGCACCGGCCACTACCCCGACCGCCGTCAGGAAGATGTACGAGGACGGCTTCAGCGGCTGGAAGTCGTCGGGCGCGCCCCCGGCCAGGGCGAGGAGAGCGAGCAGCGCGTCGGCCAGCGAGGCCACCACGATCGCGGCCAGCACACCTCCCGCCACGACGAGCGGACCACGGCGGACGGTGACTGCGTCAGAGGCAACAGACATGGCAGCTCCAGGGAGGGATGCGAGTCGAGCACCGGGACTTGATGTTTGAATGCTCAAACGAGAGTCTTCCCGAAGTTATTTGAAAGTTCAAGCCCACCCACGCAAGCCGGCCGCGCGCCGATCCGGCAGGGCTTCGGCCGCCCTCGCCACGCTCGACTTACGGGCGGCCCTGAAATCTCCCTGCAACGAGCCATTGACAGGACATTTGGACAGGGGTCATCGTACTGGCACTAGAGCGCGCTAGTAGAGCGCGTCAGCAACGTCCCCCATGACACTCCCGGAGCTGCGCGACGCGGCAGAACCCAGTCCCGCACCGCCTGCCCCTCCGCCAACCCCTGCCCCTCCGCCAACCCCTGCCCCCTCTGTCCCCGCTTCCGAAGGGCGCACTCCATGGCAACGACGCCATCCCCCCTCCGCACCGTCGTCGGCAACCTCTGTCTCGGCTCCGCCCCCGACTCCTGGGGCGTCTGGTTCCCCGAGGACGAGCACCAGGTCCCCTACACCCGCTTCCTCGACGAGCTGGCCGCGGCGGGTTACCAGTGGCTGGAGCTCGGCCCGTACGGCTACCTCCCCACCGACCCGCGACGCCTCAAGGAGGAGTTGGACGCCCGGGGGCTCCAGGTCTCCGGCGGCACCGCGTTCGGCGCGCTGCACCGCCCGGAGGCCTGGGACGACATGCTCGCCCACGTCCGTCAGGTGGCCGCCCTGACCGCCGCCGCGGGCGCCCACCACCTGGTGTTCATTCCGCCCATGTACCGCGACGAGAAGACCGGCGACTTCACGGAGCCGCCCGAGCTGACCGCGGAGCAGTGGGCGGGCTTCGGCAAGGCCGCCGACCGGCTCGGCAAGCTGCTGCTCGACGAGTACGACGTACGGCTCGTCATCCATCCCCACGCCGACAGCCACATCCAGACCCAGCCGGAGATCGAGCGGCTGCTGGGCGAGTCCGACTCCCGCTACACCAACCTGTGCCTGGACACCGGGCACGTGGCCTACGGCGGCGGCGACAACCTCGACCTGATCCGCCGCTTCGGCGAGCGCGTCGGCTACGTCCACATCAAGCAGATGGATCCCGAGATCCTCGCCCAGGTCGCCGCCGAGAACCTCTCCTTCGGCGAGGCCGTCAAGCGCGGCGTGTGCGTGTCGCCGCCGGCGGGCGTACCCAAACCCGCCGACGTGGTGGCCGAACTCGCGGGCCTGGACGCCGAGTTGTTCGTCATCGTCGAACAGGACCTGTACCCGTGCGCTCCGGAGGTGCCGCTGCCCATCGCGGTCAGCACGCGTGAACACCTGGCCGGCTGCGGACTGACGGGTACCCGACGCCCCACCGTCAACCAGTAGGAGGTGGCATGGACGTCAGCAACGACACCACCAAGGCCCCCGCTCCCGCCACCGCCGTCCCCGACGACGCCCCTCCGGCCGTCTCCCGGCGGCTGCGGCTCATCACCCTCGTCGCCACCTTCGGCGGACTGCTCTTCGGTTACGACACCGGAGTCATCAACGGCGCGCTGCCGTACATGACCGACGACCTGGGCCTGACCCCGGTCACCGAGGGCATGGTCACCAGCTCGCTGCTCCTCGGTGCCGCCCTGGGCGCCGTCACCGGTGGACGGCTGTCGGACGCGCGCGGACGGCGCCACACCATCCTCACCCTCGCCGTGCTGTTCTTCGTCGGAGCGCTCGGGTGCACCCTCGCGCCCACCACCGCGGTCATGGTCGTGGCGCGGTTCGTGCTCGGCCTCGCGGTCGGCGGCGCGTCGGTGACCGTGCCGGTCTACCTCGCGGAGGTCTCGCCCGCCGAGCGGCGCGGGGCGCTGGTCACCCGTAAAGAACTCATGATCGTGACCGGGCAGTTGCTCGCCTTCACCTTCAACGCGATCATCGCCCGGGTGGGCGGCGAGTCCGGCGGCGTCTGGCGCTGGATGCTGGTCGTGGCCACGCTTCCGGCGGTCGTGCTGTGGTTCGGCATGCTGGTCATGCCGGAGAGCCCGCGCTGGCTTGCCTCGCGGAGCCGCTTCAACGACGCCCTGGACGTGCTGAAGCAGGTGCGCTCGCAGCAGCGGGCCGAGGCCGAGCTGAGCGAGGTGTCCGCGCTCGCCGTGAGGGACGAGCAGGAGAAGCTCGGCGGCTGGGCGGACATCAGGAGCACGCCGTGGGTGCGCAAGCTGATGTTCGTCGGCTTCGGCATCGCGATCGTGCAGCAGATCACCGGCGTCAACACGATCATGTACTACGGCACGCAGATCCTCACCGACGCGGGCTTCGCCGCCGACAGCGCGCTCACCGCGAACATCGCCAACGGCGTGATCTCGGTACTGGCCACCTTCGTCGGCATCTGGCTGCTGGGCCGCGTCAACCGCCGCCCCATGCTGATGGCCGGCCAGATGGGTACGACAGCCGCGCTGTTGCTGATCGGTGTCTTCTCCCTGGTGCTGCCCTCCGGTGACGGCCGGGCCTTCGCGGTGCTGGCGATGACGGTCACGTTCCTCGCCTTCCAGCAGGGCGCGATCTCGCCGGTGACCTGGCTGATGCTGTCGGAGATCTTCCCGATGCGCATGCGCGGCTTCGGGATGGGCGTCGCGGCCGTGGTGCTGTGGCTGACCAACTTCGTGATCGGCCTGGTCTTCCCCTCCCTGGTCTCCGGGATCGGGATCTCCAACACCTTCTTCCTGTTCGTGGTGGCGGGGCTGTTCTCCCTCACCTTCGTGAAGCTCTGCGTCCCCGAGACCAGGGGCCGCACGCTCGAAACCCTCGAAGCGGAGCTCAAGGACCGCTTCTCCTGACCTCGTCCCCGGTGGGCCGGGAGCGCGAGGCTCCCGGCTCCCGTAAGCCCTTCGAAGGGAACTGCCATGACCGTACGAGTAGGTGTCATCGGCGCCGGCTGGATCGGCAAGGAGCACATCCGACGCCTCACCGACACCGTCACCGGCGCCCGCGTCACCGCGGTGACCGACATCGACGCCGCCCGCGCCGAGGAGGCGGCGTCGCCGGTCGGCGCCCGGGTGCTGCCGGACGGTGCGGCCGTGGTCACGGCGGACGATGTCGACGCGGTCCTCGTCACGTCCTGGGGCCCGACGCACGCCGAGCACGTGCTGAGCGCGATCGCCGCCGGGAAGCCGGTGTTCTGCGAGAAGCCGCTGGCCACGACCGCCGAGAACTGTCTGAAGATCGTCGAGGCGGAGACGGCCCACGGCCGCCGCCTGGTCCAGGTCGGCTTCATGCGCCGCTATGACGCCGGTTACCGGCAGATGAAGCAGGTCATCGGCTCCGGCCGCATCGGTGAGCCGCTGATCGTGCACTGCGCCCACCGCAACCCGACCGTCCCGGAGTCGTACACCTCCTCGATGGCGGCCCTGGACACGGCGGTGCACGAGGTGGACGTGCTGCGCTGGCTGCTGGACGACGAGATCGTCTCCACCCAGGTGGTCACCCCGCGCGCCACGAGCAAGCGGTTCGCACACCTGAAGGACCCGCAGATCATGCTCTTCGAGACCGCGAAGGGCGTCCGCATCGATCTGGAGGTCTTCGTCAACTGCCAGTACGGCTACGACATCCAGTGCGAGGCCGTCGGCGAGGAGGGGCTCGTCCGGCTGCCCGACCCGGCCGCCGTCGGTGTCCGCGCCGCCGCTCAGCACAGCACCGAGGTCCTCACGGACTGGGTGGGCCGCTTCGCGGACGCCTTCGACACCGAGTTCCGCGAGTGGATCGCGACCCTCGCCGCCGGCGACGAGCCCACCGGGCCCTCGGCGTGGGACGGCTACGCCGCCACCGTCATCACCAGCGCGACCGTCGAGGCCCTGGAGTCGGGCCGCGTCGTCGCCACGGACCTCAAGCCCCGGCCCGCGCTCTACGGAGGTGCCGCGTGAAGATCGCCCTCGACCCGTACATGTTCCGCGCCCTGCCCATCGACGACATGGTGCGCACGGTCGCCGAACTCGGCTACGACTACATCGAGTTGTCCCCGCGCGAGGACTTCATGCCGTTCTTCCTGCACCCGCGGGCGGACGACGAGCGCGTAGCGGCGTTCAAGAAGTCCCTGCGCGCCCACGGCGTCCGGTTGTCCTCGGTGCTGCCGCTGTACAAGTGGTCCTCGCCCGACGAGAGCGAGCGGCGGGCCGCGGTCCGCTACTGGAAACGGATGATCCAGATCACCGCCGACCTCGAATGCCCGTTGATGAACTCGGAGTTCAACGGCCGCCCCGAGCGCGCCGCCGAGAGCGAGGCCGCCTTCTGGCGGTCACTGGAGGAACTGCTGCCCCTGTTCGAGCGCGAGGGCATCGCGCTCAACCTGGAGGCCCACCCGGACGACTTCTGCGAGGAGAACACCCCCGCCGTCGACCTCGTCCGCGCAATCAACAAACCGTGGGTGAACTACCTCTACTGCGCCCCGCACACCTTCCACCTCTCCGGGGCCGACCCGACGGCGGACATCGCCGCGATGATGCGCTACGCCGGCGACAAGCTCCAGCACGTGCACATCGCCGACTCCTTCAACCACAAGGGCTCCTCGGGCCTGCGCTACATCCTCAACCCGCCCGGCACCCCCGCCCGCATCCACCAGCACCTCGACATCGGCCAGGGTGAGGTCGACTGGGAGACCTTCTTCACCACCCTGCGCGAGACGAACTTCGACGGTGTGGCCACCGCCTGCGTCTTCGCCTGGGAGGAACGGGCCAGGGAATCCTCCTCGGTCATGCTCGACCGCATCACCAAGGAACTCGCCGCCCGAGACACCGAGGACCTCGCCGGAAAGGTCCGCTGACCCGCAGGGTCCCGACCTGAAGATCCTCGACGTCCGCCGCGAGGACACCAGCGTCGAGGAACCCGCCGCCGTCGAGGGACCGGAGTGCCTTCGCCGCCACCGCGCAGGCAAGCCCCTCGCCTGAGCGACGGCTCACCCCGCACGACTGTTCGGCACCGGCGAGGCCGGAATCGTCGCCTGTGAGCCGGGCGGCGGGCCCGGCCTCGCCGGTCTCCCGGCCCGGGCCGGACTTCTCGCCGCCTCCGATCTCGCCGGTCGCGGACCGGGTGTGTCCAGCCCTCGCGTGGGCGGCCTCCACCACGGCAGCCACGCTTGGAGGCCCGCGTCAACCGCCGGTCCAGCCCATCACGAGAGCCCGGCCACGAACGCCGGGATCATCCGCACGACCTGGTTCCACGCCCCGCGGACAGCGGGAACAGGCCCTCGCCGACTGCGGACTGCCGCACCCGCGCGGCGGTCTCGGGGCAGGGGCAACCGCCCTCGACCGGTTCCGGGGGCTCCAAGTGACGGGGCCAATCGGGCTACGATCAACTGTCGGGCACCGCAGGACGAGCCTCACCTGCACTCGGACGCCTGACGAGCGTGCGCGGAAGTCGGCAAGGAGTCAGCATGGGTCCCATCAGACCTGACCACAGGCGGCTACGCCCTCAAAGCGACTGAGTCCGCAGATGTGGGCTGTCACGTGGCAGAACACGCCTGCAAGCCGATCCGGTAACAGTGAGCCGGTAAGAGTGAGAGGGACACCGTGTTCTACTACGTCCTCAAGTACGTGCTTCTCGGGCCGCTGCTGAGACTGGTCTTCCGGCCTCGAATAGAGGGCCTCGAACACGTACCGTCGTCGGGCGCCGCCATCATCGCGGGCAACCATCTGTCGTTCTCGGACCACTTCCTGATGCCCGCCGTGCTCAAGCGCCGCATCACCTTCCTCGCGAAGGCCGAGTACTTCACGGGTCCCGGTATCAAGGGCCGGCTGACGGCCCACTTCTTCCGCAGCGCCGGGCAGATCCCCGTGGACCGCTCCGGCAAGGACGCGGGACAGGCCGCGATCCGCGAGGGCCTGGGTGTGCTCAGCAAGGACGAACTGCTCGGCATCTACCCGGAGGGCACACGCTCGCACGACGGCCGCCTGTACAAGGGCAAGGTCGGCGTGGCCGTCATGGCGCTCAAGGCCGGGGTTCCGGTCATCCCCTGCGCGATGATCGGCACCTTCGAGGCGCAGCCGCCCGGCAAGGTCATCCCGAACATCCACCCGGTCGTCATCCGCTTCGGCAAGCCCCTCGACTTCTCCCGCTACGCCGGTATGGAGAACGAGAAGGCCATCCTGCGGGCCGTCACCGACGAGATCATGTACGCGATCCTCTCGCTCTCCGAGCAGGAGTACGTCGACCAGTACGCGGCCGTGGTCAAGGCGCAGGAGGCCGAGGAGAAGGCGGCGAAGGCGAAGGAGCGCAGGTTCCCCCGGATGCCCCTCAGCTGACGGTCCGCTCCGCTCCGGGCGCCGGGGGTGCCTCGCGCCGCCGCCCCTGCCCGTCAGGGGCGGCGGGGAACTCCGCCGCAGCCACTCTGCTGACAGCCGATTCCCTGGGAAACGCACCCTCCCGGCCCATACGGTCACCCCATGAGACGAGCTGTGGTGATCGGAGCGACGGGACAGATCGGCCGCGTGGCCGTGGACGCGCTGGCGCGGGACGGCTGGGAGGTGACGGCACTCTCCCGGAACGGCGGGCGGGACGACAGGTGGCCGGACGAGGTACGGGCCAGGGCGGCCGACCGCTCGGACGACACCGCCCTGGCCACCGCCGTCGGCGACGACTGCGACGTCGTCGTCGACATGGTCGCCTACGGCTCGGAACACGCACACCAGCTGACCAGCCTCGCCGACCGCGTCGGCTCCGCCGTGGTGATCTCCAGCGTGTCGGTGTACGAGGACGACAAGGGCCGCACCTTCGACACCCAGGCGGAGCCGGACGGCTTCCCCGAGTACCCGGTGCCCCTCCCCGAGGGACAGCGCACCATCCAGCCGGGCGACACCTCGTACAGCACCCGCAAGGCGGCCCTGGAGCGCGACCTCCTCGCAGCCGCGGACCGGCTGCCGACCACGCTGGTGCGCGCGGGCGCGATCCACGGGCCGTACTGCCGCACACCGCGTGAGCTGTACTTCGTCAAGCGCAACCTGGACGGGCGTCGCCGGCGCGTCCTCTCCTACGGTGGACAGAGCCGCTTCCACCCGGCGAGCGTCCACAACATCGCCGAACTGATCCGCCTGGCCGCCGCGAGGCCGGGCTCACGCGCCCTGAACGCCGTCGATCCCGACGCGCCGACGGTGGCGGAGATCGCCGCGGCGATCGACGACGTCATGGGCGTCGAGACGGAGGACGTGCTGGTCGACGGCCCCGCTCCGTCGCCCACGGTGGGTGACACACCGTGGTCGGTCCCGTTTCCCGTGGTCTGCGACATGTCGGCGGCGGAGCGGGAGCTGGGCTACCGCCCAGTGACCCGGTACGCGGAGACGCTCCCGGAGACGGTCGCCTGGATCGAGCGCCAACTGGACGGCCGGGACTGGCGGGAGGCGTACCCGAAGATGGCCCAGAACTACGGGGATCTCTTCGACTACGCCGCGGAGGACGCGTGGCTGGCCGGACGGCAGGCGTGAGGAGCCGGTGGATACGGGAAGGGGGCGGCCACAGGCTCCGGCCGCCCCCTCCGCGTATGGCCTACGGCTTGGGCGTGGCGTGCGGTGCGCACGTCACGTCGGACTTGCCCACCTTGCCGGTCAGCAGGTAGGTGTCCACGCGCTCGTTGATGCACGGGTTCGTCAACCCGGTGACACCGTGCGAGCCGGCGTCCTTCTCGGTGATGAGGCGGGAGCCCTTGAACCGCTTGTGCAGTTCGACGCCGCCCTCGTACGGGGTGGCCGCGTCGCGCTCGGCCTGGACGATCAGGACGGGCGGCAGGCCCTTCTTGGTCTTCACCTCGACCGGGGTGTGCTGCTTGGACTTCCACGTGGCACAGGGAAGGTTCAGCCAGGCGTTCGCCCACGTCATGAACGGGTAGTCCTTGTGGAGCCGCGTGTTGTCGCGGTCCCAGGTCTTCCAGCTCGTGGGCCACTTGGCGTCGGCGCACTCGACCGCGGTGTAGACGGCGGTGCCGTTCTCCGAGGCGGCGTTGCCCGCGGTGTCGCTCATGTCCGGGGCGGCGGCGTCGACGAGCGCCTGGGTGTCACCGGCGGCGTACTTGCTCCACACGGTGGCCGTGGGCACCCACGCCGAGTCGTAGTACGGGGCGCTCTGGAAGAAGGAGATCAGCTCGGCCGGACCGACGACCCCGCCGATCGGGTCCGCCTTGGCGGTGGCGCGCAACTCCAGCCACTCCGCCTGCACTTCGGCCGGGGTGTCACCGAGGTGGAACGTCGCGTCGTTCTGCGCGACCCACTTGATCCAGTCCTTCCAGCGGCCCTCGAAGGCGACGTCCTGGTCAAGGTTGGCCTGGTACCAGATCTTCTCGCGCGACGGGTTGACGACGCTGTCGGCGATCATGCGGCGCACATGGGTCGGGTACAGCGTGCCGTACACGGCGGCGATGTACGTGCCGTAGGAGACACCGAGGAAGTTGAGCTTCTTCTCGCCCAGCGCGGCCCTGATGACGTCCAGGTCGCGTGCCGTGTTCGGCGTCGTCATGTGCGGCAGCATCTCGCCGCTGCGCTCCTTGCAGCCGTCCGCGTACTCGGCGGCGAGCTTGCGCTGGGCGCGCTTGTCGGCCTCGGAGTCCGGGACCGGGTCCATCTTGGGCGCCTTGACGTACTCCTGCGGGTCGATGCAGGAGATGGGTGCAGAGTGGCCGACGCCGCGCGGGTCGAAGCCCACGAAGTCGTACGCCTTCGACGCGTTGACCCAGAGCGGGTTCTTGGTGGTGACCCGGCGCGGGAAGCGCAGGCCCGAACCACCCGGCCCGCCCGGGTTGTAGACGAGCGCGCCCTGTCGCTCCGACTTGGTGCCCGTGTTGCCGATGCGGTCGACGGCGAGCTTGATCTGCTTGCCGTACGGCTTGGCGTAGTCGAGCGGCACCGTCACCCAGCCGCACTGTATCGGCTTCTCCAGGCCCCAGTCCGCGGGGCAGTCCTGCCAGTCGATGCCCTTCTTGGCGGCCTTGTCGGCCGCGATGGCCGCACCGCGCGCCTCGGGGTCCTTGACGGTGCGGGCGTCCGCGCTGGCGGTGGGCGCGGTGACGGCGCCCGCTATCAGTGCCGCGGTGACGAGTGCTCCGGCGGAACCGAACGCCGTCGCGCGCCCGGCGGGTCGCTTACCTCTCAACCTCAAGTGAGAACTCCCCCTGCATTGTTGCGAATGGTCAGGGGGGATCCTCCCGGCTGTGAGGCAGCTGGGAACAGATGCGGCGACGCTTCTTTACTATTCCGATAACCGGTGTGCGATGTTCCGCCCAGCGGTGAGACGGGTGTCAGTCGAGTGACGCGAGTGCCTCGTCGAGCACGCGCCGCAGGCGCAGCGCGTCCCCCGCGAGCGCCGTCACGAGAACGCCGGGCCCCGCGAGCGGGCTGAGGGCGGCGTACTCGCCGAGCGCCCTCGGCTCGGGCAGCCGCTCTTCGAACTCGGGTTGTACGATCACGAGTTGCCCCAGCGCGCGGCACCCCGCCAGCACGGCGGGACCGTCCCATCCTCCCGGAGCCCCCGGCCCGCACGCCACCTCCTGGTCGAGCAACGTCCGCCCGCCCAGCCTGACGGTCAGCCGGCTGGTGAGCCGCCCCGGTTCCTCTCCGGCCCGCCCCAGCACCTGCTCCTCGCGGAAGACGAGCCGGGCCCCTGGCGCCAGCTCCAGGCGCGAGGACACCTCCAGCTCGCTCCCCTTGGCGCAGATCAACTGCTCGGGCAGCCACCGCAGTTCGCCTCCGGGGGCGACGCCGACCCGGACGTCGTAACGCGCCTCGCCCTTCGCCTGCCCCGGCAGGGCGATGGTGGCGGCGGCCGACCCGACGTGCAGCCGGGCCCGCTCCCCGACCTCCGCCTCCACGGCGAAGCGGTCCCCGCCGAGCGGCCCGCTCATGGCACCGACGAGCATGACGCGTGCCTCGTCACCACGGGCCCGGACGCGCCGCAGCGCGAGCGGCCCGTCCCCCTCCAGCACGGGAAGCGCGGTGCCGCCCCGCCCGTCGTCCCGCGCCGAGATCCGCGCCGTGGCCCGTACCCCCGCCGTCGTCATGCCGTCCACGCGGCGAGCTGCCCCCGCACCCAGGCGGCCACGGCCGAGACGCCGCTCTCGCTCCGCAACGACTGGAACACCACGGGCAGTTCGGCCCGCTGCGCCTTCGCGTCCGCAGCCATCCGCGCGAGATCGGAGCCGACGTGGGGAGCGAGATCCGTCTTGTTGACGACGAGCAGGTCAGCGGTGGTGACACCGGGCCCGCCCTTGCGTGGAATGTCGTCCCCGCCGGCGACATCGATCACGAAGATCTGCGCGTCCACGAGCCCCTTGGAGAAGGTCGCGGTCAGGTTGTCCCCTCCCGACTCGACGAGGACGAGATCCAGCGGGCCTGCCTCGTCCTCCAGATCCTCGACCGCTTCCAGGTTCGCCGAGATGTCGTCGCGGATGGCGGTGTGGGGGCACGCGCCGGTCTCGACCGCGGTGATCCGCTCGGGCGGCAACACGGCCTCCCTGAGCAGGAACTCGGCGTCCTCACGGGTGTAGATGTCGTTGGTGACGACGGCCAGGGACAGTTCGTCGCGCAGGGCACGGCAGAGCGCGGCGACCGTGGCGGTCTTGCCGGATCCCACGGGGCCACCGAGGCCGATGCGCAGGGCGCGACGAGTGCCGTCGGGGCGGCGGGCGTCGGCACTGACGGCGGACGGGCCGTCGTGAGTGTGGGCGTGATCAAGGTGCATGGCGGCGGCTCCTGTTCATTGGTCTTGGGCTTGGGGGTGGGCTTGGGCTTGGAGGTGGGCTTGGGCTTGGAGGTGGGCTTGGGCTTGGAGGTGGGCTGAGCTGGGCTGGGCTGGGCTGAGTTGGCGCGGACTGGCTTGGTTTCGCCCCCGCCGCCCCTACCCGTCCCATCCCCGGGGCTCCGCCCCGGACCCCGCTCCTCAAACGCCGGAGGGGCTGGATTTTCCCGGCCGGGGCTGGGATTTGCCGACCGGGGCTGGGATTTGCCGACCGGGGCTGGTATTCCCCCGCCGGGGGTGGGCCCCCGACCGCGGCTCGGATCTCCCCGCCAGGGCTGGGCCCCCGACCGCGGCTCGGATCTCCCCGCCAGGGCTGGGCCCCCGACCGCG